>PIVT01000624.1 GCA_003353845.1 Pseudomonadota bacterium | reverse complement strand
GCGCGTTGCGGGATAGAAGGCGCGCGTTGCGAGATGGAAGGCGAGCATTGCGGGATCGAAGGCGCACGTTGCGAGATGTTAGGCGAGGGCCCTTCCATGGTTCCCAATGCCCGCACCAACAGAGCAGTTAGGAGCGCGTCCACTCAAGTCCAACGGCGTTCACTTTCAGCAGGGCGCCGTTCAGGTAGACGAGATGGACATGCTCTGACTGCTCGAACTAGGTACTGTCCCGCATTTCTGAGAGGCATGTTTTTGTCGTCCCCGCGAAGGCGGGGACCCAGTGTGATGACTCCGTCCCTCTGGACTCTGGACTTTGAGGAGAAACACCCGTGCTGGGATGATTTATGGCAGCAAATTCTGGTCTGAGTTGAACCCGGGCATGGGTCCCCGCCTTCGCGGGGACGACAAATACGGGACAGAACCTAGTGCCTAGTCAAGCACTCGTTGACGGGTGAACATTCTGATTCCCCCTTTGAAAAAGCTGTCTCTTGGTCGGAGTAGATCTGTTTGCGATTGATCCCCCTTGGAAAGGGGGTAGGGGGATTTCGTCTCTTAAGCAGCCGTTCAGCTTAGCAATTTCATTGTTGATTTCTATATGTCCCTCGGCTCGCTTGTTCATCGAATTGGACGGTGGGCAACACTACAAGGAGGAGGGGGCTTCTCGGGATGCTATGCGAGACACACACTTGAAAAATCTGGGCGTCTGCGTGCTCAGGTTTTCGAACCTTGAAGTTCTCGGCAACATCGATGGCGTTGTCTCAATGATAGTCCAACATCTCGAAGCAGCGCAGGGAAAGAAGGAGACGAAATCCCCCT
>PIVT01000080.1 GCA_003353845.1 Pseudomonadota bacterium | reverse complement strand
CCGGTGGTCCGCAATCAAATGAATGAGTTGCAGGTGGAGTTGTAAACGCTGCGCCTCAAACGAGCATTGGCCTCGGGGCGTTGGATGCGTCTCTCCCCGAGAGACCTGAAAAATCCTGAAACTTTTGCGGCACGGGTCGGCGTGTCCAGCTCAGAGTTGATTTCTTCGGCGAATGAGCCTTACTATTATGTGGAGGAAGGGAGAGTTCTGATTCCGCTCGCTCCCACAAGGAAGATTTCCAAAAACCCGTAGTAAGTGCAAAAGGATGAATCTCTGGTCGCGCAATCCGCCAGCACCCGCCAAAGCTTAGTGTTCGAGGACAACTCCCTCGCGGCTGAGTTGTACGGTGAAGGGAACTCCACCCTGCGCGTACTGGAAGATGCATTCGGGATTCGAGTCAATGCGCGAGGCAATCGCGTCCATCTCACAGGGCCCGAGGAAAGTGTCGTCCTCGGCCGTAAGGTATTGGAAAATTTATACGGCGTGCTGCGCGGAGGGTCTCCCATCAATATCGGAGATGTGCGCAGTGCGGTGGGGATGCTAACCGAGCAGCCTGATATTGATTTGAAGTCGGTTCATGAGGGCGTTGTCCCCTATGTCGGGTA
The DNA here is from genome assembly GCA_003353845.1 of Pseudomonadota bacterium. Taxonomy (GTDB): domain Bacteria; phylum Myxococcota_A; class UBA9160; order UBA9160; family JADFDR01; genus GLO-12. The sequence continues at coordinate 13,656 of PIVT01000080.1, read as the reverse complement.
CCGCCGACGCATCGCCGCCAAAAATCTATCCCAGAAAAAATACCTGGAAATGATGGGTGGGCATGATCTCGTGTTCTCCTTCGGCCCGGCAGGAACGGGCAAGACCTATTTAGCCATGGCCATGGCTGTTTCAGCGCTTGAGCAGCGCCATGTTTCCAAAGTGATATTGGCTCGCCCCGCTGTTGAGGCGGGTGAGAAACTCGGCTTTTTGCCAGGATCCATGGAGGAGAAGGTCAACCCCTATCTTCGCCCTCTGTACGACGCACTGAATGACATGATGGATTTTAGCAAGGCGACTCGTTACATGGAGCGTGGGCAGATCGAAGTGGCTCCCTTGGCCTTTATGCGAGGTCGAACGCTTTCCGATGCCTTCGTTATTTTGGACGAGGCACAAAATACCACGGGGGAGCAAATGAAAATGTTCCTCACTCGACTGGGAGAGAACTCCAAGGCCGTGGTGACAGGGGATATCACACAGATTGATCTTCCGGGTGGTGCCACCAGTGGCTTGATCGAGGCGACGGAAATATTGAAAGATGTCGAAGGAATTTCAGTAATGCGATTTACCGATGCCGATGTTGTGCGACATCCTCTCGTGGGAGAAATCGTGCGCGCCTACGACAGGCACGAAACGAAACTGGGAACAAATAATGGGGCCGCGAGCCGATCGGCACGGGGCAGTGCCGAGTCTGACGAGTGAGCGTTCTTTTTAGCGGGCCCCCCGAATCGGTTGACGCAAAACTCCTGAATACGGCCTTGCTGCAACGCCGTGCCGAGCAGATCCTTGAGCGGATTGAACACGCCGAAAGCGAACTTTCCCTTTCTCTAGTGGACGACACCACCATCGCGGAGCTAAATCTCTCTTATCGAAAAATGGATCGCCCCACGGATGTGTTGTCGTTTTCCTTGCTCGAAGGGGAAGAGTCGACCTTTCGCGGGAACCTCTTGGGGGATGTGGTCATCAGTGTGGAGACCGCTGCGCGCCAGGCGCAGGAACAAGGGGTGAGCGTCGATGAGGAGTTGGCGCGGTTGCTGATCCATGGTGTGCTTCACCTCATAGGACATGATCACATGGAACCCGAGGAAGCGGAACGCATGCAGGCAGAAGAGAGGAGACTCTCCCAAGTGTTGGCTCTGTGAAGTCAGCCTCTCCGGTACTGGCAAGCTGGCCTTGGTGGGTGGCCTACGCACTCATCACCTTTGCTTCTTTTCCCCATCCCTGGAAAGAGGGCAGTCTGGATCTTGGCCTTTGCGTGGCCTGGTTCGGGCCCGCGTGCCTCTTGATTGCCATTCGGGACCAGGCGCCTCGAATTGCGGCCCGCACCGCGTTTGTCGGCGCTTGGTTGGCCCATGCCATGATTTTGCATTGGATTTATGTCGTGGTCGTGGTTTACGGCGGTGCGCCCGGGTTCGCGGGCGCTTTGGGTGTGCTGGGCATGGGGGCGGGCGTGGCAGGCCACCTTGCGCTCTTCGGCTGGGGCTGGGCTTGGTTTCGTCGACGAGGTTGGGGCAACCCCTTTGTGGCCGCCGCGCTGTGGACGCTGATTGAATACATCCGCAGTTTTCTTGTCTTTGGAGGCTTTCCCTGGGCGATCTTGGGCTATGCCCAGCATTTGAATCGCCCTCTCGCCACCATCGCTTCTGTGACTGGTGTTTATGGCCTTAGCTTCGTCGTGGTTCTTGTGAGCGCGGCCTTGGCCGACCTGTTTTTGGCTCTGCGCCAGCGAGGCCCCTTTCCCATCAAGGCAGGCCTGGCGCTGGCCTTGGCGGGTGTGCTTCACCTGGTGGGCTGGAGTCAGTTGTCGGGCGAGGGTCGGGATCCAGCGGACCATCCCGTCGAGACGCTTCGCATGGCTGTACTGCAAGGGAATATTGACCAGGGCGTGAAATGGAGTCCGGAATGGGCGGAAAAGACGCTGCAGGTGTACGAAAAGCTCTCGCGCCGCGCCGCCACACAAGGGGCGAAGTTGATCGTGTGGCCTGAAACCGCCGTCCCCAGTTCCATTTTGACTGATCCGGAAGCCCGCCTCCGGCTAGCGGATTTGGCTCGGGAGACTCGGGCCGTGTTGGTCGTGGGCGGGGTGGGTATTGAGTTCGGCGCCGTCAACCGTGCGGGAGAGCCCGATCTGAACGATCTGCGCTATTTCGACAGTGCCTTTGTGTTTGATAACCAGGGCGTTTTGCGAGATCGCTACGACAAGGTGCACTTGGTTCCCTTCGGCGAGTACATACCCTTGCAAGCCCTGGCCGGTCGCTTCCTCAAAACCATCGCCGGAGGAATCTCCCTCCAAGGCATTACTCCAGGTGACGCTCCGCGCGCCATTGGATTGACCGGCTTATGGGAAGGTGAAGAACCAGAAACTTCTCGCCTGACCGTCGGGGTACCAATTTGCTATGAACTGGTCTTTCCGGACTTGGTGCGGAGAATGGTTCGAGATGGCTCCCGCGTTTTACTTGGCATAACGAACGATGCCTGGTATGGGCGCACTGGGGCTCCTTACCAGTTCTTGTCTATGACGGCCATGCGTTCGGCGGAAAACCGTGTATGGACCGTGCGCGCTGCAAACACGGGCGTCTCTGCGCTGATCGATGATCGAGGTCGGGTGCTGGAACAGACGAAACTCTTTGAGGAAGGTCTGTTGGTACGAGATATTCCCTTGGCGCCGCCGGGCCCGGCTCGCTCTTGGTATGCGCGCCACGGTGATGTTTTCATCTTCGGCTGCGCGGTGTTCGTGTTGGGTTTGTGGGCAGTGCTCGGCATAGGTACAAAAAAGCGGGGAGAGGCTTTAAATGAGTAATCGCACGACTTATTCGAAATTGGAATCTCATGAGCTCACCGAGTTGGAGGGGCAATTACGCACCCGCTTGACCGAGCTCCGGGGGCGTCTTTGACGCGGGTCGCTTAGAACACCGCCGAGAAGAACTCGAACAGGAATCCGCCAGTCCCGGCTTTTGGGATGACCCCGAGCGAGCGGAGAAACTCCTCAAAGAAAAAGGTGGCCTGGAGGCCGAGTTGGCCAGCTTTGCCAATCTGGAAGAGCTGCTTGATGAAGCCCTAGTGTTATTTGAACTCTCCGCCGAAGCGGAGGACGAAGACACGCGCCTTGAGGGCATCGACAAACTCTGTAGCGCTGAAAAAATCCTCGACGATGCCGAATTGAAACGACTCTTGGGCGGCCCCCACGACCGCTCCAACGCCATTCTCTCGATTAATTCCGGAGAGGGTGGAACCGATGCCTGCGATTGGGCGGATATGTTGCTGCGCATGTATTTGCGCTGGGCTGAGAAAAAAGGTTTCAAATCGGAGATCTTGGATATTCAGCAAGGGGATGAAGCGGGCATTCGCAGCGCCACCGTGATCCTCAGTGGTGATTATGCTTACGGCTACTTGGGCGTCGAAACCGGCGTCCATCGCCTGGTGCGGATTTCGCCTTTTGGTTCGGGTGCGCGCCGCCAAACCTCCTTTGCCAGTGTGGCCGCCATGCCCGAAATTGATGACACCGTGAAAATCGAAATTGACGATTCGGATTTGCGTGTGGATACCTACCGCTCCAGCGGTGCGGGGGGGCAGCATGTGAATAAAACGGACTCCGCGGTGCGGCTCACCCATCTTCCCAGCGGTATCGTGGTTCAGTGCCAAAACGAGCGCTCTCAGCACAAGAACCGCGCTTCGGCCATGAAGGTGCTGAAATCCAAGCTGTTTGAGCAGGCGCGCCTGGAAAACGAGGCCAAGTCGGCGGCTCTGCGCGGGGACCAAATGAACATAGGCTTTGGCAGTCAGATTCGTTCCTATACATTAAATCCGACACAACGCATTAAAGACCATCGAACTCAGTTTGAGATCGGTAACGTAGGCCCCGTACTCGACGGTGATTTAGATGGTTTGATTCGCGCTGCCCTGCTTTGGCGGGCAGGAGCTGCAGAGGGACAGAGTGCATGAGTGAGCAGGAGCGCGATGATGAGCGCGAACGAATAGCCAGTCTTCGCGAGAAAGGGATTGACCCTTATCCCGCGCGCGTGGCCCCTTACACGCGGGTTGCCGAATTGCGGGCCGCGCACGAAGGCAAAACCGAAGCGGAGCTGGAAGAAAACACGGTCAGCGCAGCCGTTGCGGGGCGAGTGATGGCCCTGCGTTCCTTCGGCAAGCTCAGCTTCTTTAAACTTTGCGAAGATGGTGTTCTGATTCAGGTGAGTGCGAAGAAGAACGAACTGGACGAGGACACCTATGCCTTGTTCAAGAGCCTGCACATCGGGGATTTTGTCCGTGTGGAAGGTCCTCTTTGGATTACGCGCACCGGAGAGCTCACGGTGAATGCGCGCTCCATTACCATGCTCTCCAAGAGCCTGCGCCCCTTGCCTGAAAAATGGTCTGGTTTAAAGGATAAGGAAGCGCGCTATCGCCAACGTTATTTGGATCTATTGTCCAATCCACGTTCGCGCCAGATTGCCGTGACGCGCAGCAAGGCCATCTCTTCGCTGCGCCGTTTCCTCGACGAACGTGAGTTTCTCGAAGTGGAAACTCCCGTGCTGCAGACGATTTATGGGGGAGCCGCCGCGAGACCTTTTACCACCCATCACAACCAGCTTGATCAGGGTTTGTATCTTCGCATTTCCGACGAACTTTATTTGAAACGCCTGGTGGTCGGTGGGATGGATCGCGTATACGAAATCGGACACAACTTTCGCAACGAAGGCATCAGTAAGAAGCACAATCCCGAGTTCACCATGATGGAGTGTTACCAGGCCTTCGCCGATTACCGCGACATGATGGACCTGACCGAGGCCATGATTCAGTTTGTGGCGGAAAGTACGCTGGGGACGACCACCGTTGTGCCCGTGAGCGAAGAAGGCGAAGAAGAGGCTGGAGTGACCATCGAGTTGGGAGGTCGCTGGCCGCGAGTTTCTTTGCGGGATTCCATCTTGAAAGAAACAAAAGTGGATGTATTAGAGGCCTCCTCCTTGGAGGCTTTGCGCAAAGCCATTGCAGAGGCGGGTTTGCCCGTGAGCGACGCACCCACCTGGGGCACTTTGTTGGATGACCTGTTCAGTGAGTACGTGGAACCCACACTCATTCAGCCGACCTTTATTACGGATTACCCGGTAGAACTTTCGCCCTTGGCCAAGCGCTCTGTCGACGACCCGCGCTTGGTGGAACGTTTTGAGTTGTTCATCGCGGGCATGGAATTGGCCAACGCCTACAGTGAACTCAACGATCCCATTGATCAACGCGAGCGCTTTGAAGAGCAGGGCCGCGCTGCACACGAAGGCGATGAAGAAGCCCACCCTATGGATGAAGATTATTTGCGCGCCTTGGAGCACGGCCTTCCTCCCACAGGCGGCTTGGGCGTCGGCTTGGATCGTCTGGTGATGGTCTTGACGGCCTCCGCCAGTTTGCGTGAAGTGGTTTTGTATCCGCACATGCGCCCTGAAAATCCTCAAGCCCTTTCCTCCGACTCGCCTGCTAAGGAGGATTCCGAATAGATGGAGTCTCTCGCCGAGTTCTTTTGGGATCTCTTGTCGGTAGCAGGGGGCGGGTTGGCGCTGAGTTTTATTGTGGCCATCGCAGTGGCCATCGGGGCCATTACACTGCTCTTCTTTGGTTCCTCAGTGGTTGTGCTCGAACGCTTCGCCCGTACCGCGGTTTGTAAAAAAACCCTGGTTGCGGTCGGGTTGGTTTGGGGACTGGCGGTGGGTGGATTTCTCGCGGCACTTTTGATTCCAGAACCGGATTGGTTTTCCGAAGGTGCACTCCTGCGCTGGGGTCAGGTGCTGCTGGGGGGGCTTGTGGGCGTCGCACTTTGCCTACCCCTCGTCACTTTCCTGATTCGACGCTTCCCCTCGCGCAAGATTGCCATCCTCGCGTTGATCTGGTTGGGTGCGAGCTATGCCGTTTGGATTGGCGGCGCGGGCCAACTCGTCTTTTCCGCGGTCCCGGTTTGCATGGCGGGTGGGCTCTGGCTGGTGCTGCGCCTCCTTCGCTCGCGTACGCCGGGGAAGCCGGCCGGTGAGCTCGAAGTCCCCATCGGTTGGTTTGCATTGGCCCTCTTGCCCGGCATTGGCCTGGCTCTATTGCTGGCGGGGGAGGCAAACTGGGACATCTCAGGGGTGGGGAACCTGAGCTTTATGCTTTTTGTGGGACTCTTGTTCCTCGGAATGGTTCCGCTGTCCATCGCCGGCTTGTGGAATATGCGCGGCAGCCTCGAATGGTTTATTGCCGTGCGTTACCTGGTGGCCAAGCGCCGTCAGACCTTCATTTCTCTGATCACCATGATTTGTGTCGGGGGTGTGGCCTCGGGTGTGTGGCTGATCATTATTGTGCTCTCGGTGATGAATGGTTTTGAACGCACCTGGCGAGATGAAATTATTGGCAATCGAGCACACCTCACAGTGCATAGCGGGATCGGCCCTTTTTCCGAGTACGACGAATTGATCGAGCGCGTGTTGGCCGTCCCCGATGTGATGGGCGCGTCACCGTATCTCGATGCCGAGGGTATGATCCGTGGAGACGATGGGCGCATCGTCGGTGTGCGCATTCGCGGCATCGATCCCACGCGTATTGGCAATGTCACAGACCTGGAAACAGACATGATCGCAGGCTCCTTGGCGAGCTTGGAAGCGCCGGCCTCGGGCGTCGAGCTTGAAGAAGACCGCGCCATTATTATTGGCAATCAGTTGGCGAGCAGTCTGGGCGTGAGCGTCGGCGACCCCATGGTCTTGGTTTCACCTTTTGGCGGGGCACCCACACCCATGGGTCCAGCCCCGCGCCTGGAGCGCTACCAGGTCGGTGGGGTCTTCGAGTCCAGCTTCTTCCAGTACGACGAAGTGTATACCTATGTCAGCCTGACCTCGGCTCAAGATTTCTTGCAAGTAGAAGACGTGATCCAGGGGATTGAGGTGCGGGTGGTGGATTTCTATCGCTCTCAGGGGGTGGGTAAGGAGATCCAGCAGACCCTTGGCTTTCCCTACTATGCCCGCGATTGGAAAGAATTCTTCCCCGCCTTCTTCCAGGCCTTGAAAACGGAACGCATGATGATGTTTTTCTTGCTCACCATGATCATGGTGGTGGCGGCCTTCGTCATCGTGGCCACGCTGGTTATGATGATCATGGAAAAGTCCTCTGACATCGCCATCTTGAAGACCATGGGCGCTGAAGATGTGACCATTGAGCGGATTTTTGCCATTGAGGGTGTGTTGATTGGCCTGACCGGAACCTTGGTGGGTGTTATTGCGGGCATTATTGTGACCACCCAGCTGGAGTGGATTCAGCAGCAAATCGAATTGATTACCGGGGTCGATACCTTGCCTGCCAGCGTGTATCAGCTTTCGACGCTCCCTTGGTACATCAACCCCCTGCAAGTCATCGGGGTGGCGGCCATTGCCATGGTGCTGTCCCTCGGCGCCACCCTCTTGCCGAGTCGGCAAGGGGCCAGACTCGATCCTGCGGAAGCCCTGCGATATGAGTGAGCCTTTGCTGCGCGTAGAAAATCTGTGCAAAACCTTCTCGACGGGAGAGGGTGAGGTGAAGGTCTTGGAAAACCTGAACCTGTCCCTGGAAACAGGGGAGCGCTTGTCCATTCAAGGCCAGTCGGGGGTGGGGAAATCGACCCTGCTTTACATCCTGGGCGCCTTGGATCGCCCCAGCTCGGGCAGCGTCCTGTTTCGTGGCCGCGAGGTATTTAGCCAGAGTGGGGCGGAACTTTCGACTTTCCGCAACCAATGCCTGGGCTTCATATTCCAATTTCATCATTTATTACCGGAGTTTAGCTCGGTCGAGAACGTAATGATGCCCGGTTTGATCCGCGGGCTGACCTTTGAGGAAATGCGGGGTCGGGCCGAGCAGGTCCTGGAAGAAGTAGGGCTTTCCTCCCGTTTGACCCACAAGGTGGGCCAACTCTCGGGAGGCGAGCGTCAGCGTGTCGCTGTGGCCCGTGCATTGGTTTTGGATCCGGCCCTCCTGCTGGCCGACGAGCCCACGGGAAATCTCGATCCCAAGACCGGAGCCGTGATCGAGGACCTCCTGATCGAGATGAACCAATCCCGCGGTACGGCCCTGGTGGTGGTGACGCACAACCCCTTGTTTGCCAAAAAATTGGGTCGCAGTCTGGAGATGAGTAACGGGCTTCTCAGGGGAGACGGGGCTGAGTGAGCAGATTGCAATTTTTATGGAACCCGGATCAGATCGAGGGTTCACAAGGCTATCGTTTGGGTTGATGAGGCCTGATTCCACCAGTAAACTGCGCGGCTCTCGCACAGGATGCCCTTCTTCCGAGTGGACCAAGCTAAATCGATATCCACGGAGGGGTCTCTTGTCGTTGCCTTACTCGTGCTAATCGCACACGGAGCTGGATCTTGAGGACAGAAATCGACCTGCGCCCTCTGCGGTGGTTCCTCGCTCCGAGGCGAGTGCTGAGCTGCATGGCGTCGGCAATTGTCTTCTTCGGGCTCAGTGCCCTGGCGTCGGCCGAGGTCGCTCCCCGCGTGGCCGTGGCTCCCCTGGTGGCAGACGGAACGGCTGCCGATGCCCAGCTCCTCGATGAACTGACGCGTGCCATCCAACTGCGATTGGCAGAAGACGCCATTGTCGAAGCGCTTGCCTTCGAGCAAGTCGAGCAGCAAGTCGCCGACCTGGGCAGGCCGACCCTGAATGAAGACGACTACCGTGCTCTGGCAGATCAGTTGGAGGCGCACTACGTCCTGGTCGGTCGCTTGACCCAGCTGGGCGGGGAATTCAGCCTCGATCTCAGTTTGATTTCTTCAGACCCCTTAATCGGAACTTCCAGCAACCTGATTTTCACGGCGGCCAATCGCGAGGAGTTGATGGCGAAGGTGGATGAAATCGCCGCCAACGTCGCCGATGAGGTGATGCGCGGGGGTGAGGTGTTGGTGTTGGAGGTGCGCTTTACGAAGGGTGTGGAGTTACCGGATGACATCTCCCGCAAGCTGCGCACCCGCCAAGGCGATCTCTTGGATCCCTCGAAGGTGTATGCCGATGTTGAGACCTTGCGCAGCTTGGAGGAGGTGGCCACGGTAGGTGCTGAATTAGAGCGTCGCCCTGAGGGTGTCATCGTGATTTTTGAAGTGGTTTCACACGAGGTCATCCACGAGGCCAAGCAAGAACTTTCAGAGAAGAACCGAATTGTCGAAATTCGAATTGAGGGCAATCGACGCATCGAGGCCAATGCCATCCGCGCGCGCATGGTGACCAAGTTGGCGCAGCCCTTTGATACCGATCGCCTGGCGCGCGACGTTCGATCGATTTATCGCTTGGGATTTTTCGCGGATGTGAAAGTCTTTCGTGAATTGGGAGAGGATGGGTGGGTTATCACCATCGAGGTGGAAGAGAACCCGGTTGTACGCGAAGTGGCGATTACGGGGAATGACGGAGTCAAGAGTGAAGAGATCAAAGACGCGTTGACGCTCACGACGGGTAGCGTGCTGGATTACTCGCTTTTGCATGAGAACACGGCACGCATCGAAGCCTTGTATCGAGCCAATGGTTATTACCTGGCCAGTGTGCGCTATGACATTGATGAGATCAGTGAGGGTTCGGTCTCTGTCAATTTCGGAGTCAAAGAAGGGAAGAAGCTTCGGCTGAAAAAGATCGTTTTCGAAGGGAACGACTTCTACTCCGATCGAAAATTGCGCAAGAGCTTGAAAACCAAGCCCTGGCGCTTCTGGTCGTACTTGACCAGTTGGTACACGCACTCGGGTACCTACGCCGAGCCACTTTTTGCCCAGGATTTGCGGACCATTTCTGAGAAATACAGTGATGATGGCTATCTGCGGTCCGAAGTCGGTGAACCCGATGTGATCATTGGCGAAAAGGGGATTGAGCTTTTCGTCAAGATTGAGGAGGGGGATCGCTACAGCGTTGGCGTCATCGATGTCAAGGGCGATGCGACGGTAGATCTTCAAGAGCTGCGCGAAAAACTGGAGCTTGAACAAGGGGAAATCTTTAATCGGTCGGCCCTGACCGAAGATGTGGAGGGGTTGACATCACACTACACCGACCGCGGTTTCTATTTTGCCAACGTGGTGCCACGCACCGACTTGCGGCAGGAAGAGTTGATCGTGGATGTTGTGTATGAAGTGGAAAAGGGCCCCCTATATTTTATTCGAGAGATTAATTTTAGCGGCAACACCACCACCGTGGACCCTGTCTTGCGGCGTGAAATGCATGTGGTCGAAGGGGAGCTGTATTCGGCTCGTGCCTTGGATATCAGCCGTCGACGTATTCGCGGATTGGGTTTTTTCGAGGAAGTTGAATTTGAGCCCCAGCCCACCGATGAGCCGGGTGAGTTGGACCTCAATGTAAAGATTGTGGAACGAGCCACGGGGTCGTTCAGTCTGGGCGCAGGCTTTTCTTCTCAGGACGGTATGATTTTTACCGGTAGCCTTTCGCAATCGAATCTGTTCGGGCGAGGGTATGGCCTGCGTCTGTCCGCAGATATTGGTGGCGACTCCAACCGCTTCTACTTGTCCTTTACCGATCCTCGTTTTCGCGGAAGCGAATTCAGCTTGACCAGCACGGCTTTCATGTCAGAGGTGCAATATGAAGACTTCGAGCAAAGCCAGAAAGGTGTGAGCTTTATCTTCGGGCACGCGTTGAACGAAGACCGCACTGCCCGTGGATTTGCTGGCTATAGCGTGTCGCGCCTTGAAATTGATCAAGACAGAGATGGTGTTTGGGCCGCGGCTTCCATTCTCCGGGAACGGGTCGATGGGGATAAAGTGACAAGCCAGGGCTCGCTCTCTATGACCTCCAATACCTTGGATGATTTTGTCGCCCCCACTTCGGGCCTGCGCTACTCGAGCTCCATGGAATTCGCTGGTCTGGGTGGCTTCACCCAGTATGCGCGAGCCGAAGCCAGCATGCGTTACTTTATTCCCGGTCCCGAATGGATGCCCAAACGTTCGACCTTCATGCTGGGCGGCAGTATTGGCTACGCCGAACCCTTTAACAGTATCAGCGATTGGGATACGCCGGGCTTTCTGAGTCAGAATGAAGAAAACGCTTATAACGCAGGCGTTGCCGGAGGTGCCTTGAACGGCGATGAGTTGAAACTATTGGAAGACATTGATACAGACCTTAAGCTCCCGCTGTCGGAGAGATACTTCCTGGGCGGCTTGGGGACCTTTCAGTTGCGTGGCTATAAAGGCCGATCTGTGGGGCCGAGGCGAGCGATTCTCACCAATACCGGAGGGAACTTGCTTACCCCGGTGGGACGAGCTCTGGATGGTAAATGTTACGAGTCCGATGGGGTGACTGAGAATGACTCCCTGTGCAATAGCTTGTCCGACAAGGATGATGATGATTTCGCAGATCTCAATCTCACCGATGTCATCGGTGGCAACAAGTTCATCTCGCTAACGACAGAGTACCGTTTCAGTATTTCCGAACAGATGGGCTTGATCGGCGTTCTTTTCATGGACGGTGGTAACTCTTTTTCCGAGGACGACGACAATATGTTTAATCCCGACGACTGGCGCTACGGTACAGGGGCTGGCATTCAATGGTTCTCCCCTTTCGGTCCATTGCAGGCCTTTTATGGTATACCGCTTAACGAAAACGATGTTGAAGACTCCTCAGTTTTTGAGTTTTCCATGGGTGGCCAAAATTTCTAAAGTATTCACACGAATCTTGAGAGGATAAATACAATGCGAATTTTCTTACTAGCCTTAGGGGTTGCAACTACTTTCTTGATTTCCGGGTCTGTCGCTCAGGCCGAGGAGGCGAAGTTCGGCGTGGTGGACGTCGACCAGGTGTTGAACTCCATCGAGGAGGGCAAGGCGGCCAAAGAGGAACTGATGCGCAAGCAGCAAGAGGCCGAGAACACCTTGCGGGAAATGGTCGAAGAGTTTGCCAAAGACAAAGAAGCCTTTGATAAACGAGTGGAGAGCCACGCCGTCAAAGATGAAGTTCTGCAACTGGAACAATTGGATCTCATGGAGAAACAGGCCGAGATTCAAAATAAGCAGAAAGCATTGGAAGCCAAGGTCAAGATGACGCATGAGCGCCTGGTAGGGCCGCTATCCAAAGAGATCTTTGAGTTGATTCAGAAGATTGGCAAGGAAGATGGTTATACCATGATTTTCCAGCGCGCTTCAGCCGGTGTATTGTACACCCGTGAATCCATCGATCTCACGGATGAAGTGATCAAGCGATTTAATAAGAAGGAGTAAGCTTCGTGCCGTCTATCCACCCGACAGCTATCGTGGATCCAAAAGCCCAACTGGCTTCAGATGTCGAGATTGGTCCCTACGCGTTTGTGGGCCCCGGCGTCAAGTTGGCTGAGGGCGTGTGCGTGGACAGTCACGCGGTGGTGAAAGGCAATACTACCATCGGGCCGCGCAGTAAGATCCACTCCTTTGCTTGTATTGGTGGGCCGCCCCAGGATAAGGGCTTTGCTGGTGAAGACACCCAACTCATTGTCGGGCAGGATACGGAGCTGCGCGAGCATGTCACCGTGCACACGGGCACCCCTGACGGAGGAGGCTGCACTCGAATTGGTGACGATAACCTCATCATGAACAGCGCGCATATTGCTCATGACTGCCAGGTCGGATCGCATTGCATCATCGCGAGTTTTTGTGGCTTGGCCGGGCACGTCAAGGTTGAGGACTACGCTGTGCTAGGTGCCTATGTAGGTGTGCATCAGTTTAATCGCATTGGTGAATCAGTCATGGCTGCCGCGAATGCCAAGATTGTCCAGGACGCGCCACCCTTTTCACTGGTCGCCGGGGATCGTGCGCGTATCGCAGGAATCAACAGTGTTGGCCTGCGCAGAAGGAGCTTTTCGCCGGAGGTGCGAAAAGCATTGAAGCATGCCTATCACATTCTCTTCCAATCCAAACTGATGCAGGAGCCAGCCCTCGCGCAAGTGCGAGAGGAACTCGGCGATTGCCCTCAGGTCGCGCAGCTGCTCGAGTTTCTTGAGACGTGCGAGCGCGGCTATTGTCGTTAGCCATGTCTGTTGCAACCCTCTCAACGTTGGGGTTGATCGCCGGGCAAGGGCGCTTCCCCTTTGAAGTCGCGCGCGCCGCGCGAGCCCGTGGGCTCAAGGTGGTGATTGCCGCATTGCACGGCTGCGCCGATGCCGCTATTGCCGAGAGCGCTGAGTGCACAGACGATTTGGAATGGCTTTACCTGGGTGAGTTGGAGCGGCTTATCACACTGTTTCAAAACGCGGGTGTGCAAGGGGTGGTGGTCGCCGGTAAGGTACCCAAAACCAATCTCTATGGGGATCCAACGCCGCTGCGCCTGGATGACCGCGCGTTGAAGATGCTCGCGCAGTTAGAGAACCGTGAAGACGATTCCATTATGCTCACCTTGGCCAGGTTGCTGGAGTCCGAAGGCTTGCAGCTATGTTCTCAAGTGGAGTTGGTACCCGATTTATTGGCGGATGAAGGCCAGTTGGGTCAGGTGGTGCCGACGGCGGAGCAAGCGCGTGACATCGCTTTTGGTTGGCCCATTGCCAAAGCCATTGGAGGCTTGGACATCGGGCAGACGGTGGTGGTAGGCAACTCGGCGGTGCTTGCCGTAGAGGCCATTGAAGGCACGGATGAGACCATTCGCCGCGGGGGTAGGCTGGGCATGGGCTGTGCCACGGTGGTGAAAGTCGCCAAGCCCGATCAGGACCTGCGGTTCGATGTGCC
>PIVT01000623.1 GCA_003353845.1 Pseudomonadota bacterium | reverse complement strand
TGCTCTCGGTCTTCTGGGATCCTTTATATGGCTTCTCCCATTCTGGTTTTAATGAACAAACAAAACCAAGGGCCTTGGATGAAAATCCAAGTGAAGTAGCTAGGCCGAAGACACATGCATGATATTCGAATGCCCCCGCCTCATGGCCTTATTGGGAGTCTGCGGCTCAACGGCGAGAAGATCCGGGGCCAGGCCAACGGCGAGACGGAGTTCTGGTTCAAGCTCAAGGGCGGGACCACAGGTTTCTACAAGGAGTTGGGTGGGCTCCTTCCCCTCGTCTGCAGCGCGCTTCTCAGAACGGCACGTGGCGGGCACACTCCCAAAGGCGAGGTGGCGAAGACGGTGACCTTGACAGGGGAGGTCTATCGGATCTCGATGAGGATCGAGAAGTGTGCTGTCCAACTGCGAACAACCGCCCAATTCAAATCATTTCTCTTCGGCTCCCTGCTAAAAAGAAAGGGCTCTTGGCTGCCGCAGGCTCACTACGCGAGGTTTTTCTGGGGCGCGAGGGCCCGTAGAAGCCGGGGTCAGGGGCGATCGAGGGCGAGGTCACAACTAAGGGAGGGCGGGTTAGCGTGGCTTGGCCTGCCCATACTGCATGCGAGACGGCCGGAAGCTCGAGCACTGGGGCTCTGTTTCGTGTTTCCTCGGTCCAGAAGGCCGAAAAAGGGCTTACTTCCTTTTCGTGAATACCCATGCCGGGCGCCTGCTTCGCTTGGAGTCCGCCGCCGTTGATGCGGCGGCGAAGCGCGAAGGCAACGGGCCCTGGGGTACTGTATGAACACCGGCGTTTTTTTTGGTACTTTGAACTTTATTTTG
>PIVT01000175.1 GCA_003353845.1 Pseudomonadota bacterium | reverse complement strand
GCAAGGCGGGTCTCGCGAGCGGCTCAGATGTCACGCGACGGGCGGGGGATTTGATCCGACCGACCGATGCAGCATCTGAGTGCTCATGTGAGGTTTCATTACAACTCTAAGACGCTGTATGTCATGTCATGTCATTGTCATGTCATACAGCGCTTTAGTGACTTAATCAAATGGGACTTTTCTATTGGGACCGCGCGATCAATAAATAATGATCTGGTGGTGCGAAGACTCTGAAACCACGTTTGCGTTTGTGGGTGCTCAAACTGGCATGGTTTCCGAGGCGAAAAGAAGAATGTCGGGGAACCGTAGTCTTCGCACCGTCGATAGATAATTTACGTAGTGCCAATTGGTGGAAAAAAGAATCGGCGGTGCGAAGACTCTGGGCACGATGGTTTCGTCTGTTCTTGTTCAGAAGAGAAGAATGTCGGGGAACCGGAGTCTTCGCACCGTCGATAATGATGAGTCAGATGTATCATATTCATCGGCGGTGCGAAGACTCCGGTTCCCTACCCGACGTTACTGTCATATAAATTGTTGGAAGTCCTCGCACCGCCGATGGAGCCAAGTCAGATGTATCATCTTCATCGGCGGTGCGAAGACTTCGTTCCACTCGCCAAATTGTTGTCAAGAATGAACCCGGATGGCTTCAACTGCTTTGTAAGTAAGTGTTCGTTCTTGATTATTATAATGCGAGGAAGCAAACTTGTTGACGCTTGCAAATCAGGAGATACTCTCGTAAAGACACGAAAACCACAACGAAGTCTCAAATTCGAGGATTGTATAGTAAACATGCCGGAAGATGGACCAGAGGCAGTAGCTCAGGCCGAAGTCGTCGAGGAGAAGCTCCAGGAGTTCTTGGTTGATGCAGCAGATACTGCGCGAGAGGTTCTCTCCGGAGAACTGGATGGTGCAGGCGGTGAAGGCTCCGCCCTAAAAGAACTAGAAGAGCAGGGCACAAATAGTGCTCCAGCATCGGATAAGGCTGAGCCTATGGAAGGTGCGTGCGTGCGTATCGATCGATGTTCTTTCGTTCGTTCGGTGGGTTGTCGCATCGGATCGATCGATGAACTTCGTGGGTATCCGTCCCTCCTAATAATAAATCATTTTTGGCGTGTTGTGATGTACAGGCGAAGAGGGTTCGAAAGGGTCAAGGCACGAATCGCTCCAGCCTGAAGATGATTGGAGTCAAGCGCTGCTCGAGAAAGGGTTCACCATCATGGCAATGGCCAGGGGTACACTGGAAACCGCACGGGCGCAGTTTGGCGAGGGCTTCGTCACGGAGGACATGAAGCATAATTTTGCGCATTGCAAGGAGGGGGAAAACGGGATGGAGACCATCGCCGACGGAAAGCGGTGGATAGGCGATATCTTGCCTACCACCGCATTGATGGAGGTCGCGGAAGGCGTGGGAGACGCTGTCGGGGCGCTTCTCGAAAAACAGAGCGGCGCGAAGACCGTGCTGCGGAAGGGTCATATGGCTCGGACCGCGTTGCTCACGGTTTCAGGGGCTGGTCACCAACAAAACCATTGGGACGATGGGCACATGTCGGTGTTGTGCGTTCTTTCCGACAACTACGAGTTCAGGGTTTACGAGGGGTCCCATCTTTGGGACAAGAAAAACCCCCCACCAGATGCCAAGTGCACCGTCTTGGTACTCCCACGTGGCTCGGTGGTTGTCTTTGATGGCGGTCTGGTGCATGGGGCCGAGGAGTTCCCGTACATTGGGTACCCGCGGTGGTCCATTCACATGTACCTCGATTTGGAGGGGGCACCCGCAGCGACGGAGGACACCACCTATTTCAACCGGGTGTACAGCGACCTGCCATCGTCGAGGGCAGTTTTGACCCCTGTTTGCCTTCCTGGCGAAGGGCACAATGTGGCGCATTACATGAAAGCGCTATCAATTCAAATGCACTTCGAGTCCCTTCCAGAAAGGTATCAGTCCGCCTACACCAACAACGGCGATTGGGTCAAGCTCCGCGACCAAGTTCGTGGCTCAACGGGGTTTGGACGGGTAGTCATCCACTTTGATAACCCCCACCTCTTTTGGATCGCGGGGCCCGTATGCCAACCGACCAAGGCCAAGTCGGGGCTTGTTCTATGGGTGTATGGGCCTTGGCCAGTCGTCGCGGAGGACGATAGCAACGAGTTCCGGCAATACGTCTATCTTTTTCGGCAATCGTCGTTCAACAAAATAAAGGTCCATTCCCAGCTTGCAGAGCGCATCGAGGAGGAGCAGGTTAAGAAGTTGGGGTGTGGGCTTACGGACTCACTGCTTGACTTCTGTTTGGGGTGCGACAACAAGGCCATCAGTTTGCTGTCCTCAGTCAGCAACTACTCCAAGGTGGGGGAGAAGGAGAAGTTCAAAGGTGAGATGAAACCGGCGGTGGACGCCTCTCCCCTGGACGAAAGCACCACTCGCACAACGCGAACCAGGCAGAAGCGGAAGGCTCCCGTGGAGGATACAACGGCGGCAAAGGCGAAGGTAAAAAAACTACTACCTCCCCGGCCGGATCCAACACTTGCGGCCGTTGCGAAGGCAAAGGCGCAAGCCGCGGCAGCGTCAGCGGCAGCGGAGCGGGCGAGGGCGGATGTTGCCAAGGCGGCGGCGCAGACGGAGGAGGAGAAGAAGGAAAACCTCCGGCTGAAGCGGCTTGCCACCAAACAGGCAAAGGACCTCCAGAAGCTCCAACAGGAGCTTCTTGTTGAGAGGAATCGGGTTTCGGAAACCGTAAACCCCCCCACCACCACCATCCCGCCTCCTCCCGCTCCCCCCCTGCGGAGTGCTCCCCCCTCGCCGATGCAAACCGTCCCCCACGCATCTTCCCGCGTCCTCACCGAAACAGTGGTGCCGGGCGCTGTCCTCCCAAGTGCTCAACTCCAACAGGAGCTCGCCGATCTGCAGGCCCAAGTGCAGATCAAGGAGCTGCGCGAGAGATTGCAGGGTGGCCCTGCGCCTCGCCTCGCCTTGCCGGCCCTTGCAGCCAACACCGAGTTGGCCCAGCCTGTTCCTCAGCAAGGCCATAGCCCTTGGCCTATCTCGGTAGGAAGCATGGGCATGGTCCCGGCTGGAGGAGGCGGGGGCATACTCAATGCCCATCAACGTATGCACCTGAGTAGGACTCCTGGGCTGGAGCATGCTTTGCTCCAAGCCCGGCATAGACAGCAACAACAGCAAGAGCTGCTTGACATTCAGATGCTTAGTTGGTTCAACAACAACCTTTGAGGTTGCTGATTGTTTTCGTTATTGCTGATTATTTCATTCGTATTACTTAGTTCATTCGTTCATTCGTATTAGTTCATTCGTATTGTTAAGTTAAGGTTATTATATTGTGATATGTTTTCCTTTGCATGTCGATATAGATGTACATGAGTATCTATGTGT
>PIVT01000622.1 GCA_003353845.1 Pseudomonadota bacterium | reverse complement strand
GATGTCGCCGGTAACCACGTCTCCGGTGCAATCGATGTTGAATTCCTTGGTGGGCTCGGTGCTGGTCATTGGTCGGTTCCTCCTGTTTCGTATCGTCAAAAGGACTATACCAACCCGTTCAACAAAAGGCAACACTTATTTTCAGGCCTTCCCATCACGACGCCCCGATATGAGTCCCCGAACCAACGCCCATGCCGCAAGCTCGAATCCTATACCGAACCTCATCCCCGATATGGTCTTCCGCGTTCGTGTCCACGTCATCCATGTCCCGTTCATCACGGGGCAATGACAGCACGGTCCTAAGAAATTGGGAGCATTCATCACCAACCACGAACAAGCCAGGCTTCTCCCTGGGCAGCCCGTCCTCCAGGTGCGCGGCCTTCATCATCTTGCGCATGGCCTCCCAGCCTGTCTTCCTTGATCCTGGACGCTTGTCGGCCCGGGTCCAATATACCCCCTTATGGATGGTTGATCCGACACGCACATGCTTTTCCATATCGTTCCCGATGCTCACCCCGTTCTCAATGTCAAAGATCGAGCTGTCTGCAGGGCCTGGCTTGGCTCTCAGGATCTCATCACCATAGGCGTCGAACTCGCGCCATCCCCATTGAATCTCGCGCTCAACGATCTCCTTGGCAATATCCACGGCTAAATACCGCAGGCCCTTGTTGGCTTCGCCGTTCCATCCATACCATTCCTTAATTCTGAACAGGTCACCCCGCACGGTGCTGATGATCCTGCCGTCACTTAACATCAGGTCGGAGCCGTCGCTTTCTGCCCACCAGCCTACTGAGAAGGGTGCGCTGGAGCCCCAATCGAAGGA
>PIVT01000621.1 GCA_003353845.1 Pseudomonadota bacterium | reverse complement strand
AACGGTGCTAAGATATCGATTGATGTCTTTCGTACAGGAGGGAGAAACGGTTCGACATTGCACAGTCCCCCCAAAAAACTGCCGGCATTTAAGTCCAATCAATTCAGTTGGCAGTTGAAAATGAGCGACGTGATCACGCGAGAGCAGTTAGAGAAAAGCGGCCTGCCGCCGTGCACTTCTAACGTCTCAGTGTCAGCAAATGGTTCCGAAAGGAAACATGCCAGGTGAATCTTCTCCTGCGGGGCTGCACGCAGTCCCGCGGTCTCGACCTCATTGACACGCCCAAAGCCCATCGACTGCCTCCCTCAACTTGCGGAGTACTGCAAAAAAAACCACGTGTGCCCGAGTTGTGCTCCAAAAGCTCAAAAGCGCGTGGTTGGTGATACAAACGAGGCCAGCCCTGCCTCAGGAAACCCGAAGCCAAAGAGGGGCAGACCTCCCAAGGTGAACCACAATTTAGACTAACTAATACTCAAACCTGAAGTCAAACTCAAATGAAATCGATGTGACAAAACTTGTTATTCAAAGACCCTCTTGGGTTTGCGCTTTACCCTATCTGCAAACTTCTGGCGAGGAACACTTCTCCTGTGTGAAGGTACTCGACCGCGACCTCGAGGCGCAACAGATAATTGCGAACCAGGAGAATGAGCTGCGCGATTTGCGCTTATCCATCAGGGCTTACGAAGCCGCCGCAGTAGATAAGCGGCGGCGCGAGTCAGCCAAGTTTGATCAGCGTTGCACTGAGCCCTGGCCAAGCACGGACACCGGCTCGAAGCAGAGGAGACGGGGGGTCGCTGCGGTGAGGGGTTTTTGGCCGCCGCCTGTATA
>PIVT01000620.1 GCA_003353845.1 Pseudomonadota bacterium | reverse complement strand
TGCCTGGCTTATGATGGATAGAGGACTTTGCCGTGTGTTGCCGGTTCGTCCCACCAGACCAGCCTGACTCGGTTTCTGTACGTCGCCCCGTGCGTTTGCGGTGCCCCGCCTCGGCAGGGCAGCTTCCTCCCCAGGCATCGTCACCGATACCCAGTTGCCATACCGCTATACCCTTCGCCTCCATCCGGCTGGGTTTGGGACTTGCTGAACTTTCAAATAAAGGGTAAGCTCAGCGCACCCTTTAGAATACGTGCCGTGCCCGGCACACATAGGGATAGGGACGCCCATCACTGAGCGCCCCTCCCACACCACCCCACATACGGGTCCGTAGGGGGCGATTCGGCTGATCAAGACAGACCCAAATAATAGACTTGGCCTGCCTGGCCTTGGAGACCGCAACGCTACCGGCATTTCAGCAACCGCTGCATAATACCGGTAAGAAGACGCTCTTTGACAGCCATGATCATTTACCCAAACCATTCGGTTGGGGACCGTTCAGGCCTTCACCGGGGTGAGTCCTCTCCACGCTGTGGAGCTCATTTCCTCCGGCTACTATGCCATCTGCTGACTTCTGCCACGTGATAGTCTCCCCTTACGGTTCGATCAGTCCTTATGGACACGCGGCAGACCTCCCGGGGTAAACACGCATCTTTCCGCACACGAGCGCCGAGTATACCTGCCTGGCATATAATGGATAGAGGACTTAATCCTGTGTTGCGGACTCGTCCCACCAGACCAGCCTGACTCGGTTTCTGTACGTCGCCCCGTGCGTTTGCGGTGCCCCGCCTCGGCAGGGCAGCTTCCTCCCCAGGCATCGTCACCGATACC
>PIVT01000619.1 GCA_003353845.1 Pseudomonadota bacterium | reverse complement strand
CGTGCGAAGCTGCTGAAGGCGCTGCCACTCGGCCTTGAGTGCTTCCCCGAAGCGGCTGCCCGATGCGTAGATCCTCTAGGAATTCCTACTCTGCGAGAGGTGCTTTCTTTCTTTTCCTGGTG
The DNA here is from genome assembly GCA_003353845.1 of Pseudomonadota bacterium. Classification (GTDB taxonomy): domain Bacteria; phylum Myxococcota_A; class UBA9160; order UBA9160; family JADFDR01; genus GLO-12. The sequence goes on along the minus strand of PIVT01000619.1, from coordinate 707 downwards.
AAAGGCCGGAGCGAGCAAGAGTGTCGAAACGACTGAAAAGTAAAGTAAAGTTTCCCTCATTATTGTTTCATCATCGTGAAGATGGTGCATGCTAACGTCGGTAGCAAGGGGCCAAAGGAGCTGAAGGAGCTCATCAACAAAGCAGGGCTCGGCGGCCATGTCGATTGCATTGACATTTCGGAGCTCCAAGAGCGCGCGCGACAAGCGCAAGATTTACTGTCTCGCGTGGGGCCTAAAGTACGGCCGGCTCGTCCCTTCAACCTCACTAACGAGTATCAGAAGGTTCCGCCCGGCGTGTCTCTTCCCGCGGGTTGGTGACTACAGGCGCCCTCCCTACGCCTCCGCCCACACCGGGAACAGTGGCCTCCGATGCGAGGAACAGGGAGTATTTCAAATTACGGCTCACGAAGCGCGTGGGTCTTTTCATCATCATGCGGGGCGGATCCGGCGTCCTGAGTGACCGGCCGATGGGCGGGTTGACGGCTGGCGGTGGAGAGGAGCCGGGCTCTATCCTGCTTTGCTCGATGCACGACCCATGCGGAGTACAAAAATTTGCAGCTGATGGCCGGGAGGAGCGTGATGCCTTCCCCACCTGAAAAGCTCGTACCCCGGACCGACGGCGATGAAAGGCCGGAGCGAGCAAGAGTGTCGAAACGACTGAAAAGTAAAACAGTCGGCGAGACCATGGCGTCCAAGAAGAAGAAAGA
>PIVT01000618.1 GCA_003353845.1 Pseudomonadota bacterium | reverse complement strand
TGTACGTCCCGGTCTTCCACCAGTCGACATGAAGGACACACAAACGTCTCGCTGCTGCCCAACTTGTCGTTCAGGAACCCACAACTTCCACACTGCTTGCTTGTGTACGCCTCAGAGCCCGTGTACACGCGGCTGCCACGGTAGAACGTCGCCGTCTGCAGCAACCTCTGCCGAAATTTGTGAAAACTCAACTTGTTCAGGCGACGCTTTGTCTTTTTGTCCAGCTTGCCATGCTTGGCAATGGCGTGCGCATTGAACTTGGCCAAAATGATGTGGTAGTAGTTTTCCAGCAGGTAGTGACTTGCTTTGTAGTGCAAGTCCCGAATCACCCGCTTGCACTTCAGCTCTGCAGCGTAGTGCTGGAGACGCGCTCGCCATAACCACCATCTCTGTTTTTTGCGGTCCTTCCGAGCCAAAGGTTTGGAACGCCACCGCTCCTGCTCTTGCTTAACCACACCCTGCAATTCGTGCAGCCGGCGATTGCGACGGTCAATGCGTCAATTATGCTTGTCCACCACCTGTCCCACATTGGCACCCAGCAGCTCCACTTTGCCTTGGGGGGAATACGCCGTCAAGAACTTGCGGATGCCTGGGTCCAGTGCCACCACGTCGTCCGCACTGACCAAAGGTTTCCGTGCCCGCGAATGGGCTTTCAAGGTCTCTGGCACCATCAAGAAGAAGTGGCCGTACCAGTAGTGCACTTTACAGTACACATTTAGATCCTCGGCGGTTGGATGTTCGTGGATAAGCAGCTTGAGGCCGCGCATCGGGTATTCGGGTTTCTTTTGCTTGTCTCTGCGCTGCCACGGCAAATTCAGAGATTTCCTGTC
>PIVT01000617.1 GCA_003353845.1 Pseudomonadota bacterium | reverse complement strand
CAACCTTACCCGGTTGATCCATACTCTTGCTATATGTGTGACCATACATACATACATACTCGTGCCCTCTCTCCCTCCGAAGCCTGGTTTCGGGGTATGAGTGTGGGAGGGTCTTTCCGGCGGGTGTAGGGCCGGACTCACCCTCAAGAGGTGCAGCCAACTGGCTGCCTTCGCGATTCAGCCTGTAGGTTGAGACGCGGCGGCGGTATGGTTGGCTGAAGATGATGGTGTTCCCAGGTGTGCGCCTCTTCCGAGCCTCAATTTGGTGGCTTTCGGGAGGGTGGCGGCACGCGAGAGGCAGGGAGCACTGTCGCGGAGAGCCTGGTAGTGCTCTACCGGGTGGGTACGCACCAGATTCGGCGAAGGCGGAGGGCAGCTCGATCGTTGACGAGCCAGGGGAGGGCCGAACCCCTGTGCGCGAGAATCACAGGCGTGAACCGGGAGGTTTCTTAGGAAAAGCTGACATCTGACCACACGGTTATTTGTCTTCCTACGAGGGCCATAAGGAGCGGCGAACGGGCAAGATTCGTGGGACTTTTTTCAGGGATGCACAGGGCTTCGGACGGCTGGATACTGGCTCGCGCGCCGGCCTCACCAGCTCAAGGCCTCCACCACCATGGACCTCGGTAATTCAATTTTTCTTATTTCTGTAGATTGAGTGGCCTTGAGAAACTTGGAATTTTGTTGATCAAAACTGGTTGGAGCGTAATTCTTCCGGTTTTTTGCTGAGAACGCTGGTCGTGGGTAGGCGATAACAATCCGAGTCGATCGAGGTTGCTCTCGATATGGAGTAAGGATGTTTGATGAACCGTTTTGTTTGGTCGGTGCCATT
>PIVT01000616.1 GCA_003353845.1 Pseudomonadota bacterium | reverse complement strand
CAACAAGGTCATCGGAACGCCCGGACATCACGCTCGCCCATGCATTCGCTGCCTGGGTCTCTTTTTCGTCGGATTCCGCGGTTGCCGTATGCTGTTCCGCCGCCTCCTCTTGAGAAGCCCCACAGTCGCCCCCGGCCAGCCCAATGGCATGTTCGACACACTTCTTGGCCCGCTCGGCCCAGGGGACGATGGGTGTGTCCGCACTGGAGAAGTGGAACTCCGCAAGATCATCCATCATCTCTCTCATGTGCGTGAACGGCCGGTCGAAGAACGGCGGCGGAAAGCAATCCAGCCTTTGGGCCAACTGGACCAGAAAGTTGTCCGCGTCCTGCTTGCCGATCCAGTGGGCGTCCTTGTCGCCCTTGAGTATCCCCTGCTGCACGTTGTCGGAGGGTTCTTTCTCGAAGTCGATCCAGTAGAGCTGATGATTGTACTCGTGGAGCGATTTCAGTTGTTCGAACACCGGATCATTGTCGCCGCTGTAGCCGATGACGATCCAGGTGTGATCTCTGGCCGTATCGTCGAATACCGGTTTCAGGACTCCCTTCAGGCTATCCATATCGCTCTTTATGTGAAGCTGGATGAAGCCGTCGCTCTGGCCGTGAAGGTGGAAGATGGCCTTGTCGCGAACGAGGCTTGAATCAAAGTGACCGCTCGCGGCCATGTCGTAGACAGCGGGATAGACGTGCATCAGGGCGCAGGCCCGTATCGTCAAGGGATCAAAGTTGGTGGTAAGGACCCGGCTGACGAAGCCCTTTTTCATCATGCTGGCTATGGCGATGTGGGCCCAGTTGATCTTGGCATTGGTGACGTATTCCTCAATGAGCTTATG
>PIVT01000079.1 GCA_003353845.1 Pseudomonadota bacterium | reverse complement strand
GTGGTTCCGTTAACGGAAAAGGAGGGTTTCGAACCGTTCAAGAAGTTGGAGTGGTCATCGCTGATGTCGAAGAACAGGCTGCCAGATTGAAAGTCGAGAGCATCGATATCGTTGTTGACGGGCACAGCAATATCTTCGAAATCGACCACCTCGGCCAACGCCGCATGGGCGAAACTAGCCATGAGCAAGCTGCTTATGAACAGGTTTAGAAGTTTACTTGTCATCATTGTCTTTAAATGAAGAACCCACCAAGGCCCCGCTTACGCGTCTCTCGGGGCGATCCGGGCTCTATCCCTCGTCGTCCCTAGTGTGTGTCAGTAGAGGCGTTCTGTCAAAGCTGCAAAAGGGTATTTTTTATCCCGCGGGAGCTGAATTAAGGTAGTGAAGGATCGATTGTGCAACCTTTTCGGCGGCCCTTGGCTCTTGGGCGTTCCATGGGGTCTCCTGCGCCAGCGTGTGGTCCAAGGCATTGTTCCAACGGCCCTCGAAAAAATCTTCTAACGAAAGTTGACCTACCGGACCCAAGTCTCTGAGCTGCTTTAGGAGAACGCCGGTTTCCCGGAAACCAGATCGTTCAATACACAGGATGGGCGTCTGGTGCCGGACACACTCAGAAGCCATTCCGTAGCCAGGCTTGGTTAGAACGATGTCAGCGGTTGCGACCAAGTCTGTAAAGCGAATTCCCGCCGGCAAATCATGTGCAAGATGCAGGCAAGGTTGGTTGCTAGTAATAGGTAAATTGCCTACGCAGACCAGGCGATACTGGTTGCACTGCTCGACATGGATCGGAGCCCATGCGTCGGGCTCCCAACCTCCCGGGCAGACCAACACCATTTGCAGGGGGTCTTGATCGCGGGGTGGGAGGTTGAGTTGGCTGCGCACCTGGGCGGCTGAAAGCTCTGCTTTCCGACTCACCATGGGTACGGGGGCGGTGCGAGGCACGGGACTTGTCGTCGGGCCAAAGGGGTATTGAAGATGGAGCATGCCCGAGGCGTAATCGCTGCGCAGAGTCTCCAAAATTTCTTGATCTTGAGGGTTGGTCAGGATCGGTTCAAGGATCCAATCCCAGGTGAAGTTTGCCAGGACTAGATTTGGGAGTTTACATTGGTTAGCAGCTCGAATCGCCAAGGCCGAGGCGTCGCTCACGACTCCTGTGCACTGAACTTCGTTCAGGAAGGCTTTCTCCTCGCGCAACTTGGAGGCCCGTTGGGCGAAAAACCGCCGGTACTCTTCTCTGGTCCGCTCGGGATCGATCTGGAAGCAGTTCTTTTGCGCTACGCCAGGCTCATAGGCACACGATCGGTACAGGAAGGGGAAGGGAAGCTCTTGGCGCAGGCGCTCTTCAGGTAGGGTTGTCGAGAAGGCGAGCTGCACGCCAGGTTCCTGCCGGTGCAACTCATTGGCAACTGCGATGGCCCGGGTCAGGTGGCCCAGGCCGTGAGAGGTAATGGCGAAGTGAATCCGGTGAGACACGCTGAGCGACTTGGCTCCCTGAGCGAATGGAGGAAGGAGAAGGTAGTATCGAGGAGTATCCTGAATTCCCTCAAAAGCGCTATGAAACGAAAAATCTCCAGAAATCTCAAAAACTGAATAAAATCTCACGGATGGAAGGACGGGATGCGGGTTGCTGACGGGTGCTGGCATTTGCAGCTTGAGGTTTGAATGCACTATATGCCAGTCGCGCTGACTAAAAGTGCAGTCGGCGTGCAAAATATCGAGACAATTCGCGACACCTATGAGGTTAATTGGGCACATTTAAGGGAGTATCAAAAGTATCGCCCCGTGCAGTGAGCCTCCGAGGCTCCTGTCCAATGAGTCGGGGCTTAGATGTATTCTAGGTGGATGCTCGAACGCTTGAATCGCCGCGAGGCGCGATGATGGAGAAGTTGTTTATGAAGGTTGCAATATTGGCAGGTGGGTTGGGAACTCGACTCTCAGAGGAAACCGAAGCCAGGCCAAAGCCCATGGTAGAGGTCGGCAATATTCCTATGTTGCGTCATGTCATGGGAATTTATGCTCACTACGGCTTTAAAGAGTTTGCTGTAGCCCTTGGCTATAAAGGTGAGTTTATCAAGAAGTACTTCGCGGATTACGGTTCCTTGTCCGGGAACCTCTCCATCGATTTAAGCACAGGCCAGATCAAGCGCGAGGCCGATCAGAAAGAAAACCAAGACTGGAAAATTGACCTCGTGGAAACCGGGCCCGACACGGCCACGGGAGGACGTATCAAGCGCTTAAAGGACTTCGTTGGTGAAGACACCTTTATGCTGACTTGGGGCGATGGCGTTAGCGATGTCGACATCCCGGCTTTGCTGGCCTTCCATCGTTCCCATGGCAAGTTGGCGACGGTGACAGCCGTACGACCGCCTGCGCGTTTTGGCTTGATTGAATTGGACGGTGACAAAGTGGTTCAATTCTCAGAGAAACCCCAATTGGGTGAAGGTTGGATCAACGGCGCCTTCTTCGTTCTTGAACCGGGAATTTTTGATTACATCGAAGGCGATGACACGCAGTGGGAACTTGAGCCCATGGTGGGTCTTGCGCGTGATGGTGAACTCATGGCCTACAAGCATTCCGGCTTTTGGCAGTGCATGGATACAGTGCGAGATAAAAAGACATTGGAAAAACTGTGGGCCAGTGGAAATCCTCCATGGGTAAAGAAAGGTTAGTCGGATGAAAGTAGTTGTAACAGGACATCACGGATACATTGGCAGTGTGTTGGTTCCCATGTTCCAGGAAGCTGGCCATGAAGTATTGGGCTTGGATAATTTTCTCTTTGAGGGATGTGATTTCTCAGAAGGCCCGAAAACCGAAGAAATCCGCAAGGACGTGCGCGACGTGAGAGCCAGTGATTTTGAAGGCTTTGACGCAGTGATTCACCTGGCGGGGATTTCCAATGATCCTCTGGGAGATCTCAATCCGGGGTGTACCCATGATATTAACTCCCTGGGTTCGGTCCACGTGGCCGAGATGGCGAAGAGGGCCGGCGTGAAACGCTTCCTGCAGTCGTCCTCTTGCAGTCTGTACGGTGCATCCATGGCCGGTGATGATTTCATCAACGAGGATGGTGAATTCAATCCCGTTACGCCCTATGGCGAATCAAAGGTGTACGTCGAGCAGCATTTGACAAAAATGGCCAGTGATGAATTCAGCCCGACGTATTTGCGAAACTCCACGGCCTACGGCTTATCGGCAAGGCTTCGGGGCGACTTGGTCGTGAACAATCTGGTGGGATACGCTTATACCACTGGTAAGGTCTTGATGAAGAGCGATGGGACCCCCTGGCGCCCACTGGTCCACATTCGCGATATCTCTAAGGCATTTCTCGCGGCCATGGAAGCGGATCGTGAGATTGTGCACAACGAGGCTTTCAACGTAGGAAGCACCGAAGAGAATTATAGGATTCGGGACGTGGCAAAGATTGTGGAAGACGTCGTCACCGGTAGCACCGTGACCCTGGCCGATCAGGCCGGCCCCGACAAGCGAAACTACCGCGTGAATTGTGACAAGATTCTGCGCGTCCTTCCCGCCTCGGCGCCGGAGTGGACCGTGCGGCGTGGGGCAGGGGAGTTGTACGAAGCTTTCAAGGCTGTTGATCTCAAAGTCGATGAACTCGAGAGTTCGCGCTATATGCGAATCCAACATGTCAAAGAACAGCTCGCCGTGGGTGCCATCAACGACAGTTTGCGGGTCTTGAAGGGGTAGACGTGGCAGCGATCAGTAATTGTCGAGTTTGTGGAGAGTCAAATCTCTCGGTTTTTCTTGAGTTGGGGACACTTCCGCACTCAGATGGATTATTGCGCGAAGAAGACTTAGGCAAGCCGGAGCCGAAGTATCCCTTGGATGTGGTTTTCTGTGAGAGTTGCTCCTTGGTGCAGATTCTTCACACGGTTCCTCCGGCTGAACTCTTTGGGGATGATTATCCCTACTTCTCTTCCTTTTCGGATGCGCTCTTGGCTCATTCGCGTAAGAACGTGAACGAGATCATCGCGTCTCGCGGGCTTTCCGAGGACAGTTTTGTCATCGAGTTGGCCAGCAACGATGGCTACCTGCTTCAGTACTACCAGGAAAAGGGGATTCCAGTTCAAGGGATCGATCCCGCCAAGGGCCCTGTAGAGGCGGCGCGCGAGAAAGGCATTCCCACAATTCACGATTTCTTCAGCTTGGAACTCGCCAAGAAATTGGCTGGAGAGGGGATGCAGGCCGACGTGATTCACGGCAATAACGTTCTGGCGCATGTGCCGGACACCAATGGTTTTGTGGCTGGTATCGCAGCCTTGCTCAAAGAAGAGGGCACGGCCGTGATCGAAGCGCCCTATGTCAAGGACCTGATCGAGCACTGTGAGTTTGACACCATTTACCACGAGCACCTTTGCTACTTCTCAGTGACGGCTGTAGATGAGTTGTGTCGTCGCAACGGACTTTCGCTGAATCACGTGGTGCATTTGGATATTCACGGCGGTTCCATGCGCATGTTTATTGGCAGGCAAAAGAAAGTAAGCGATGCCGTGAAAAATATTCTGGCTGAAGAAAAAGCACAGGGATTGACGAGCCTTTCCTATTACCAGGATTTCTCGGCACGTGTGGCGGCGGTGGGTGCTGGTTTGCGTGCCATGTTGTCAGAGCTGAAGAATCGCGGGAAGACGGTCGTTGGCTATGGAGCGGCAGCCAAAGGCGCCATCATGTTGAATTATGCACAGGTGGGCACGGAGACGCTGGAATTTGTGGCCGACAAAAATGTGCATAAGCAAGGCCGGTACATGCCGGGTTACCACGTACCCATTGTCGATCCGGCTCGAATTTTGGAATTGCAGCCCGATTACGTATTGATTCTACCTTGGAATTTCAAGGAAGAAATCATGTCGCAGCAATCGGAGTATCGAAAGCGAGGCGGCAAGTTCATCGTTCCCATTCCATTCCCCCACATTGCGTAGGGTTTTCGCGCCGAAGCGTTTCAAGAGTTCAGGAGAAGCAGTATGTCCATAGGGGAGCAATGCCAAGCGTGCGGATCGACGAATCTCGATGTGTTTTTCAAGGTGCAGAAGGTTCCCGTACACAGTTGCCTCATGGTGAAAAGCCGCGAGGAGGCACTGGCCTTTCCCCGGGGCGACCTGGCCATTGGCTTTTGCAACGAATGTGGCTTCATGCAAAACACCGCCTTCGATCCCAGCGTTCATAATTATTCCCCGGATTACGAAGAGACCCAGGGCTTCTCGCCTCGCTTCCGAGATTTTCAAACCGAACTCTGCGCAACTCAGGATGCGAAGTATGACCTGTCGGGCAAGACGGTCTTGGAACTTGGCTGTGGCAAGGGCGAGTTCCTGGTGCAGTTATGTGAAATCAGTGGGGCGAGCGGAATTGGGATTGATCCCAGTTATCGTCCCGAGAGAACCACCAGTGCCGTGGCTGAGCGCATTGAGTTCATCGTAGATTTTTATTCCGAGAAGTTTTCTCATCTGACCGCTGATTACGTGTGCTGTCGTCACACATTGGAGCATATTCAACCCGTCAAAGAGTTTGTGCAAATGGTTCGGAACACCCTGGAGGGTCGGCCTGATACGATTGTGTTCTTCGAGATCCCTGACGGGGAGCGGGTTTTGGTAGACCAGGCCTTTGAAGATATCTATTACGAGCACTGTACCTATTTCACCAAGGGTTCCCTGGCTCGCTTGTTCCGCTCTTGCGGATTTGAAATCTTGGATCTGTACAAAGGCTTCGATGACCAATACCTGATGATTGAATGCAAGCCGGGCGATCCAACGCAAGGCAAGCGTTTCCCGGAAGAGGATGATCTCGAACAGACGAAAGGGCAAGTCGCTGAGTTCCGCAGTAAGGTTGAAGAGAAGTTCAAACGTTTCCGCGCAGACATTCAGCGCATTGTGGATGCCGGTGAAAAAGTGGTGCTGTGGGGATCGGGCTCCAAGGCGGTTTCGTATTTGACAACCCTGGGAATCACCACTGAGGTTGAATACGTCGTGGATATCAATCCGCATAAGTGGGGGAAGTTTGTGGCGGGTACCGGTCATGAGATCGTTTCTCCGGAATTCCTCAAGGAATACAAACCTGAAAATGTATTGGTGATGAACGCGATCTACGTTCCTGAGATTACGCAAAGTCTTTTGGATATGGGGCTGTCACCCAAGATCGACGCGGTGTAGAGCATGAGTCGAACGAGTTGTCCTGCCTGTGAAGAAGGGCGCTTAGAAAAATTTCTAGAGATTCCCTCGGTTCCAGTTTATTGCAATGTGCTTTGGGAGACCCGTGAGCAGGCCTTGCAGGCTGCGCGTGGAAGCATCGAACTCGGCTTCTGCTCCGCTTGTGCGTTGATTTACAACATGGCCTTCGATGCTGATATTGTCGAATACAACGTCGCTTACGAAAACTCTCTGCACGGTTCCCCGCGTTTCCAGGCTTACGCTGAAAAACTTGCGGCTCAACTCATTTCTGATTGTAATTTGCAGGGAAAGGATATTGTCGAGATCGGGTGCGGAAAGGGTGAGTTCCTGGCCTTGTTGTGTCATGACGGCCAGAATCGGGGCCATGGTTTTGACGCTAGTTATGATGGTCGTGTGGACGAGGTCGCTGGGGCTCACGTTGAGATCACACGAGATTACTATTCCGATGCCTATGGAAATCAACCTGCGAATTTGATTTTATCGCGACACGTGCTTGAGCATATCGAGACACCAGCGGAGTTTGTTCGAACCATATTGGCCGCGGCCGAGAAGGCGCAGTGTGAGCATGTGTTTACCGAGGTTCCTGATGGCATGTGGACCCTGCGAGACCTTGGAATTTGGGACATTATTTATGAGCACTGCAGCTACTTTACAGCCCCATGCCTGGAGCGATTGTTTAAAGCTAATGGTTTCGAGCCTCAGCCCGCGACCAGCGCTTTCGGCGGGCAGTTCCTTTGTCTGCGAGCCACGCGAGGCGAGGCGGTGGATTCAACCACGCTAGCGAACTCCAAAGAGCAGGCCGCAGCCATCGCAGAAGTTGGAAGATTGGTTACTGGTTTTTCCGCGCATTACGATCAAAAAGTAGGCGAATGGAAAACCCGACTTGCGGACTTGCACGCGGCGGGCAAGCGCACAGCCATCTGGGGAGTGGGCTCCAAGGGTGTCACCTTCCTGAATGTCGTACCAGGAGCGGATCAGGTCGCTGTCACGGTGGATATCAACGCCATGAAGTTGGGTAAGTATGTTCCGGGGACAGGCCATCGGGTGCAGGGCCCTGAATCCGTGATTGACGAGAAGATCGATGTTGTATTGGTGATGAACCCTTTGTATAGAGACGAGATTGCTGAGCAGTTGAGCGAGTTCGGAGCGAGTCCTGAATTTTTGTGTGTGTAACGTAATCCGCTAAGCATTTTGTATCGAGGTATTCTGGAGTTCATGCACGACATGGCCAGCGTTGACATGCCACAGATCGATTTATTGGGAATGTCCTTTGCTGTTCTCAGCAAGTGTGGACTGATCGATCTCGTCTCGGCACGCTTGAAGCAAGGAGAGGGTGGCTGGATCATGACGGCCAACCTTGATTTCTTTCAGCGCTTCAGCGAGAGCACTGATTTTCGAACTCTCTGCCAGAAGGCTGATGTTGTGGTTGCAGATGGGACGCCACTGGTCTGGGCCTCCCGCCTCCAGGGCACACCGCTACCCGAGCGTGTTACGGGTTCCGATTTGGTTTGGTCCTTGACCGAACGAGTGGCCAAGAACGGTCAGGCGCTCTTTTTGCTCGGCGGTAATCCTGGTGCTGCCGAGGGGGCAGCCGCCCGGTTCAAGGAACTTTATCCAGGTATTCGCATCGCGGGGACGGCGAGTCCGATGGTCTCTGTTCATCCGTCGGATTCGGAAATTGAAGAAGTCAGCGCCCTCATCGAAGCGAGCCAACCCGATGTGGTTTACGTGGCCTTGGGTACACCAAAGACAGAGCACTTGATCTCTGCTTTGCGAGTTCGCTTCCCGAAGGTCTGGTGGATGGGTGTTGGAATCAGCCTGAGTTTTGTGACGGGTGAAGTGTCACGGGCGCCACTTTGGATGCAGCGAGTTGGACTTGAGTGGTTCCATCGTCTTCTCCAGGAACCGAAACGAATGATTCCTCGTTACTTGGGAAATATCCCGTTTGCATTCCGTTTACTTTTCTTGGCTTGGTGCAATCGAAAAAATAGCCAGTAGGGAATAGGGGGTGGATAACCAAAGCCTATTTCAGATGAAGGATGGTAAACTCATCAATTCTTTTTCGTACTGCCCGAGCAAGACTCTTCGGGCCAGTACGTTTTGTGATCACGTAGAGTAACCAGTATGTAAATCCCCAACGTTTCACATTGAACCGTACTCGATAGAACCGGCTTTGCAATTCAATCCTGACTCTCTCAACGAGGCCTGGTGGGGAGAGAGTCTGATGGAAAGGCGTGTATCCGCGTTTTTTCATGAACTCCGCACACTGACACTCCACCCAGCCGAGTTCCTTCTCGGTAAGCTTCGTTTTCCACTGTGCGGCCAAGGCAGGGTCGGGGTTGGCATAAGTCGTATCGCCATCGATTTCCAACATGGATGGCGAATATTGGACTTCTAGAAAGTTGCAGATCTCTGTTACCGTTTTCACGGGGTCTGCTACCAGCTCTTCATATCGAACAGTCAAAATATTTTTGTCGGGAACGAGTTTTTCTAATTGATCCCAGTGCTGCTCGGGTTCCAGCCAAAAAGGAACTCCCTTGTATACGTTTCCAACCCAGCCCATCCCAATACAAGATCTGGCAACGTCTCTTGGGTCTCTCAGTAAATGAATGTATCGGGCTCTTGGCCAGATATGGGGAAGCATGTCGATTCTAGAATGAACGGCGGCTCCTACAATGGGTTTGTCCGTTCGTTGCGCCAGTTGCTGGAACAGATCCTGAACCAAGGAAACGTAATCCAGCTCTTCGTTGATGGATAGATCGTATCCTTTCACCATCCAGTCATGTCGAAGGAAATCGCGGTATTCCTCGATTTCAGGCCAGCTTGTCCCTTGGGTTTCGGAGACCGCCCCTTCAAATTCACCGAAGATATTGATGGCTGGATGATGGTCCATCAACAGTCTCAAGAGGGTGGAGCCGGACCGTTGTGCGCCAACGATAAACACAGGTTCACTCATGTTTTCACCTTCAACTTTTGAGTCGTGCATAGGTTCTTCCAAGTCGATGGAAACGGATTCGTGGAGGTCCTTAACTTCATCGCGTTTCGCATTTTTTCCACCCATTTTGGGAACCTAAAAAAAGTTGAGTCCCGCAAAAATCAATGTGCCTGCGAGCAGGGCAGCTCCTAGATCCAGGGCTGGGTGCCAGGCACCGTAGCGATAAATGGTAAAGCTGAGCACTGGGTATTGGAGAATGGGTGCAACGGCAATGCCCGCGATGCAGCCCATGGTGCCGCCATAATGAGCCCCCACGAACATCGCCAAAGCCAGAAAGAGGGAGCGTGTGATGGTGTTGATCAGGTGACGGAATGAATCCCCCACAGCCAATAGGACGGGAATGCTGGTGGTGTTAATAACGCGCACGACGCCGCCTGCTGAAAGGATTTGAAGCATGGGTCCGGCGGGCTCGTATCTCGGGTCCCAGAGAAAATTGACAATGTGGTCACCGAAAATGGAGAGCAGGCAAAGCGGGGGCAAGGCCATGCAAAGCAAATTGAGACGGATGCGTACCAGGTTTTTGGTCAGCTCTTCGCTTGAGCGTTCGGCGAGTCGAGCGTAGACAGGAAAGAGCACTCTTCGGCCGATGGTGGTAAGAAGCGTTATGACGCCTGCAGCCAGTGCCGTTGCGATGGAAAAGTAACCGAGTTCCTCAACGCTGATCAGCTTTCCCAGAATAAGATGGTCACCACGGGTGGCAAAGAAGCCAAAGGCCGTGCTGAGAAAGATCCATTTCCCGAAACGAAACAAGGATCGGCTGGCTTCGCGGTCCCAGTGGAAACGGTTTCGATGTCCCTTGATGAGGAAGTGGCTGGCGACGGCACGGACCAAGACATTGGTGAGATTTCCCGCTACCAGTGCCCAAACGGTAGGATGGATCGTGGCCCAAACGATCATCACGGTGATGCCGACGATCTGTTGAGCGATGGCGAGAAGAGTTACTTTGCCGAGATGAAGTTTTCGGTTGAGGCTAAACAAGGAGGTGCAATTAAAGCCGCCGATGACTGCCGCCACGCCGGCAATGGGTAAGATCTGAGCGAGCTGTGGTTGCTCATAGAAATTGGCGAAAGGTTGGGCGGCGAGAATGGCGATGAACCAAAGAAAAAAGCCCCGACCCACTTGGATCGTCCAAGCTGTGTTCAGGAAGGACTTTTCTTCGCCTCTTTTATTTTGGATGATACTTGGACCAATCCCCACATCGGAGAAGAGCTGCAAGCCCATGAGGAATACGTTAACCAGTAACATGAGCCCGAAGTCTTCAGGGATGAGAATTCGTGTGAGGACAAGGTTGGACAGAAGGCGCAGGAACTCGTTGGACCCATGCCCGGTCATCGTCCAGAGTGTGCTGCGCACGGAGAGTGCTTTGAGAGAAGGTTGTTTTTTAGGTACGTTCGAGTTCATTCAGGGTCCGTTACAGTCTTGCAAAGACGTTTACCGATTACTGTGTGGAGACTTTAATGGTCGTTGGGTCGGAGGTCGAGGTGAATAACGAAACGAAATCTCATCGCATAGTGATTGTTTCACCGGTTCGCGATGAGGAAAGAACCTTGGAGCGGACCATTGCCTGCATGGAGGTGCAGACCTTGAGGCCCGTGCTCTGGGTGGTGGTGGACGATGGCTCCACGGATCGCACCCCGCAGATCCTGGCGGACGCCGCACGGCGTTTACCTTGGCTGAAGATCGTTCAGCGCGAAGACCGTGGCTATCGCAAATTGGGGGGTGGCGTCATCGACGCCTTTTGGGAGGGGCTCAATAGCGTCGATATCGACTATGATTTTATCTCCAAGATGGATGTTGACTTGGAATTCGAGCCCACGTATTTCGAGCACCTTATGGGTTATTTCGACGACGACCCGAAACTGGCTGCCGCCAGCGGAAAAGTATTTCGGCGTGAGCATGGCAAGTTGGTGGAGGAATTTTTTATTGACGAGATGGTGGCGGGCCAATTGAAACTCTACCGACGTCATTGTTTTGAAGAAATCGGTGGGTTTGTACGCGAAGTGATGTGGGATGGCATTGATTTTCACAAAGCACGCATGGCCGGGTTTCGCACGGCCAGTCTGCATGACCCCGAACTCAATATCATCCATCTCCGGCTCATGGGATCCTCAGACCAAAATGTCTATCGCGGTCGTTTGCGTTGGGGGCGAGGTCAGTACTTCATGGGTACCTGTTTGCTCTATATGCTGGCGGCGGGAATCTTTCGCATGCATGAGAAACCCTACATCGTTGGAGGTCTCTTGATTGTGGCGGGCTATCTTCAAGCTGCGATTAAGCGCGCACCGCGTTTCGAGGCTCCCGGTTTTCGAGAGAGTTTGCACCGCTGGCAGTACAAGCGATTGTTAGGTGTTTTGAGAGGGAAGGGTGCCCGTTAGCGCTAGCTTGGCGCGCTATGCCTATGATAGATGTCTTCGATAAATTGACTGTAAGCAGCGGCAATCACCGGCCAGCTAAAGCGTCGAACGGCCAATTCGCGGTAGCTTTGCCTTGTTTCGTCATCGGCGCAAAGAGCCCGTGAGATCCCCTCTACGACTTGTTCCCCACTCGAAGTGTCCACCAAAATCCCTTGGTCCTCAAAAATCCATTGCGTATTGGCTGTGGCGTGTGCGACAACGGGCAGTCCGCAAGCCAGCGCCTCGATGTAAATATTGCCAAAGGGTTCTACCTGGCTCATGTGGAGCAGAGCGTCTGCAGATTGATAGAGGCTGGGCATTTGTTCGGGGCGCACGGTCAGTCGGCAGTAGCGTTCGCCTAGAAGTTTCTTCCCACATTCATCGACTTGAGCTGCCAGGGGGCCGTCGCCTGCGACAACCAAGGAGATGTCCGAGCGTTTTGAAACCATCTGAATGCCCTCAATCACGCGCTTACTTGGAATCAATGCATTGACCATGAGGACAACGGGCAATTCAGGCGGAACCGAAAAAAGGTTACGGTCGCGAGGACCCGGTGCAAAGCGTTGGGTGTCCACACCATTGGGGATGAGGACGGAGGGCCAGTGATCCTTATGACGTTGATAATATTCGATATTGGTACATACCAGGCCGTCGCAAGAAAAGAGGCGATATTCTGAGTTTGAGCGTCGGGCGGGCCAATCGCCGTTTTCGGTTACGAAGATATGGCGCGAGTTGTGCCTTTTGCTTTTTAAACGAAGAGCCCAATTGGTGAAGGGATAGGCGCAAGTCAAGGTTACATCGAAATCAGCCGCGTGGACTTTTCCCAGTAATTGAATCGCAAAGGTCAACTCTTCGTAGCCATAAGTGCTCCGCAGAGGTGGAAAGGTAGGCCACTTTTCAAAGCGCTCGCGTGGAATGCAGCCGGCGTGAAGGAAGGAATAGGGTAGGCCTGGTTTTTCTTCACCGGAGCCAATTAAAGTGATCTGGCGGTCGGGGCGTTGTGCTAGTTCGACAGCCAATTGTTCCAAGACAAGTTCCGCACCTCGTTCTACGCGATGAAAACCCGGCAAGGCGAAGAGAATTCGCAAGCGACTCTCCTCGAGTCCGCCGTTTTGGGCTGGAGGTTGGTTTAAGGGAGGGAGGGTCATAGGGAGCCTCGGAGTGCGGCGGAAATTCGCTGGGCCTCGAGATAGGTCGGGTCTTGGCTGCCGTGCCTCCACTTTCGCAGGGCAACCTTGGACGACCACAGTACGCGATCCAAGCTACGTAAAAACAACTCTGCCGCGGCTCCGTAGCATTTGCGTTGGATCAAGTATCGAGCCCGATATTGGCGGTTGAGCTTCTCGTTTGAAGGCCGGTCATCCGGGGAGGAAGAGCCACCTCCCAAATGAGTGATGGATCCCGCTGTGGGTTGGTAATAACGACTGTACCCGGCTTTCCAAATCCGGTGAGAGAATTCGAGATCTTCACCGTAAAAGAAAAAGTCTTCATCCAGTAAACCAATTTGGCGAACTAAATCGCCACGGATCAGTAGGAAGGCGCCCCCCAGCCAATCGACCTCGCGGCACACGGTCTCTCGGTCCCAGGTGAGGTCGTCGGTATCAGCCCAGCCAAAGAGGCGTGGGTAGGACCAGGGCAAGCCCAAGGCACGGCAAAATTGGCGCAGAGGGGTTGGAAAAGTGCGAGTGACATTTTGTGGTGACCCGTCTGCATTTTTTACGAGGCAGCACATGGCACCCATCGTCTCATTTTCGGAGAGGGTCTTTAAGCAAGGCGCCAAACAGCCTGGGTGAACGATGGTATCGCTATTGAGTAAGAGCACGTGTTCGGCCAAAGGAGCCACGGCCCAACCTCGATTATTTCCGCCGGCAAAGCCATGATTCTTTTCTTGAGGCAAAAGCCTGGCCCAGCTCTCCCAGCCAGCTTTGGCGATGGCGTGGCCAATGCGTTCGACCGAATCATCCCCCGAGCCATTCTCCACGATGACAACCTTTGCGCCTGGGATCGTCGGAATCTCAGGGACCAGGGACTGAAGACATTGGATCACCAAGTCCGGGGTTCGGAAGTTTACGATGATAATCAGCAGGGAGGGGGCATCCCAGAACGGGATTGGGGCTGTCTTGGCGTCTGCGGAGGATCCATTGTCGGTCAGCTGAGGCGTCGTAATCATGGGCTCTTCGAAAAAGGTCGAAAGTTGATTGGGGCTCCGGCCGAGCACCGTGTAAGTTTCTGTAATATAGCGGGAAATCGGCGGATATGTTGAGTAAAATCGGCTTGCAACCAGCCGGATGGTTGCTTCCTCACGGGTTAGGAGCTTCCCCAAACGGCGTTCGGAGCAGTGCTTGGCGTTCGTAGGAGTAGAGCAGAAATGACAGTTCGGTCCATTTTCCGCGACAGCGTTGGAGGTCTTCTCCATCTGCTCGGGTTGACCCATCCCCGGCGTCGCGCTCGTGGAAAGTTGACTGTGGTTACGTTTCACCGGGTGCTTCCCGCGGAGCTGCGTGCGCAATATCCCTTGCCTGGTCTTTGCGTGACGCCGCAAGAACTTCGCTGGTATCTGGAGTTCTTCCAACAGTCATTCTCTTGTGGCAGCTTGCGTCACTGCGCAGAGCAAATGCAAAACAACACGACACTTGGAAAGCCGCTGCTGGCCATTACCTTTGACGATGCGCAGGAAGACAATTTTCGTTTTGCCAAAGAGGTTCTCGATGCTTTCGACATGCGAGCTACGTTCTTTGTGCCAACGTGTAGCGTAGAGACCGGGGAGCCGCTTTGGCATGACCGTGTCGGTTTTTCCCTTATGCTGGTTTCGAAAATGCATAAGGATGGGGCGAAAGAGCTGCTGGAAGAATTGAATCCCGCATTGAAAGTTTTGAAGCCAGGCGCAAGCCTGGAACCTACACACTTGAAAGAGGTGATGGCCTCCTTGAAGTCCCTTTCCGACAGTGATCGTCAAAGATGGATGTCCAAGCTCGAAGAA
>PIVT01000615.1 GCA_003353845.1 Pseudomonadota bacterium | reverse complement strand
AGGCGGCCGTTCTGTCTTAGTGTGATGCTGTCCATTTCTGCACCAGTATAATTTCTTTTCAGGGCACACACCTCAGCCCTTGCCGCTTTCCATGCGGCGGCACACGCTGTGGACCACGGAGTAATTTGTCCCGCACCCCGAGTCGCGTACCCTACCGCACTCGCCGCATACACATTCTCCCTGACCACAAGACCTATTTCCTTCCCGGCTGTCTCTGCTTTCTCTGCCTTGCATCGGATGTCCGAGAGTTCATTCGCGTCTTCCCCGTCCCAGTTTTTGAGATGGTCCGGCAGTTCCTCATCAGACCATAAATGGTAAACATCCATGGCGCATGCCCATGCGAATCTTCGCAGAACAGCCCCCGAATTTACACCTCCTGCTAGGTAGGTTCGATGAGATGCGACATGCTTTTCATAATCATCGACCACATCCCCGTGGAGCTTGACCCTCCAGACAACAGGCCCAGTGGCGTAGCTCAAAGCATCCATCGCCACCTTTGAGCCATGCAGCCCATTCTTGCAAGGAATGATTTCCCCCTCGACCTCATGGGTAATCCCAACAGCCGCCTTCCGGCCATCGCCAAAGCACAAAACCCTATCAGCTTTGCTAAACCACCATGCCTCGATGCTGTCCATTCTCGTCCGTCCTCCCTTAATCTCTCCCTAACCATGCGCCAAAAGACAACCCCGTGTCAACACCTAAATCCAGTCCTTCAAACTATCCCCCGTAATCTGTGCAGCGATATCATACTTTCCGCGAAGCGACTTGATAATGTGCTCGTCGACCGTGCCGGGTGCGCAAAAGTCCGCGTAGAGCACGCCGGAGCCCAGTTCTC
>PIVT01000614.1 GCA_003353845.1 Pseudomonadota bacterium | reverse complement strand
TTTACACTTCCCCAAAAGACCGTCCGCCATCGCCTTATGTTTGTAGAACTCCGTGCGTGATTTCGTCTCTCCGCACTTGAAGCAAGTCTTCATCAGAAAGGCACCTCTGTCTCGTAATTGTCCCACACATGATCGCGCAGGTCCTGAAGGATCTCTTCGCGTTCTGCGTGATCCGTCGCAAAGGCCATGGGAATGATCTCCATTAGATCACCATACCTGAAGCCCTCGGCTTTGCACATGCGCATAAGAGGCGCTATGTGGTCTTCCAGCAGCACAGCCTTGTGCTCTACCTCGGCTTTGCCCGTGATCGTTCCATCGGCCACACCGCCCCAGAAGTGCTCACTCTCACCGGCCACCTCGACGTGGTATTTGAGGACCCTTAGAAGGGCCTCGGCAACGTCACCAGCCTGGCTCACTTGCTGGCCCACAGCCGGTACTGAAAACTGAAGGGTCCGACCACGATGATCGCGCACCAGCACAGATCGTTGATATTGTGCCGGACGCCGATAGACAGCATCCAGCTCTGCTTGTCAAAACTCGCGGTTGCTCGCTTCATCACTCGTCTCCCATTGCATCCACATAGAGCGCCAACACGACCTCCATCTCCTCCAACTCGGCACGGTCGCGCTTACGGCGCTGTATCAGTGTACGGAGTGCCTTGGTATCGAGGCCGTTGGATTTGACCTCGGCGTAAATCTCCTGAATGTCGGCGGTAATCGCTTTACGCTCCTCGTCCAGTCGCTCAATTCGTTTGACTGCGGAGCGTATCTGCTTCTCAGCCGTTGTCAGTTTAGGTGGCTTGTTATGCCCCTTGCCCGGTTTCTTCGCCATGTGTA
>PIVT01000613.1 GCA_003353845.1 Pseudomonadota bacterium | reverse complement strand
CTGTCTGGCATTGGGCCACCGCCTGGTGTATCAGAATTTGGGGTGATCACCCGTTTGTTGACATTTTGAATTGCGAGATGAGTTCTTGGGAGAGCAGAACCGAACTGGTTCCTATGATTTGAGTTACGGCTCACGGAAGCGGAGTGGCACGAATCCGACACTCTCGCCCGGATTTGCCTCCATCTGGGTCGACGAGAGGCGCCCATTGGGGCGTCGGAACCGTGCGAATGACCCGTAGGGCACGAAAGCTGCCCGGCACAAACCAGAAAACGAAGGTTTGGTGGAAGTGCCCCTTGTGGCGGTTGGCAGCGAAATAACCCAACATCATTGGGCGCGTTTGGGTCTTCACGCCCTCTCATGGACATGCCCTCAAGCGAAGAAGCGGCTCGTTAGTTTTTCCTGAGATATGGAGTGACGCGCGACGCGACGCCCGCTCACCCCCCCCCAAGCCGGAGCTGCCGTCCGCTCACTCACCGTCCATGCTAAACGAGTAAATGATGTCTCCTGAGTTTGACCAGCTGGACCCGGCAGAGCCTATTTGACCAGCAGCCGGATCTCCATGATCTGCTTGGTGGCTTTTAGATCGGCCAGTTTGCGCACGTCGACCGAGATGGCTCGAGTCTTGCCGTAGCGACGGCCGTGCAAGTACTGATCGATGTAGGTCTTGGGCAGCTTGCTGCCGGTGATCGCAGGTTCCGCCCGGTCGGGGAAGTAGCAGGTGGTTTTGAATTTGCCTGAGAACACGGCGGCCCAGCAGAGGGTGAGCTTCTTGTAGGTGGCCTTGTACAACCAACTCTTTCCATCCTTGTAATAGCGCCACTCGCCGTACAAGGCGGG
>PIVT01000174.1 GCA_003353845.1 Pseudomonadota bacterium | reverse complement strand
GTACTTTCCTGGGAGGGAGGGGCAGAGAAAAACCTTGACATTTCCTGAACTGCTGTAATAATAAGGTTTGTTCCGTTTGGGGGGATTTTGCCCCTTTCGCTCACTCATCGACAAACGGACAACGCCTTTCGAGAGATAACAGAGAATAGCGGCTGTTTTGGCTGTTTCCGCCCACTAGTGCTTTGTCAAACAAGGATTCTGGGATAGATGGTGGTAAGCTTACAGCGGGCGTCGTCGATTTGCATTTGCCAACTGACGCCGCGCTGGGTGCTCGTGACGTCCTCTGACCACGCGCCGATTTCCTCCTGCAATTGTGACAGTTCGCCGATGCGGCGATCCTTCAGGCACTGACTGGTCAAGCAGCTCAATTCGTTCTCTGCAATGTTCAGCCAACTGCCGTGTTTGGGCGTGTAGACAAACTCGATGCGACGCACGTAGGCCCGAGCTTGCTCTGGAGGAAAGACTTCATAGAAGGCCCCCTTAGTGTGTGTGTTGAGATTGTCGCTAACGAGCGTCACCTTCTGGCAATCCGCGAAGCGGCCATCCAACTGAGCTGCCATTTCCAAGCCCCAGTCCGATTTGCACCGCTGCGGGCGGGCTGTTGCCTCGCGCCAACCAGCCAGCGGCTCGGCGAACATAAAGATCGACGCCGTCCCCGCACGCTCGTATTCGTAGTCCACGCGTTTCGGATGATCCTTGGTAGCTGCGATTGGCACGCGAGTTTCTTTGAGTAACTGCACCGGCTGCTCGTCCATGCAAAGCACCGGTCGAGAAGCATCATACGGCCGGGAATAAACGTCCAGAACCTCTTCCATGTTCGCCACAAATTCCGCATCGGCCTTGGGCGGGATCACCCAATATTGAATTTTACGATTGGTCATGCCGTTTTTTTCAGCGCCGAACGCACTGACTCGTGGCTGATCGATTCGACTACTTCCAGTTCCACCGCCTTGCGGGCCAGCAACCGGAGGGTCCATTGCCCGTATCCTTTGGGAGGCTCGCCCAGACGCATGGCAATGATCCGTGCTTCCTGTTTTCCGTCGAGCGATTTGGGCCGAGTGATCTTGGGTTTTTGGTGTTCCAGAGCTTGCTGAAAGCCTTCCTGGACGAACTTTTTCCTGACGTTTTCTATCGTCTGACGACGACATCGGAAAGCATCGGCAATCTGCTGATCCGTCCAGGCTGGCCCATCCGCGTCCGTCTTCAGCAGGATGTTGGCCCGCTTGACCTTCTGGCTGGTGCCTTTGAGCTTGTCAACCACCGCCTCACACAGTTGGCGTTCTTCCCTGGTAAGCCGGACAATATACTTCTTTCGCATGGGAACCCTCCTTGGTTCGAGATAAGTGACGCCCCCATACGTTTTGCACAAATTCCGTCCTCAACGCAACCCCAAAATACGTCATTGACAAAGCACTAGGACTTTGGCCTATGTCCGAAAAAGATTCATGCTGCTGTGTTCCGAAGCCTGTTCTTCCTCCAGATCCTGACCAAGCTGGTTGGGTTGCAGGAATGGTTGACTCGAAAACAGGCCCTATTCCGCAACTCTCCACAGATATTCATTGGGCGGATCGCATTGGAGCACTCAAGGTACGACTGGGATATCGTCGTATGGACTACGGAGTAGCTCCTGGACTTTATGCCGTGGGAAACCCTGTTTGTGGTTCTCCGTTTCTCGTAACAGCTAATTATAAACTGACTATTGATACATTACGAAAAAATCTGGCCGGTTACGATTTCTGGATACTTGTCCTGGATACGCATTGCGTCAACGTGTGGTGTGCAGCGGGAAAGCACACGTTCAGCACCGAAGAACTGATCTACCGATTGTATGAGACTAGAGCTGAAGCAGTTTCGTGCATGAAGCTGTTAATTCTACCTCAGTTGGGAGCACCGGGAATCTGTGCACAGACGGTAAAAAGAGAAACTGGATTCACCGTTCAGTACGGGCCGATTCGTGCAGAGGACTTGCCTGCTTTTTTGGATAATGCAATGAAGGCTGATGCAGAAATGCGTCAGGTCCGTTTTGATACCCATGATCGAATGCTGCTTGCACCGCTCGACATGGTACTTTCCAGTAAATTAATGTTGGTCTTTGCCTTGTGTGCCCTAGCCATTCAATTAATCCTTTTCCTTTCGGGAAAGGGAGGCGTACCTTTATGGCAACCACCGCTGGTGATGTTGACCTGTTGGTTTGTCACTGGACTCTTTTTCCCGCTGGCTATGCCAGTTCTTCCCGGCAGGGCTTTTGCCGTTAAAGGGATCTGGATTGCCCTCGCAATGGTTCTTGTTGCTACCGTTTTCGGCGGGCTCTCGTGGGATTCCCTGGCATCTGTTCTGGTTTCCTTGGGAGCAAGTGCCATAGCGATTGCATACTGTTCGTTTCTCGCGATGAATTTTACAGGGACTTCAACTTTTACATCTCAGTCAGGAGCAATGCTGGAAGTCAAATACGCGGTGCCTCTTCAGATCGGGATAGGAGTAATCGGCATCATCTTCTGGGTAGGCGGGGAATTTCTCAAAGGAGGGATTGTGTAATGTGGGATCAATACCTAACCAATGTTGTCACACTGCAATACGATGCCCAAAATTGTATTGGCTGCCAGATGTGTACGATCGTCTGCCCGAGAGCCGTATTTGAAATGGAACAAAAACGGGCCGTGTTGATCAATCGCGATCAATGCATAGAATGCGGTGCCTGCATGGTCAATTGCCCAGCCGACGCGATTTCTGTCCGAGCCGGGGTCGGCTGTGCCAAAGGTATTCTCAACGATACACTTGGCATTCAGGGAAGTGATTGTTGCAATCCGAATAAATAGGCAATCTATTCGATGACGCCTCAAAACTTGCGAACATTAATAAGCAGGACTGTATGCGCACCTTCACCGGCCACGCGTCGTAAGTCATTGACTGTAAAGGGTATGGGATTATTAACAGGGAGCCCCCTTTGTCCAGATATTTCCGCACCGAGAAGATTTTCCAAGAATCTGTGTATAGACTTTGGGCTTTCGCGCAATATACAGATTGAAGAGCCTATGTATTGAAAAAACCAGCCTAAGGAGCCAATAATGCTTATTTCCTGTCTTGATTCTTGCGAGTCTGTTCTAGTAGGGCCGGACAATCATCCATCGAGCGAGAAGCAACTGGCATGTGGCACCACCCCTAGCCTTGGGCACGATGACACGCTCGAGTACCGGCCTTCCGAGCCCCCGGTGCCAGATCATTTTCAACTTCTGAAGCGAGTGGGTGTGGGTGCATTCGGCGCCGTCTGGAAGGCGCATGACAAAGACCTTGATCGCACGGTGGCGGTCAAGGTGCCTCGCGACGACCGGTTCGACACTCGCGAAGCGAAACGATTCCTACAAGAGGCCCGTACCGCCTCGCAGTTGAAGCATCCCAACATTGTGAGCGTGCATGAAGTCGGTCGCTATCGGGAGGACGTCTACATTGTGGCGGAATAT
>PIVT01000019.1 GCA_003353845.1 Pseudomonadota bacterium | reverse complement strand
GTGTCTTACCTAAAGTCATCTAATTTCCCTTTCATCAATTATTTCGTTTGTCGAACTCGGTCCCGTATTCCGCAGAAGCCTGCTGGAATCAAGCTCGTGGTCGAAGTCACGCAACCCATTAAATATTAAGTAGTCGCTCAACCTATCGGATTATTACCACCCCAACAAGCTTTACAGGGAGCGAACCAAAAGAGGCGTCCGGGCAACAAAGCCCGAACGCCTCTTGGATACTTATTCTCGAGAATTGCCGTGGACCCATTCGCAGTCCTTGCGATCCTCCGATGATAAGGACTCAGGGTCCGCCGATACTATCCTTGGCCTTACCCTTGATCTTGATCTTGCCATTCTTGGCGTTGAAGACCTTCTTGCCGAACAGGGTCTCAATTCGCTCCGCTTGGGACTGCGTGAGGGAGGTCCAATCGTCGGTGTCGAGCTTGCAGTTGGCATCCCAGGTCACCTGCGTAATGGTCCCGTTCTTATCGGCCTTGACGTCGGTCTTGGCCTTGCACTTCTCACTGATGTCCGAGGTGCTAAAGGTCGAACTGCCATAGGCGTAGACCCCGAATGCTGCCCAGCTCTTCTGGGAGTTGGAGCCCTTCTTGTCGGAGCGCGTCACCTTATCGGCCTCATAGAGTTCCCAGGACAGCCATACAGGACCTTGATTGTTGTAGTCGAAGATGCTGCCGTTGGCTTCGTTCTCGTCACCCGAATGGGAGACGAACGCCCAGTTGGAGTAATCGTCGTCATCCCAAAAAGTGGTGTCAACGTCGAGAAGATCGGGGTTGTTCCATCCAGCGGATGCATCCGTTGCCCCAAAGATTGCGCCCCCGGCCATGAGCCCCACAGCCACGAGCAAACTCGCGAGTGTCTTACCTAAAGTCATCGAATTTCCCTTTCATACTACCTTGTTTGTCGGACCCGATTCCATGTTTCGCGGAAGCCTGCTGGAATCAAGCTCGTGGTCGAAGTGACTCAACCCATTGAAAAGTGGGCATTCGCCCAACCTTCTGGATCATCCTCGCTCTCAACAACTCTTGTAGAAAGCAAAGCAATTGAGGCCGTATCCACACAGGACAACCCCGCGTCTAATCATGCCCGCTTTCTCGTTGCAGTCAAGTTTTTAGACAAGAATATCAGAGACATACTGATCTTATCTGAGGTTGAAAAAGCAGCCGTTATAGGTGAAAACCCTTAGGCCTGAAACACCTCATTTAGTGCCTTTACGTACCTTCGGCAGGAGGTGGGCTGGGTGTGTCCTTGGAAGGCGCCGGGGATGTCGCTCTATCGGTCCTGCTCTCGGGCGGGGGTACTTGCTGCGTAGCACCCACCGTCTGAGCGCTGAGTTGGGTTGCGCGTTCGGCATGGTGGGCGGCACGAGGGTCGCCGTCACGTTGGTAAAGGCGAGCCAGGTGGAAATGGGCCTTGGCGAAGTCCGGCCGAAGCTCGAGGGCACGGATGAGTTCTGTCTCGGCTTCCTTATCGCGCCCGGCCGCTAAGGAGACCAGACCCAAGTCGAGGTGTGCCTCCGGTAGGGTGTCATCCAGGCTGATGGCAGTGCGGAAGTCCTGCTCGGCTTTCGGGAGGTGACGAAGCCGGAAGTGCGTGGTCCCCCGGTCCACCCAAAGAGTGGCATCTTCTGGCGAGACGGCGATCAAAGCATTGTAGAGTGCGAGGGATTCTTCCGTACGCCCCAGCGAGTCGTAGAGTTCAGCGAGTTGGCGGCGGACGTCATCGGCCACGGGCACGCGCTGAAGCAGCGACTCGTACAGGGTAGCTGCCTTGGCTTCATCACCGTGGTCCAAGGCGATATCCGCGAGCATGCGCAGATTCTCCGCGCTTGGCGGGTTGGCGGCTTCGAGTACCTGAGCTGCGTCGCGGTCGAGGTCGTCGCGTCGAAGCAGGGCGGCCAATAACTGCCGTGTGTTCGGAAGGCGCTGAACTCCAGCCGGTGGATTCTCAAGCAGGGCTTGTAGGGTTTTGATTTCGGCCTTTTCCTGCTCTTCGCCACGCATGGCACGGGACCGGCTAGCGAGTGCCAGTGCTTCGTCTTTACCCGGCTCCTTTTGGAGCACCGTCAATGCGGCCTTTTCCGCCTCTTCATGTTGACCAAGGGCCAATTGGGCGTGGCCCCTCGCCAAGATTAAGGCAAGTGATTCACCGGTCGTCGGGGTTGGGACGTCGGCGAGGATGGCGAGCGCCGCTTCGGGATGCCCATCGACGAGCAGCAGGTGCGCAATGCGGATTCGAATTTCCAAGGTATTTGTCAGCGCCAGCAAGGCATGGAGGGACTCGATGGCCTTGGACGTATGGCCGGCCGAGGCGTAGACGATGGCGAGATCGCGCAAGGCGACCGCGCGTACCGAGGGTTCGTTGGTCAAAATGGTGAGTGCCTCGATGCCGTCAGCCAATCGGCCTTCTTGGCTGCACATCGCCTTGGCTCGGCGCACCCAGCCCAGGGTTGCCACAGCCTTGCGGGGGTCTGGTTGCTGCCCGGGGTCGAATTGCTGGGGTGCCGACATGTACCCGAGAGCCGCGAGCTGGGCCTCGACAGCGGGGTCCAGCACATGTCTTTCGGCCTCACTCTTTCGCACTGGTTTGATCTGCGCGTAGCGTGCGGCGAGCCGCTCCACGATTTCGGGCTGCTCCGCGATACGATTCTGCGTTTCTCCGGGGTCTGCCAGAATGTCGTAGAGTTCCGCTGGATTGGGTTCTGCGGTGTACTTCCAGCGCGAGGTGCGTACGCCGGCCAGCGGCGCCCAGCCCAGCGCGAAGGCGGGCCCGAGGGATTCGAAGGGGGCGATGCGCTCGTCGGGGCTCGGTTCGGTTAGGGTGCTTTGGAGAGGCGTGCCCTCGGTTCCCTCTTGGGGTGTGAGCCCGGCGGCAGTGAGCAGGCTGGGAGCGACATCCTCAGTGCGAACGAAGTGTTGCGAGCGAGTTCCGGGAGCAAACCCCGAACCTACTGCGATGAGCGGCACCCGCAGCGTGGAGTCGTAGGCCACGATGCCATGCGTGGGCTCGCGATGATCGCCCAAGCTCTCGCCGTGGTCGGCTACGACAATGATGACAGTCTCCCGTCCCGCCGCGCTGCCCTCGACTCCCTCAAGTAGCCGGCCCAGTTGGGAATCCATATAGGCGATGGCGGCGGAGTAGGAGTCGTCGATTTCATCCGCGAAGGGTAAGTGGGGGGTTCGCGGGGCGTGTGGGTCGTAGTAATGGGTCCACAGGAAGAAGGGTTCTTTTCGCTCTTGAGTCAGCCAGGCCAGGGCGTCGTCGGTGGTTTCTCCACCCGGGCGCTGTGGGACCATCAAGCTCAGTGGGTCCTCCTTGGCGTGGGTGTCGTCATTGTACACCTCGAATCCCTGATCGAGACCAAAGGAGGAGTCGAGCACGAAGGCTGATACGAAGGCTCCGGTTGTGTAGCCACTCGCCTGAAAACGCTCGGCCAGGGTTTCAAGGGAATCGGGAACGATGAACCGGGTGTTGTCGTGTACACCGTGAGTGGAGGCAGAGAGCCCGGTCATAAGGGTGGTATGTGAGGGCAGCGTGAGAGGTACCGGGCTATAGGCGTGCTCGAAGAGAGCACCGCGTGCGGCCAGGGCGTCCAGCACCGGGGTTCGCGCATTTTCGTCGCCGTAGGCTCCCAATCGATCGGCACGGGTCGTATCCAGGGTGACCAAGACGATGTTCGGTCGTTCGTCGCGAGCACAGCCCGTGATTGCGAAGGAAATCCCAAGTAGCAGTGTTAGCCAGGTTGCTTGCAGTCTCATTCGGAACTCAGCCCTCCCCTCGTTGTACGCGTTCGTTCAAAGCCTCGGCCGCGCGTAGCGCGAGTGCCTGAATGGTGAGTGAGGGAGAATCCCCCGCTCCTTGTGTAACCAGGACGCTAGCGTCGGCGATTACCAGATTGGGTGCGTCGTGAACCGCACCGAAGGCATCGACGACGGAGCTTAAAGGGTCCGCCCCCATGCGGCAGGTTCCGCCCACGTGGGCGGAATTCGAAGTGTCGTAGGCCGTGATCTGGCCGACAGAATTCGTCAAGCCGGTCGCCTCCGCCAGTTCGCCGAGTCGCTCCCAACTGGCCGCGAGCACATCGAGATCGGTGCGGTCTAGATTCGTTTCGATATGTGCGAAGGGCATCCCAAAGCTGTCCTCGCGTTTACCGAGCACGACGCGGTTCTCGGCGCGCGGTAATTGTTCAACCGTCGCGAAGAGTTCGATCCCCGCACCGAAGTGCTTGCGCATAGCGGCGCGGTGCTCTGCCCCGAAACCCTCGATGCCTTCGAGCGCGTAACCGACCGGACCCTGGAAAATGCCGCAACTCGAACCGAGCACGAAGCCCGCCGCAGTTCCAGTGTCTCCGGAAGCACCGTTGAAATCCCAGACGCGGCTTTCAATGGGCAGGCCGCCATAGGTCTCGAGCGGCTCGTCGAACATGTATCGCCGATTGACGAAGAGATGCTCCATGAGATAGCGCCCTACCTGATCGTGGGCATTGCCCACTCCCTTGGGATGTGCGCCACCGGCCGAGTTGAGTAGCAGCCGTGGTGTCTCGATGGCACCCGCCGCAAGGACGAAGGCACGGGCGCTGTAGCGCTGTTGTGTGCCGGCTTCATCGTGACCTACGACAGCCGTAATCTGGCCGTCGCTGCCGTGCTCCAAGGAGGCTGCTTGAAAACCGGTGACGATTGTCAAGCGGCCCGTGCGCTCGGCCTCGGGGAGTACCGTAACGTCGACGCTTCCCTTGGCGCCCACCATGCAGCCTCGTTCGCAGCCATTGCAGTAGTGGCAGGCCTGACGGTCTCCTCGTGGACTCGGAATAATAGCCACAGGGTTCGGCAGGGCCTGCCAACCCAGTTTCCCTGCTCCTTGCGCGATGCGTTGGCTTCCCGCTGAAAGGGGGTGGGCGGGGTAGGGGTAGGGGGCGCGTGGCGACTTGAAAGGATTGTGCGGGTCGCCCGCGACGCCTAACACCTGTTCGATCCGCTCGTAGTAGGGAGCCAACTCTTCGTAGGTGAGGGGCCAGTCTGCTGCGACGCCTCGCTCACTTTGCATGCGAAAACTATGAGGGGGGAAGCGATGTGCTTCTCCTTGGTAATGCAGGGTAGAACCGCCGACTCCTTTGGCGTGCGCGTAGATGAAAGGGCGGCGCCCTCTTTTGCTCTTGCGCGCGAACATGGTGGGCGATTGGCTCGTGAGATGCTCGAAATCGGGATCGAGCTGATTGCCGCGCACACTCGTGTAACTCTTTTGTCCCGGGGCCTCGCTTACGGCGCGGAAAGCGGAAGGAGTCGTCTCCCAGTCGGGAGCGTGGGTTGCGTAGTCTTCCACTGTAAACCGCGGTCCGGTTTCGAGCAGCAGAACCTTGGCTCCTTTCAGAACCAGGCCCCAAGCGGCCACGGCGCCCCCCGCTCCGGCACCGATTACACAGACATCGGGCTCGTTACTCATTTCATTTGTCCTTCGACCGAGTTCATCCGATGGATCGGGCCCGTGTAGCCCACTGAGCTCCAGCCAGAGGGGGTTGAGTAGTAGAGCGCTAGAATGTCGCGGCGCATTAACTCGAAAAAGGGGATCGCCTTGCGGGGGACTCGCCTTTTCGTTCGGAAGTTGTTGGACCATTTCCGCATGCGCTGCTCGAGAACCTCGCTGTCGAGCTTGTCGTCTTTAAATTTCACCAGTCGAAGGAGGATGCGTAATTTTGGCCAGCCCTTTCGGTACACACGTAGGCGGGATTCGGAGGAGTGCGCCAGTTCCTCAAGGCGCGCGATGATGTCGATATCGCTAGCGGAGGGTAGGTCTCCCTCTCGCGGAACGATGATATCCGCCATGGCGAGTAGATAGACGTGATCTTCTTCTGGAAATAACGGTGCTTCCGCAGAGGTCGCTGTCTCATCCGCCACCTGTTTTTCGGGCGAATCGTTCTCGGGCGTCGAAGAACTTTCAGCGGGGCGTAGTCCCAACCAGTGCAAGAGGCCAGCGGTGGAAGTTCCCGCGGCTACGATCAGACCCATCAGAAGGAAGTAGCGCCGGTTCACGAATTCGGATCCTCTATAGCTGATTCTGCCAGCGTTGCTTCGATCTCAGCGGCCAAAGCCTTTGCTACGTCGGCCCATGAGGCTGCCGGGCGATCCCGGAGCGCTATGCGCAACAAACGCAGGGCCTCCTTGGATTCGCCGAGGTTGAAGAGAACCTTGGCCAAGCGAGCGCGGTCGTTTTGACGCGAATGATCGATTTCGAGTGCCTTTTCGAGCACCGTCTTTGCCTCCTCGTCCAAACCTGCTTTGTGGAGCGCCCAACCGAGATCGGACAGGATAGAGGCGTTCTCGGGTTCTGTTTCCCGGGCGGTCCGCAGCAATGAGAGAGCTTCTTCTTCCTGGTCGGGCTCGCCCCATACGGAAAGGTAGAAGCCGAGCGTACTCATCAACATTGCATCTTCGGGCGCTTGCTCGTGCAGGGAACGCAACTCAGCGAGTCCACCTTCCATGGGTGCCACTTCCAGGACCAGTGTGGCCTGCGTCCTGCGCCGGGTCTGCTGTGAGCTGTCACCTGGATATGCGATATCGAGCGCCTGGCGACCCTCTTCGTAGCGCCCGAGGTGGTAGAACACTTGGGCGCGGCGAACGGAGACTTTCGAAGTTCGGGGAGTGATTGCATCCAACTCTGCCAGTGCCTCTTCTCCACGGCCCACTTTTATCAGTGTGGAGGCCAGGCCCAGGCGAGCTTCGAGGGCTCCGGTGAGTTCAATGTACTGGCGGTAGGCGCCGATGGCGTCCTCGTAGCGCCCGGCCTGGGCGTATACGGGGGCGAGGGTTCGCAGTACCAGCGCGCGAACGGAATGACTTGCGGACAGGGTTTCGAGTAACTCGATGGCTTCGTCGTAACGCCCACGCATGGCCATGCTGCGCCCGTTACCCACCCAACCATGCGCAGCGACAAAGCGGCGCGGGTCGGGCGGAGTCTCCCCGCTTACCAGTGGAGCGGCTTCTACGTATCCCAGGGCCGCGAGCTGCGCGGCCTCTTCAAGGCTCAGTTCCATTTGTTCTGCTCCGGTCTCCGGGCGCGTCTCGGTTTGCTCAAGGTGCTCGAAGCGTGCGGCGAGTTCCCGGACCACCTCCGGTTGCGCGTCGGCCAGGTTCTGGGTTTCGTCGGGGTCGGCCGGAATGTCGTAGAGTTCCACCGGCGATGGCGTGGCTGTGTATTTCCAGCGCGCGGTGCGCACTCCGGCAATGCCTGCCCAGCCGAGATCTACCTTGGGCCCCATGCTTTCGAAGTAGCCCAGAGCTTCGTCTTCCTGATCAGCGGACGAGTTCTCCGAAGAGGCCACTTGCAAGAGGTCGCGCCCCCCGAGGTTTTCGGGGACGGGCAGATGGAGGGCGGAGAGGATCGTCGGAACCAAGTCCACATGGCGTGCGAAAGCGTTGGTTCGGATGCCCTCGGGTACGCCCGGGCCGGATAAAATCAAGGGCACGTGCAGTGTCGAGTCGTAGGCGACCAACCCATGGGTGGTTTCGCCGTGTTGGCCGAAGCTTTCGCCGTGATCGGAGGTCATGACGATAAAGGTCTCTCGCTTCGGCGAGCTTTGGTCCACGCCTTCGAGGAGTCGCCCGAACTGTGCGTCGGTGTAGGAGATCTCGGCACGATAGGCGTCGGGAATCTTGTCGAAGGGGGGTTCGACATCACGGGGGAGGTGGGGGTCGTAATAATGAACCCACAGGAAAAAGGGCTTTTTAGCGTCGCGCTCTTTCAGCCATTCCAGGGCTATGTCAGTGGTCTCTGCCCCGGAGCGCTGCGGAACGGTCATGTCCAGGGGGTCGGAACTCCCCTTGGTGTCTGCATTATAGATGTCGAAGCCCTGGTTCAGGTTGTAGCGGGGGTCGAGCACGAAGGCCGATACGAAGGCCGCTGTGGTGTAGTTCTGATCCCCCAACATTTCAGCCAGAGTCGTGACATCGTCTGGCACTTGGAAACGGCCGTTGTTGTGGACGCCGTGGCTGGCGGGGTGGAGGCCAGTCAGGATCGCTGTGTGGGCGGGAAGCGTCAGGCCCACGTTGGCGTAGGCACGCTTGAAGAGGATGCCCCGCTCGGCCAGGGCGTCCACTACTGGCGTTTCGGCGAAAGGATCTCCGGTGCAGCCCAGGTGGTCGTAGCGGGTGGTATCGAAGGTGACGAGCAAAACGTTGGGCGCCGGTTCGCGCGAGCAACTTGCAAGTAGAAGAAGGACTGCTGCGAGCAATCCCGATTGGAGTGCGAACCATCGGATGTTGCGACGTTTTCCGCTTCGGGGCTGCCAGATGGATTGCATGCGTTGTCCGTTTTGTTCGGTCTCGGTCGCCTCCTCCGGGGTAGAGGAAATACAAAAAACGACACACTGAACCGAGGGCTTTCCCCGAGTGAAGGGCGAGTCTTCCCCACTCCCGGAGTCGTGTCAACTCGTGCCAGCGGTCGAAAAAATGAGTATAAATAACACTTTGGTTCCCAAATTCGCGGGTCGTGGAATGAGGATGAACGGCTGGGTGAGTGCAGGGAGCAGTGGCGTTGCTGATTCCCATTACCTACCGTGGTTTTCCAGGAATTTCGAGACACACACCGCTATCGGTGAGGGCGATGAAGACACCGGAAATAAGAAAACCAATTTTTGTCGTGGGCAGCCCGCGCAGTGGGACGAACACCCTTCACTTTCGTCTTCCACAGCACCCGGATCTCGCCTGGATTTCCAATGTGACAAAGAAGACGCCGGATTCCTTATGGCTCACGAAGCTGCTCATGCTCGTCCGCAAGGATCACCAGCCGAGTGAGGCCAAGGTGATCTGGCGGCGGTACGCGACAGGGGATGACCATGTGCGCGGCCGGGCCGACGCTACACCCAAGACCAAGGCTTTTCTCCACAAGGTCGTTCGGAACCACCTGCGGATCTTTGATCGGCCGCGTTTCGTGAATAAATGCCCACAGAATGTGGTGCGGATGGAATTTCTCGATGAAGTCTTCCCGGATGCATACTTTATCCACATCATTCGCGACGGACGGGCGGTGGCCAATTCCATTCGAAATGCGCGCCTCAAACACGACGGTGCCTATTGGGCGTGTCGACCTGCTGAATGGAAGAGTTTGGCAGAACTGCCACTGCTTGAGGGCAGTGGCATGCAATGGAAGACGATCATTGAGCATGCGCTTGAGTCCGCAAAGTCGATTCCGCCGGAACGTTATATACAAATTCGCTACGAGGATTTGTGTGCCGAACCGGAGAAGGTTTTCCGGGAGGTGAGCGACCGGGTCGAGCTGAAGTGGGACGACGCGACGCTTGCGACCCTGGTCAGTGATATTGAAAGCCGAAACTACAAGTGGCGCGAAAAATTCAGCGAAGACGAAATCGAGATGCTCCATGCGCGCCTGGGCGGTTTACTCGCAAAGCTTGGTTACGAAGTGTAAATTTGCGCGCGAGTTTGCGGTGTCGCGATAAGTTTTCCTATCGATCGGTGTTCCTCGATGCACTGGCTTGCTTTTGGCAGGGTCCACCATCGGTTTTATCTAGGAGAGTGAAATGAACTCGACTCCTCGCGAAGTGGGGCCGGATTTCGTAGGCGTCGGTTCTCAAAAATGCGGAACGACCTGGCTTGCAGCAGTGCTTGCACAGCATCCCGAGATTCTCTTCTCCAAGAGCAAGGAGATCGGTTTCTTCTCCACCGAATTCCATCGCGGATACAAATGGTACAACTCGCACTTTGCTGAAAAAAACGGGCGAATCGCCGGCGAAATCAGCGTGAACTATGCCTACACACCACGTCCTGATCCATCGCGCAAGCAGTTCTACCCCAAGCGAAACTATCGCAATGAGCTGTTGTTCTGGAGGAAGCGGCCCTCAGCACGGGACGAAATGCTCAAACATTACCCGGGGCTCAAGGTGTTCATGATGCTTCGCAATCCCATCGATCGCGCGTGGTCCCACTACTGGTATTGGCGAAATCGAAAAGAGCGGATCGGTAAAGCGAAAAGTGTTGTTCCTTTCGCGCAGATGTTTAACGAGGACGGCCGCTGGATTCGTCTGCAAGGAGAGTACGCAACGCTCCTCACTTACTGGCGCGAGGCGTTCCCCGACATGGGCGTCTTCTTTTACGACGATCTCGTGAACGACCCCGAGCGCTTCGCGAAAGATGCATTCCGTTTTCTCGAAGTCAGCGAGGACTTCATACCCAAGGTGGCCATGCGAGTAAACAAGGGAAGCTACCCGGATATGGACGAAGCGGACGTCCGCCTCGCCGCCAACTATTATCGGCCACAAATCGAGAGGCTCGGTAAGATGACGGGGCGCGATCTATCGCATTGGCTGAAAAGCGAGGATTGAACCACATGAGTGTCTCCAAGCCCACCTTCATCATCGGCCCCCATCGCAGTGGCACAACTCTGCTGTATGAAATTCTCGGTCGGCATCCGGATGTCGGGTATTACAACCGACAAAATCGACACACTCCCAACTGGCCGCGCTTGGCGGCCTTGCACACGCGACTGGGTGCGCTCGACAAGCCCATGGAAGCGCAAAATGTCTGGGATCGTTTTCGGGATGGCAGTGACGATGGGATGGACGAGTCGGATGCCAGCGAGTTGGTCGTGAACTGGTACCACAAGAACATCTCCAGTGTTCTGAAAACCCGCGACGCGACGCGCTTCCTCGCCAAATACCCGCGCTTGTCGATGCGACTGCCTTGGATTGATGCCGTCTTCCCCGATGCCCTCATTATTCATATGCAACGCGATTGGCGCGCCGTCATCAACTCCACGTCGAGCCGTATTCGAAAACGCCTGGATCGTGGCGGTGGTTGGTTTGGCGTCAAGATCCCCGGACGTGAAGAGCTAACGGGTCTGCCTCCGGAAATCATCGCAGGTAAGATTTTTCGAACGGTTACCCGAGAAATTGAGAAGCAACGCCCGCGTTTCGGCGATCGCTGCCTTGCTCTTAGCTACGAAGAGCTGTGCACCAAGCCGGAGGAAACCATTCGGGCCATCGCCGAGCATTGCCAGTGGCGCTGGACTCCCGAGTTTGAAAATTCCATCCCACAGGATCTCCGAATCAGCGACAAGTGGCGCCGTCAACTCGATCCTGAGATGATCCAACGCATCCGTGCCGAGGACCCCGAACTCTTCGCTCGTTACGAATTCGCCGAAACGGAGTCCGGAGCGGCTTGATGTCGGTGTGGTGTCTCTGGGGGTTGCGGAGCCTATAACATGCTGAATCTTCGATAGATTTGTCCGAACGGTCCGAGCCCGCCTCCAGGGCTGTAACCTTATTGTGGGTGATAATGAATAGGGAGGATCGCTACAGTAGGGCTTCCAGTTTTGAAACCTTTGTCCCGGGTGGACAAAAAGTGGGGCCTACGTGGCGAAGCGGGAAGAGTTTGATGTTTGTGTGATCGGGACGGGTGCCGGTGGTGGCGTGATGATTCACGAACTCACAGCTGCTGGTTTCAATGTCGTGGCCTTGGAACGAGGCAAGAGTTACACCACGGCCAATTTTACTGACGATGAGCTGGGCAATCTTATTCGTCGCAGCAGTCTGGCTCCCCATCAATTGGAAAGTTATCGAGCGGAACCCAAAGCACCGAGTCGGGCGGGGCGTTTTAACAATCTGGCGCACTGTGTCGGTGGCAGTTCGGTGCATTGGTCAGCCGCTTCCTGGCGTTATCGCCCAGATGAATTCAAGGTGCTTTCCAGTGAAGGGCCCGTGGCCGGTGCGAACCTGGCCGACTGGCCCATTGATTATGATGAACTAGAGCCTTACTACGGCAAAGCCGAACGCGCCTATGGTGTGTCTGGCCAAAGCGGTTCCAACCCCTTTGAGCCGAAACGCAGCAGCTCTTACCCCAATCCCCCTCACCCGTTTCGCAGTGCCTCTTATGTGATTGAGCGCGGCGCCAATAACTTGGGATACCACCCGTTTCCACTTCCCCTGGCCATCAATTCCCAGCCTTATGGAAATCGACCGCCTTGCATGAGGAGTGGGCAGTGCGCCAACTACGGTTGTATCGTGAACGCCAAAGCCTCTTCTTTGTCGGTTCACATTCCTCCCGCCTTGGCGACGGATCGCTTGGATCTGAGACCCGAGTCCTTTGTGAACGAAATTCGCCTGGATGAAACCGGTCGCGTGCGCAGTGTGAGTTATTTGACGGCGACAGGAGAACAACGCGAGGTGTATGCCAAACGCTTTGTGCTCTCGGCGGGCGCTGTGGGATCGGCACACTTGCTCAAGCTTTCGACTTCCGGCGCTTTCCCGGAAGGCCTGGCCAATAGCAGTGGCCAATTGGGTCGCAATCTCACTTATCATATTACGGCCATCGTCGGGTTTTGGACGGACGAACTTTCCCACGGCATTGTGGGGCAGACCGGCCAGGTGGCCATCGATGATTTGCACGCCAGTGACAGCAAGCGAGGGTTTATTCGCGGTGGAATGATCATGGAGAACGGTGAAGCCAATCCCATTTACTATGCCATGAATGGCGTGAGTCAGGGCTTGAGTGCGGGGACACAGACCTGGGGCAAACCTCTGAAAGATTACTTGCGCAAGTTTCGACACGCGGCGTCCATGCTGGCCATCGGGGAAGATCTGCCTCGTGAAGAAAATGGCATCGATGTGGATCCAACCATCAAAGATCACCTGGGCATTCCAGTGCCTCGGATTACCCATACCAATCACCCCAATGACATCGCACTGCATCATTACTACGAAGGCAAAATGATGGAGATTGCGCAGGCCTCGGGCGCCAAGGATGTGTGGAAGATCCGCCTGCCGGGCTTCAGTGACTTGGAAAAAGGTCGTTCCCAAGAAGGCAGCTATCACTTGCACGGCACCTGCCGCATGGGAGACGACCCGAGCAAGTCGGTGCTGAATCGCTGGTGTCGCGCCCACGATGTTCCCAATCTCTGGGTTGTGGACGGGAGTTGTTTCCCCACCGCCGGGGGTTACAACCCCACCATGACCATTGTGGCCAACGCCTATCGCGTGGTTGAACAAATGATTCGAGAAGCCAAGAGGTTGGATTCCTGATGACTGACTCTCTTTTCGGTAGAGGCAAACAGTGTAGATCCATGTCGCGCAGAGAATTTCTGGAACGCACGATTCAGGGAAGCGCTCTGTTGTGGGTGGGTGAGGGGATCGCCCGCCCTCGAGCTGCGCGCGCAGCCAGCCAGTCTCAGAAGCTGGCTGCGCTTTCAATCCCAGAGTGGAAAACCGTCGAAGCCATAGCCGCGCGAATTTTGCCCACCGATCAAGATCCCGGCGCTCGGGAAGCCGGCTGTATCAATTTCATCGACAAGGCCCTGGCGAATGAGGACGCGATGATTCTTCCGCTGTATCAAATGAGTTTGGCAGCGCTGGAAGGTCATTGTCAGGCCGTCTTCAAAAACTCATTTGCCGAGTTGTCCGAGGAGCGACAGGAAAAAGTGTTGGTCCAAGTGGAAAACGGGACTGTTTCAGGTTGGCCCCAAGGGCCCATTCGCCCCGAGGCCTTTTTTGCAACCGTTCGTTTCCACACGCTTGTTGGTTTTGTGGCCAACCCCAGCTACGGCGGCAATCAGGACTTTGTGGGGTGGAAAGTCCTGGGCTTTCCCGGGCCGCGCCATCATATGGGTGGAGGAACTCCCGAACAGATGGTGGGCAAGCAAAAGATCAAAACAGTCTGGGGGGACGAGATTGATTAGTCGCGGAGAACGGATGAGCTAGCATGCAGAGCAGTCTTGGGGGACTCCTTGGTAATAATGGAGGTGTGGAATGCGTGCCGTACGTTGTTGTGAGAATGGGATCCAGGTAGTCGAAGCACCGGCCCCACAAGGCGAGGGTGTGCGCGTAAAAATTCGTTCCGTTGGAATCTGCGGATCAGACCTCCACATGGTCGGCGGCGGCTTCCCGCTGTCGCGAACCTTGGGGCATGAGATGGCCGGTGAACTTTCTGACGGCACCCCCGTGGCCATCGAACCCTTGGAGCCTTGTGGCAAGTGCGAGTTCTGTCTCACCGGGGAATACAATCTCTGCCGCTTGGGGGCCGCCATGTCCTATGGGGTTGGATTGGATGGCGGCATGGCGGACGAGATCTTGGTGCCTGAGCGCGCTTTGGTGCGCATCCCTTCGGCGCTGCCCGTGAAAGATGCTTGCCTCGTAGAGCCCATGGCCGTGGCTGTGCATGGCTTGCGCAAAGCCGATTACCGCCGCGAGATGCGAACGGCCGTAATCGGTGGCGGAAGCATCGGCTTGTGTGCCGTCGCTGCAGTGCGTGGAAGCGGAGGCGAGGTGGATCTCGTGGCTCGTCATCCCAGCCAGTTGGAAGCCGGAGAGAAGTTGGGCGCTTCACTCGAAGCCGCGGGCGAATACGACCTTGTGGTGGATTCGGCGGGAACCATCAGCGCGCTGGAGCAAGCGCTGATGCTGTGCAAGCCCGGAGGCAAGCTCTTGCTCTTGGCTTGTTACTGGGAAGGGATCACCTTGCCGGGCTTTTTGCTGACCCTTAAAGAAATTACCATCCTGCCTTCCAGCATGTACGGCGCCAAGGGAATGGGGCGAGATGTGGATGTGGCGGCCTCGTTATTGGCCCGTACGCCGAGCATTGCAGCCAGCTTGATTACACATCGCCTACCGCTAGACGCAGCGGCCGAAGCCTTTGCCCTGGCACAAGATCGAAAAGGTGGGGCGATTAAAGTTGTGATGGAGCCTTGAAGCGACGTCTCTGCCGGCTCAATCCAATCAGTCCGATACAGAGTAGAAGGGCCGTGCTCGGTTCGGGGACGGGGCTGTTGATGAGGCTCTCACTGCCGCCGCTATCGAATCCCTGTATATGAAGCCCGACGCGCAGTTCTCCCGATATGAGTTGATGGAGGATGTCGGGAGTGTTGGCGCATTGGCTCAGCTTGAAAACAACTCCTAGAATTTCACCCGGGTTCACGCCCATAGGTTGTACAGGAGAGTCAGAGTCCATGGAGAAGGTGGCCTGGAAGGGTTGGCCGATACCTTTTCCACCGGGCAGATTGCTCGGGCTTGCCTTCAGGGAAAAGGAAACGCCGGGATCGCTGTCGTCAATGCTCACGACTCGCTTGAGCGATCCACCGTCAAAGTAGATGTCGGCAATGGACGAGGCCTCTGGGCCCAGGTTTTCGAAAAGAAACAGGACTTGATGATGGCCCGAATCGATGACTTGCAGCTTGATCTGAGCTTCAGCGCTGCCGCAATCGCTGGGATTGTTATTGGTGATGCAGTAGAAATCGGCAGTCATCGCGCTGCTGGCGCTAGGAAGCAAAAGCCCCACGGCCAGGAATGAAAGCGCAACCAGACCGATGACCCGCTCCGAGGGTCCATTGCGATATTTCAAGACGATCATCTCCCCTTATATTAAACCGTTGCTACCTGACGTCTCGATATCACTCACTGGTTTGCTCAACAGCCGCAGGCTATGCGCCGCCATCTTGATGAGTGCGTAGTGGGTACGAATTCAATAAAGATGCAGTTATGTGAAGCTTTAGTGCAATTACTGTACCAATGAGGTAATACGATAACCCGTTCTTCGAAGGTCGCGAAAACACTAAAGGAACTGGCAGCCTGGGTGTTTCCACCGAAAAGCTAAAGGAAGCCTCCAAGGGTAGAATTTTTCCCAACTTAAGCAGACTTTTGCACACCCATGAGTGTGCAGGTAAGGTGCCTGAGTCCCTGAGAGGAGAAGCCATGACCGACGAGTTGGAATTCACTCAGCAGCTGGGAATCGAGGATATCGGTCCAGTGAATGGGGGCTGGGAGCTACAAGTCGAGTTGGGACCCATTCATATGAGTCGTGCCCGGCGAGCGCACGGGGGATTCATCTTCACCCTGCTTGATGCGGCCATTGGACGGGCCATTATGCATGAGCTTCCCCCCGATAAGGGCTGTCCCACGGTGGAAATGAAGATCAACTACTTCCGACCTTGCCAGCAAGGCGTTTTGCGGGCGCGTGGCGAGGTAGTGCGTATGGGCCGAAATCTGTGTTACGCCGAGGGGGAGATTCGCAACGAAGAGGGCAAATTGGTGGCTCGCTCGTCGGGCACCTTCTTCTTGTCGCAGGGCCGAGAGCAGCCCCCGCCACCCCCATCCTGAAAACCTTTTTAAAGCGATGGCTTATAAAAAAATCGGCTTCAGCAGAGTGAGATTAGTGGGACGAGAAGGAGCCCTCCGAGCACTGTTAATTCGGCCACTTTTCGCTACATTGCGTCCCGCAGATCAGCCTAGCTAGCGAAGCGCCCGTTCCGATTTCTTTGTGGCCTCGCCCAACCGAGTGAGGACAGTCGTGTCTGAGCAAGAGATACCCGAGGTCCGGGGGATGAACCCGGAACTTGCCGGAAAGTGTGCGGAGTGTGACGGCGGGGGGCATTTCCCCGGAACACGCTATGCCGGTCGTCAGGATTTTACCGGCACGCTCACGGGCGAGTTCGTTGAACTCGGGGATCCCACATGGCGCTGGTACCTCATGACCGACCTCACGGTGAAACCCGAGCAATTTGAGGGCGACGCGGTTTGGTGCCTGGGTGGGAATGTCTTCTTGGTGGAAGACGACTCCGTCGTGCAGTGAAGGTCCGGTAGCCGGTAGATAGCCCGGTCAATGAAAAGTTCGGTTCTACAGTAATCTCACCCTTCGTTTTTGGGAGTACAAAATGCGTATAGTCGTTTGCGCCAAGGAAGTGTTAGACCCGGATGCGGTCAACAATTACGCCTTGGCAGGTCGTTTGGAAATCGGTGATGACGGAAAGACCATCACTCAATCTGCCATCCCTCAATTGATCAACGGTTTTGACGAGCAAGGCATTGAAGCGGCTCTAAAGCTGCGCGATGCCGGCGCAGATTTCACCTTGACCGTGGTCTCTATTGGTTCTGATCAAAAGTCTCTGCTTAAGCATTCCGCTGCTATGGGTGCTGACGAAATTGTCGCCTTGCGAACGGAGGCGACGGATCTCGACGCCAGTGCTGTGGCGAACATTCTGACGGCCTACATCCAGAGCAGTGGAGGCGCTGACTTGGTGTTGTGTGGTCGACAAGCTTCCGACGATGACCAGGGTGTCGTACCCGCACTCATTGCTGAAGCCTTGGGCATGGCCCTGGTGCCCATCGCCCGCGACCTTGAATTAAAGAGTGACACCTTGTCGGTGACACGTGTGACGGCTGATGGCGATGAGGTGGTTGAAGGTGCTTTCCCCGCCGTGGTCACTGTGAGCAATGAACTGGGCGATCCTCGCTTTCCCACCGCCAAGGGCAAGATGGCTGCGCGCAAGAAGAAGCCAACGGTGGTGAATGTCGATGAGCTTGGCCTGGCCGCCGAGGCCTTGGCACCCAAGGTGAAATTGACCAGACAGTTTGTGCCTGAAATTCAAGGCAATTGTGAGTTCCTTACGGGTTCGCCCGCTGACGTGGCTCAGAAACTGATTGAGAACCTTCGCGCTGAAAGCGTGATCCAGTAAGGAGAGGGAACTATGTCTTCCAACGCAATCGTTGTAGTTTCATGGGGAGAAGGGCGTGACGGCCTGCCCGCGGGCGCCGTCGAAGTACTCACCCTGGGCCGCAAGGTCGCCGCCGCAGCCGGGGCGGACCTGGCTTGGTTGGTCATCGGTCCCGCCAGTGACAAACTGGCCGAGACTGCGGGTCAGTACGGTGTGGCAAGCTTGGAGCGCATCGAAGATGCCAAGCTTGAGAGTTTTGCCCCCGACACACTCGTGGCCGCTGTTTCGCAGTACTGTGAAAGCAATAACCCCAAAGCCCTCTTGTTCAACCAGATCGAAGAGACGCGCCAGATTGCTCCGCGTGTCGCGGGTCGCATCGGTGGAGGTGTTGTCACCAACGTCATCGACATCGACGCCAGTGGTGATTTGAAAGTGACGGCCACAGCCTTTGGTGGCGACACCAATGTGGTCTACGAACTGAGTGGAGCTTCCACTTTCGCCATTGCCGTGAACTCCACCGCCCTGGTGGCCGAGCCGGCAGAGGCGCCCACGAACCCGGCGGCCGAGAGTGTCTCTGTGGATTTGAGCAGCGTAGAAGAGCGCTTTGCCGTGACGCAGCGACCGCAGGCCGAAGGCCCGCGCTTG
This sequence comes from Pseudomonadota bacterium, assembly GCA_003353845.1. Taxonomy (GTDB): domain Bacteria; phylum Myxococcota_A; class UBA9160; order UBA9160; family JADFDR01; genus GLO-12. The sequence goes on along the minus strand of PIVT01000019.1, from coordinate 37,688 downwards.
GAAGACGCTGACATCATTGTCTCCGGTGGACGCGGCTTGGGTACTCCTGAGAATTACAAGTTGATTCAGGAACTGGCCGCGGCCTTGGGTGGATTGCCCGGCGCCTCCAGGCCCATCGTGGATGAGGGTTGGATTGATTCCTCACACCAGGTGGGGCTCACGGGAAAGATTACGCGCCCGGCCTTGTATCTGGCAGCAGGCATCTCCGGCGCCAGTCAGCACATGGCAGGTTGTTCGGCGGCCAAGGTATTGGTGGCCATCAACAAAGACGAAGCGGCTTCGATTTTCCGGTACGCTCGTTATGGAATCGTCGGAGATTGTCTCGAAATCTTGCCTGAGTTGATCAAGGCAGCCAAGAGTTAATTGTCCTTCGAGCCGACAACTCGAAGAGTAAGGTTTATACCTCGAAACCAGTAACACCTGAAGAAAAAGGGAGAGTTGATATGGAACGAGTTCCCGCAGTAGAGGGACTGTTTACCGAGGAGGGCGGCGCTAAGTTGCTCGGCTCAAAGTGTGCAACCTGCGGCACGGTGTATTTCCCCAAGTCCGCTTCATGCCATAGCCCCAAGTGCGATGAGTCCAAGATCGGCGACTTCGGTTTCGGTGGAAAAGGAACCTTGTGGAGTTACTCCATTCAGGACTTTCCGCCTCCGCCACCGCACAAGTTTGACAAGCCCTATGAAATCTATGCACTGGGCGTCGTGGACTTTCCCGCCGGTGTGCGCGTCATGGGCCAGATGAGCATCGACAATCTTGAAGACCTCAAGGTTGGCAGTGAAGTAGAGCTTGTCATCGAGCCTCTGTACCACGAGGACGACAAAGAATTCACGAGCTGGAAATTCAAGCAGCTTTAAGCTGAAGGATAGGAGAAATCGCCATGCAAGAAGTAAAAGTACTAGGTGTCGGCCTCCACGCCTTCGGTAAGACCGGTGATGCCGTTGTTGGCAATAAACCGGTTACGGAGTTGTGCCGAAAGGCAGTCGTCGACGCGCTCAAAGACGCGGGTGTGCAGTGGAAAGACATCCAAGCGGTTTCGGCCGCGAGCTCTCGTTTTTCGGGCGGTAAGGGCTGGGGATTAAACGGCAACGACATTGTCGAAGAAATGGGCTCCACCGGCATCCCCGTATACAACCTCTCTGCGGGTTGTGCGGCAGGTGGTAATGCCTTCAATATCGGATACACCCTGGTGGCCAGTGGTCAGTACGACATGGTGTTGGTCATGGGTGGCGAGGTGATGCCCAAGGGCTTCATCCAAACCTCGGGTGTTGAAGAAGTGACGGATCCCGAGTTCTTGCGACAGCGCTGTGTGGGAATGCCCGGGCCTTCGTTCTGGTCGCTGTTGGCTCGTCGCCGCATGCACGAATACGGAACCACGGAAGAGCAATTCGCCCAGGTGGCCGTGAAGGCCCGCAAGTGTTCCGTGCACAACCCCTATGCTCGCTTCCAGAAGGCTATCACGGTGGAAGATGTGTTGGCCTCTCCTTATGTGAGTAATCCACTGCGCTTGTTTGAAATCTGCCCGGTAAGCAACGGTGCGGCGGCTACGGTGATTTGTTCGGCGGAGAGAGCCAAGCAATTCAGCGGGAACGCAGTCACAGTGGCTTCGTCCACGGTGGCCACCATGACCTTCGATGACGGCTTGCCGCGTGGGTTGGCTGCGCCGCCACCCGCCGATGCCACGCTACATTCCGAAGCCAAGCTGGCTGTGACCAAGGCCTTCGATCAAGCCGGGATTGGCCCCGAAGATCTCAGCTTGACGGAGTTGCAAGATAATACGGTGTATTACGAGTTGGCTTTCCCTGAAGAGTGGGGCATCTGCAAACCGGGTGAGGCCGAAAGTCTGGTCGCCGCCGGTGAGACGACACCCACCGGCAAGATGCCCATCAACCCCTCCGGTGGCTTCGTCAGTTTCGGTGAAGCGACGACGGCCATGGGCGTGTTCCAGGTTTGTGAGATGGCCTGGCAGTTGCGCGGCGAGTCCGGTGGGCGCCAGGTACCCAATGCCAAAGTTGCATTGAGCCAGACCTTGGGACTCGGTGGCAACGCAACGGCTGTGATCCTTAAAAAATAAGGATCACTTCTCAAGAAACAGGCCACCTCGCAATAAAGTGTCGCTGTAATAGATGTCCCGGTGCCATGGTGCCGGGACATCTTTCAGTTGAGGCGAGCTTTGGAGAAAAGGTAAGCATGGAAGAGCAGGAATCCTATCCCGAAAAGACCTGTGAGATTGACCGACTGGTGCGCCATGCCAAGCTGGTAAAAGCGGCGCTCGCAGGAAGTAAGACGCAGCAGCGTCGTGATGGCGTTTATGCCTATCCAGGGGAAGAGTTCAGTCTGGACGGAATTTCTTTTCGGATGAGTAGCCTGACGCGTGAGCGACTGGGAGATATGACTGAGGAGGACGCGCGCGCAGAGGGCTACCCTGGTCTAGAGGCTTATAAATCCCTGATTTTGAAGATGCACCGTGGCATGGAGTGGGATCCTGAGCATTTGGTTTGGGTGCATACCTTTCATCGAGTTTAAGGTAGGGTCTTGGCTTAGTTTCGTGGGGAAAGATTGTATCTAGTTGGCTTAGGACATATCATTCCACGGGTATGTGGTTAGTCCCCATGATTGGAGGATAGAACGGGTGGCTGAAGAACAACGGTTTGGACAGCTCTTGCGTTTGTGGAGAGACCGTCGCGGTGTCACTCAAATGGATTTGTCGGACAAGACGGGAATTTCCACGCGCCATTTGAGTTTTCTGGAGACAGGCCGCTCCTCACCGAGTCGTGAAGCCGTGAACATCATTGCCGAAGCCATGGAGATTCCCGATTGGGAGCGCGCCCGATTATTTTTGGCCGCGGGTTTTGCTGTCGACTGGAATCAGGTGATTGCGGAATCACAACCCACGGAGGCCCCGGTCAAAGACTTCCAGGAAATGGTGAAAGCCTACGAGCCCCTTCCCGCCATTATCAAAGGGCCGACCTGGAACATTGTGGCCATGAGCAGTGGTGTGGGTGAATTGATGAACCGTGTGCGTGCCCACGGTGCCTCACATGATTTGGACATGACCCAGTTGGAGAATATTCTTTTCAATCCCAATGGGATTCGCGGGTTGATTACTAATTGGGAAGAAATTGCAGAAACGGCGGCTCGTGGATTCTTTCGCAATTTCCCGAATCCCGATGATGGCGGTCCCATGTCCGCTTTGATCGGTCGCCTGCGCGAGATGCCAGAAATCAAGGGTGAGTGGCTTGATCCCTTGGTGACGAAGCCCGTGCCTTTCCGCGGGACCATGAAATTTCAGGACGGCGACTTTTCCTTCTCCTTGGAGGTCTTTTACGCCGGGTTCGCGGGAGCTTACTCAGGCTACGCGCTTGCATTTACCTATGCGGCCGATGCCGAAAATGACCGGATTGCCAAGCAGTACTTTTCAGGTGCTGAAAGACCCGAGTAGTCTTTCCCTTCGAATCCTTCGAGACAGAAGTCAGTAATAATAAGAAGGCAGTATGGCACGCGTTGAAATTAAAATGCCGGAGACGTTTCCTTTCGAAACCGAACTCGAAGTCTATGCAAGCTATCTGAATGCAGGGGGCCACATGGGAAACGATTCCCTGGTGTCTCTTTTAAACGAAGCGCGCACGCGTTTTATGAGAACTGTGGGTCTTGCCGATCTGATGCCCGAAGGCACCTACCTCATCAATGCGGATTCTGCCGTGGTGTATCGAAGCGAGGCCTTTCACAATGATCGTCTGCGTATCGAAGTGGCGGCCACGGATTTTCACAAGTATGGCTGCGATGTTGTTTCTCGAGTCACGCATGCGGAATCCGGGAAAGAGATAGCGCTGGCCAAGGCGGGAATGCTCTGCTTCGACAGGAAGACACACAAACTATTTCTCGCACCTGCTGAACTTCGAGAAAAACTTTCGAGCTTGTAAGCTGTGGCGCTGCGCACCGCCACCTCATGGGTGACGGTGCTTCTGGCCGTGTTTTATTCGTAGACGATCCCCTTGGCCGCGGCCTGGTCTCGAATGGTGGAGTAGACCTCCCCATCAAAACCCACGTCCTTGCCTTCAGCGCGGCGCTTCGCATCCTCTTTGTTTAAGTAGTCGTCACGTTCCCGGCTTAGCTTCGCAATCTTGGCTTTCACCTGACGACGATCTTCGCTTCTTTGCACAACGTACTTTTTCTGCTCCTCGAGTTCCATGGCTTGCATTTCTTCGGGTAACTCAGTCTTGTCTATCGAATCCAAATCGGTTTCACCCTCTTCCAATGCGTCGATGAGATCCCCACGACCGGAACTCACAGAACCTCCCGTTTTGTCGAGGTAGGAAAGCCGAGAGGCGATGGTTGCCGGTGCGGCTGCCAGGGAGTTTTTTACCTTGCGTCGGAGTCCCTCTTTCTCTTCTGCTTTGCCGTAGGCCAAAGTGGTTTTGGCGAGTTCTTTATTTAAGAGGGACAACTCATCGTCCATGGGTGTCGCCTCGGCAATCATGCCGCCATTTTGTTGGATCATGGCGTACTGCCCACGGCCCTGGCTTGCGATCTCGCGCCAGACGACACTGGTGTTGGAATCATTCCCGCACTGGACGGTGTTGATGATGATGCCTTTGGCTGCCGCTGCTTTCACGACCTGCTTGTAGCTGGCTTCGTCTTGGTAATCCATGTGTGGAGGCGCGTCCCCCACCAGGAAAATGACCTTGTACACCGAGTCGTCGGGGTTCCACTGGATTTTGCTCACGGCCTCATGTAACGCGAGGTTTACCGACTCGGGCGTGTCACCCCCACCGTCGGCCCGGAAACTCATCAGGTTTTCGTACAAGCCATCGATGTCCTTACTTAATGGATAGGCTCGCGTGACGTAGTCATCTCCTCGGTCGCGGTACCCGATGAGTCCGAGCTTGATCTCGGGAGCGGGTTGCCCGCTGGCCAGTCGATTGGCAATGGACCAGACCTTCTGTTTGGCGCCCTCAATCAATCCGGACATGGAGCCTGTGGTATCCAACACGAATACCACTTCAATGCGCGGCGCATGGGTCGTTACGATGGGCGACACCGTGGGAGGATTCACGATGGGTTTGGGTTCTACTTGTGAAGCAAAGTTGGCGCGGGCGATCAGCGTGGTAAGCCCGACCAGAATGGCAAGAAAAGCCAACTTGCTCTGAAGTTTTCGGGTACTTGCACTCTGCAAGCTGCGCTGGATGAATGAAGTCCGTGGTGAGGAAGTCATCTGTTTCTCCTTGGGGTTTCCGTGTGGGGGGTTCCATGTGAGGGCTAACGTGTGGATGCATTTGAATTTTCAATGACGGCGTAGGCTTGGCGACAGGCTTGTTGGAAACGGTCGCCGTCGCTTTCCTTGTCTGTGGTTTCGCGCAGTTGCTGTGCGAGCCCACCGACGAGATAGAAGCCGCTTTGCACCAGGAAGAATCCCCAGATGGCCAGTGGAATGGGGAATAAACCACCGTTGAGCATAAAGCGAGAGAGCGTGAGGCCCCCGAGAATCAGAAAGGCTTCAATGAAAAAGCTGCGCACAAAGCTCGGACGGTTTTGCGGATCGGCGTCGGGGTCCCCCGCGTGCAGCAAGCCGCTGCGCAGTACACCGATACAGACCGCCAGCGCCATTCCCACGACGATGGCCGATAACCCCGACAGCCAAAGGAAAGCGCCACTCACTACACACAAGGCTGCAGCGCCCGTGGCCCGTGCCGGTCCTCGGGCAATTCCGAAGAGGTAGGCCGAGGCGCAGAGCGTGAGATAGCTGATGAAAACCGCACGCGGGCTCAGTGGGCCGACAAACATGGCGGCGTAAACGGGGTAACCCCCAGCGGCGACCAATGCGAAGAGTAGGTTTCGAGTAAAGCTATTGAGGATATTCATCGGGTGGCCTCCTGCGCGGTTTGTGTCGCAACCTCGGAGTGGGCACCGCGCCGTCGTAAGAGCTCGAGTTCGATCTCTTCCTCACAAACGGGAGCCTCGGGTGGATGAATGAGTGCCTGTGCCTGGCTGGCGAGATGGGTCTGCACCTTTTCTTTGAGGCGCGCCAGTTCCTCTTCTTGTGTGGAGATTTCGACTTCGAGGTTGTTGTAGCTTTCCCGCTCCTCTGGGAGAGCGAGCGACAATTCCTCTTCTTGCTTGCGTTTGGTCAAGAAGCGTCGAACGGAATAGCGCGCCAATTCCTCTTGCTCCTGCTTCATGGCCAATGCGATGTCGGCCTCGAGTTGCTGCACGTCTCGGCTCAGACGCAAGCGTTCCTTTTCCATCTGATCCAATTGGTTGGAAAGCGACTCAAAGCGAGTTCGTTTTCGATCCAGCTCGATCTCTGCTTCGCGCAGGCATTGCTTTAAAATAAGTTCTGTATCTTCGAGAGAGTCGATGACACCGTGTGCATCGGCTCGGGCCAGTGTGATAAAGCGTTTAAAGAGTTTCATGAGAGTTCCTTTCTTTTTGCAGATCGTTGATGGAGGGCTGTTCATCAGCCGCCGCTTTACTTTGATGCACTGCTCGGAGCGCGCTTGGCTCCAGGGCGACGAGCATCCCTGGAGATGTATCCAAGGGCCTTGAGCGACCCCTGTTCCTTGTCAGCTGCGAGTTGTTCCAGATTTCCCTCTTGCTCCCGGGCCTCGGTGAGCACGTCGGCTACGACAGGAGAACTCACGGCTTCATTCATGCGCTGGTTTCGAACTTGGAAGTCGCCGAGGGCTTTCTTGGCCTTGTCCTTCTTTCCTTCGCGCAGGTACTTGGCAACGTCTTGTTTCACTTGGTTGTACTCGTCGACAACAACTGAGCGTTCCCAGGCATTGCGGTCGATGCTGGCCAGGAAGTCCGCCTCCTTTTCGACACAGGCAATCTGAGGAAGTGTTTTCGAGGTTACGCGGTGACGTTCACCGCCCTGCTGAAACTCGACGACAACGTTTCCCAGATCGTGATTTCCTGCCTTGGTATGAGGGACTTGATAGGTGACCCAAACCCGTCGTTCCTGGCCGGCAAAGAGAGCACCCGGGCGAAACAGGACACCATTCAGTGTCTCTTCCAAGGAGTAACCTGCGGCATCTGTGACGCGAACACCATTTCCCGTTTGTAGATGCACGGTGAGGGCGTTGGCGACGGTCTCGCGGGCCGTCAGTAGTTCGTCCGTTAAAATTTCATCCAGTTGAGCCAACTCTCGCAAGTAATAGGAGTTTCCTGTGCCCATATCGGCCAGGTTGTTCATCAGGACTTCGTCGAAACCATTGCCAATACCGATGGTCGATAGAGTGAAGGTGTCACTGGGGGAATTTTTGGCGAGTTCTCGAAAAAGATTTGTGGCATTGGCCGCATTGTTGGCATGTCCATCGGAGATCAAGATGGTGCGCGTGGTGCGACCGGGTTCCCGAATGGAATCCACAAGGCGCATTCCTGTTTGCAGGGCACTGGTCATGTTGGTGCCGCCCCCATCGCGGATGTTTGACACCACTTGATGCCAGTGCGGTTTGGCTTGGCTCGTGGCAAAGCTGAGCGAAATGTCTTGGCTGGGATGGGACGAAAAACTAACCAGGGCAAAACGGTCGCTGGGTTCCAATTGGTCGATAATGCGTTTTACTGCGGATCGAGCCTGCTCGATCTTCTCTCCGCTCATGGAACCTGAGCGATCCAGTATGACGACGAGATCGGTGGGAAGAACTTGCATAGAGAAGGGTGCATCTTTTCCGCTGAGCACAAGTTCCATGCGAACAATGCCGTCGCCATCGTTGAAGACTGAGGTGCGATCCACCTGGGTGCTCAGGGTGACTGCACCCGATGTAGAGGTCGTTGCTTTGTGTGTCGCTGCATCTTTGTGTGCTGCGGTTTTTTTGTGCGCGACAGCAAACTGGCTAGTGGCCCCGATGAGCAGGGTGCCAATTACCAGGACGGCGATGCTGAAGAGACCCGCACTGATTTTCCCGCTCAAGTACGAGTTGCTGGTTTCAGGACTTTGGCTGGAGGCCGTGTGGCTTTCATTGCGCGGTGTCCGGGATGGCATTTTATTCTCCTCGATGTGAGCGCCTGTTTGGCGCGAGTTGCGAGGACTAGTTTCGGTGCCCGGGCCGCAAATCGCTCCAAATTGCAGGTAAAGAGGAGATCCTGCTGTTTACACTTTTTTTACAGAGCGAAAAGCTAGAAAAGCCGATAATTCATAGACAATGACTACACGTGAAGAAATCGAAATCTTGGTAGTAGAGGACGAAGAGCCCATCCGGCGTGGGCTTTGCGATGTCCTGGCCTATCACGGCTATAAGCCTTTGGGAGTGGAGAATGGTGAGGAGGGGCTGCGCGAGGGGCTCACGAATCGTTTTGCTCTCATTCTGCTCGATATCATGTTGCCCGGCCTCAGTGGATTTGAGGTGTGCGAGGGGATTCGTCAGAAGCATCCCCATCAACTCATCATCATGTTGACGGCGCGCGGCAGTGAGGAGGATGTACTCACGGGTTTCCGCGTGGGTGCGGACGATTATGTCACGAAACCTTTTTCAGTGGCCGAACTCGTAGCGCGCGTCGAGGCCTTATTGCGTCGCTCGGGAAGGATGCGTCGTGAAGAGCAAACGGCTTTTCGCTTTGCCGATTGGGAAATCGACCCCGCAAATCTGGAGGCCGTGAAAGGAGAGGTCAAAGTAGAGTTGTCAGCCCGCGAGGTTTCCATCCTGGCTTTGTTTTTGCGCGAACAAGGCCGCATCGTGAGCCGCCGCATGTTGCTTCAAGAGATCTGGGAGGTCCCAGATCCCGATCGCATCGAGACGCGAACCGTGGATATGCAGTTGGCCAAACTTCGTAAGAAACTGAACCACGATGAAACGCAACTCATCGAAACCGTGCGTGGTGCCGGTTATCGGTTTGCGGAGTAGCGGACGATGATTGGTCGAATACGCATCGGTTTTGCTCTCCTGGCCCTGTTGTTGTTGCTTCCTCTCGGACTCCTGTTGAATCGAACCTTGCAGAGCTTGAATCTGGAGCGCGAAATGCGTCATGAGATCGTCGCCTCTCGTGTTTTTGATGAGCTTGAACGGGTCTTGAGTGAGTTTCTTCGAGTGGAAGAAGGGCGCGCCGTGGATCAGTACAGCCCCGTCTTGAAAACCGGTGCGCCTTCGCCATTGGCGGAATTACCAACTACAGGCTTCATCATTGGCCACTTCCAACTCGATGCCGAGGGGATATTGTCGACGCCCTATGCCCTTGAGGGGAAGGACGATGAAACGTCTTCTGAGGTGACAAAGGTCGTGTTGGAGATTCGTCAGGCCGTTGTGCGATCTCGCGTGAGTCGCCAATTGTCCATGGACGGAAAAATACGGGAGGGCGTGATGCTGGCGGCGGGTCGCAGCAATGCTGCCCAAGACTCGCGGAAGCAGGAGAAGGCCAAGGGGCAAGAGGCTTCCACAGAAGAAGAGCAGGTGCCTGGAACCACCAAAACCGTACAGAAACTTACCTTGATCACAGATCGCCGAGAAGTGGCCAAGGAGGACTCGGAGTTAGATCAACTCTCCAAGAAGAGTCGCCCCGCTTATTCGGAATTAGTGCAAGCCTTGAATGTCGGCGCCAAGAGCCGCGAGCGACGTTACGACACTTCAGGTCAGCAAGAACTGGCTGAAGAGGAGGCCTTCGGCGATGAAGTCGCGTCCGAAAGCCCATTGAAAGAAACTCTGGTCGGGCAGGCCGCGCAGAAGAATAAACCCAAGGCTCCCGAGAGCGTGGCTTTTGATGAGGCTGAGGAGGCTGAAGATGGAACGGTTGAGCGGGATGAAATGCAACTCGGCCAACTTCGCGCACTTGGCTATGTCTCGAAACCTGAAGAGGCCGAGACCGAGACCGAGGGTGGAAAGGACTTCAAGTGGAAAATGCGGGCCGATGAAGAGGACAGCGATCGCTTGGCGGAAGGAAAGTCCTCCGCCGAGGCCCGGTCATCCGACTACGCGCCTGCTACAGATGAGTTCCATCCCGCGGCGGCGAGGGCAACCCCGGCGAAGGTCGCTGCGGCAAGCCCGGCACCGAGACGTAAGCGCTTTGAGCCTCTGACAGACAAAAGCAATCTGGGCCCTTCGCCCATGGCCAGCGCCTTGGTGGATGGAAAACATCTGCTTCTCTATCGCACTAGCTTGCGCGAGGGCGCTTCGGTCGTTCAGCAGGGCCTTTTGGTGAATTTGCCGGCCCTGGCACGTTGGCTCCAGGAACGTGTGCTGGGGCAGGGGGACTTGGCTGAATTCATCGAACTCGATTTCGGAACCTTGGATGCCAGCAGGGACGACGGCTTCGCCTCCAGTAGCCTGGAGCAGAAACGTTTCATCTATCAACACCGTTTTGGGGAACCCTTCGAAGAGTTGACCGCGCGTTTGAGTCTGGCGCCCTTACCCGATGGGGGTGGGGCGGCTTATATCTATTCCATTGCAGCTTTGTTGATTGTGGTGGCGACGTTTGGATTGTGGGCCGTTTATCGAATGGTGGCTGTCGCTGTGCATTTTGCAGAGCGTCGCAGCAATTTTGCGGCCGCTGTATCCCACGAGCTGAAAACACCACTCACGGCCATTCGCATGTACGGTGAGATGTTACGGGATGGAATGGTGACCCATGAAGACAAGCGGGACGAGTACTACTCGACCATTACCACTGAAGCCGAACGGCTGACTCGACTCATCAATAACGTGCTTGAATTTTCAAAAATGGAGCACGGCGAACGAGAGCTGGACATGATCTCGGGTTCCATGGGCAGTGTCGTTGAAGATGTGACGCGCATACTTGCGACACATGCCAAAGACCAGGGTTTTGCTCTCACCTGCCATGTGGAAAAGGATCTGCCCTCGGTGCAATACGAGCGAGATGCCCTGGCGCAGATTCTATTTAATCTGGTGGACAACTCGTTGAAATACGCTGCCGAGGCCGATCGAAAAGTGGTGGAAGTGCACTGCCAGTCCCGTGGAGAGGGGGTGGATGTGACAGTGCGTGATTTTGGTCCTGGTATCTCGCGAGAACATCGCCCCTATATTTTCGATGCCTTTTATCGCGGTGAGAGCGAGTTGACACGCAAGAGTAAAGGCACGGGCATCGGCTTGGCCTTGGTGAAGGGTTTGGCAGAGAAAATGGGGGCATCGGTGTCGGCGGAGAACTGCGATCAAGGTGGTTTTGCGGTGTGTGTCCGTTTCCCTGCCGGGCGCTGAAGAAAGTCCGGCGGCTCGGTCGGCAAGATTAAGTCTGCTTGCCTTTGATCAGGCGAATCAAGCTGTGCAGTAACTTGAGCTCCCCCCTTTCGGGACGTGCGCGACCAAAAAATCTACGAAGTTTTTGCATGGTGGATTCACGCTTATCCTGAGGGATAAAGCCGCGTTGATCCAAGGCCTCTTCCATGTGCTTGTAGAAGTACTCCAGTTCACTGCCGTTGGCATAGTCGGCGTGCTCTTCGGGTGTAAATGGAGAGTCGGTCAAGGAAGCCATGAAAAATTCATAACAGACAATTTGTACGCAGGACGCCAGATTCAGTGAGGAAAACTCGGCGCTGGTGGGAATGCGCAGATTATGGGTGCACTGATCCAATTCTTGATTGGTCAAGCCGGTGCGCTCCGTTCCGAAAACCACAGCTACTTGAGCGCCTTGGCCCGCTTCTTCGATGGCTTTGACCGCTGCTTCGCGCGGCCCCAACACGGGATGAGACCACGTTCGTGCGCGGGCGCTTCCTCCAATAATGAGCGTGCATTCCCCCACGGCTTCTTCCAGAGTTCCGACGACGACCGCATTGTTCAGCGTGTCCACTGCACCGACGGCCCGCCTCTCGGCCTCAAAAGCAGGAAACTCTTTGGGCTTGACCAGGTAGAGTTGGCTTAGATCCATGGCCTTCATGGCACGTGCCACCGCGCCGATATTGCCCGGGTGCCAGGGCTCGACAAGGACGATACGAATATTTTTGAGAGTCATGTTGGTCTTCCCATGGGCGGAGATTAGCCTCTATACTCTGGCCATGTCGGAAAAGAATCAACCTGGACAGCTACTCTTTGTGGGATTTGAAGGGCTTTCTGCACCTGTAGATTTATTGGCTTTAATCGCTGCCGGAAAAATCGGTGGCGTCATTCTCTTTGCGCGCAACGTGGAGTCTCCGGATCAAGTTCGCAGCTTGTCTCATGAGTTGCTGGCCGCCGCACCTGCCGAGACGCCTTTGCTATTGGCCATTGATCAAGAGGGCGGACGAGTGCAACGCTTCCGCGCACCTTGGAGCGAGTGGCCACCCATGCGGCAGCTTGGGGAGCGCGATGACCTGGAATTGACCCGCAAGGTGGCCCGGGGTCTGGCGCGTGAACTCAAGGACTTCGGCATCGGTCTCGATTTTGCGCCCGTGGTGGATGTGGACACCAACCCCGACAATCCCATTATTGGCGACCGCAGCTTTGCGCGCGAAAGTGAACGTGTTGCCCGCCATGGCGCGGCTTTTATTGAAGCCATGCAGGGCGAAGGCGTTGCGGCTTGTGCCAAGCACTTCCCCGGTCACGGTGATACCGATACGGACAGTCACTTGGAATTGCCGGTGTTGCAACACGATTTAGAGCGTTTGCGCAGCGTGGAACTTCCTCCCTTTGAGGCGGCGGTGGCCGCCGATGTCGCTTCCATCATGACGGCGCATATTATTTTTCGCGGTGTCGACACTGAAAAACCCGCCACCCTATCCAAACCGGCGTTGGATGTGCTGAGAAAAGAAATGGGCTACGACGGAGTCATCTTCAGTGATGATCTGGAGATGAAAGCGGTGGCGGATAACTATAGCTTGGAGGCGCAGGTCCATGGTGGTTTGGATGCGGGCATCGATGCCTTCCTGGTGTGTAGTCGCAGTGATTTGCGCGATGCGGTGCTTGCTCTCTTGGAAAAGGTGTCTCCCGAGAAATTGAAAGATCCCCTCCGTCGAGTTGCGGCATTAAAGGCACGTTACGCGGTTGGAAAGTTGACCGCATTAAAGGAAGGAGCCTCTCCGCCCTACGCAGCCCATGAAACCTTGATTCGAGACCTCACTGCGTGACCTTTCTCGATACGCTGGTGCTCGCGGCGTACGGCTTGGTGGTCTTGGGCTTGGGCTTGTACGCCGCCCGCTCTCATCAACAGGCAGACGATTTACTCCTGGGCAATCGATCCATGCCTGCTTGGGCCGTGTTGTTTTCCATGGTGGCGACGGAGCTTTCGGCAGCGACCTTTATCGGTGTACCCCATGCGGCCTATGTCGGCACCTGGTCTTATTTGCAGTTTGCCTTCGGCGCTCTCGCGGGCAAGTTGGTGTTGGGTGCCTTTGTGATTCCACTCTATCACCAAAAGGGCTTGGTGACGGTCTATGGCTTATTGGACGAGCGCTTTGGGCCGCGCGCCCGAACCTTGGCGGCGCTGGCCTTTGTGATCGGCCGCATCCTGGCCTCAGGTGTGCGCCTCTTTATCGCGGCCTTGGCCTTTTCCGCCGTCACGCAGTTGAGTCTCACCACGGCCATCGTCTTGAGCGCCTTGGTCGCAGGCTTGTACACCCTGGTCGGTGGAATCCGCTCGGTGATTTGGACCGACGTAGTGCAAGGGGTGGTATTTGTAGCCGCCGTACTTTGCGTCCTTGTGGTTTTGGCGGTTCATCCCCAGGGTGGCTTATCCAATATCGCGACTTGGGCGCAGGCCCAGGGTCGTATGGATATTTTCACTTTCTCTCCCGCACTGTCCTTGAGTAGTACCCAGCCTTTCTTCGTCGGGTTGATCGGTGGGTTCTTCCTCACCCTGGCTACCCACGGCACCGACCACGATATGGTGCAGCGCTTACTGACCACCTCGTCGGGTCGCGCGGGCGGGCGGGCTTTGATGGGTTCCGCCTTGTTGAACTTTCCCCTGACGGCGCTCTTTCTCTTTGTGGGAACGGGCATCGCCTATGTGTTTCAAACGCCTCCTGCTTACGACATCAGTGACACGGCGCGTATCTTCCCGGTCTTTGCCTTTAACGAACTACCTTCCGGCGCGCGCGGCTTGTTGTTTGCAGGTTTGTTTGCGGCTGCCATGTCGAGCTTCGACTCGGCGGTGTGCGCCATCGCGACGACGCTTTGCTCAGATGTGCTTCCCCCGAGCCGCGATCAGCAAAGTTTGGTGAAGCGAATGCGAATCGCATCCATCGCCTGCTGTGCCGCGTTGGCCCTGGCCGCCATTGCCATTTCTAAATACCATGCAGCTCTTGTTGAGAGGCAAGCCGCGGACGCTTCCTTCAGTCTCGTCGACCTGGCACTTTCCGCCATGACTATTTTGTACGGCGGGCTCTTGGGCGTGTTTGCCGTGGCGCTCTTGATGAAGAGTCGGGGAAATGATGCCAGTGCGCTGGCGGGCATTGTGGCGGGCAGCCTGACGGGTGCGCTCTTGTTTCTTCATCCCTTATTACGCGAGCAACTCGGTGGCTTGGAGATCGCCTGGCCTTGGTGGATCCCCATTTCCGCCAGCGTCGCTTTTACTGTCACGGCCTTGCGCCCTTGCGCGCCACGCTCCCCGGCGATGAGCCCTTAAACCCCGCGCTCTTAAACTCCGCGATAGACGGGCTTTCGCTTTTCTAAAAAGGCGTTGGTGCCTTCCTTGGCGTCGAAGCTAGAAGCCGTCATGGTGCCGGCCACGGCCTCGTAGTCCAGAATCTCTTCCAAGGTGCACACCTGAGACATGTGAATCAAGCGGCGCGCCATATCGATGGCAACGCTGGGGCCTGTGGCCAGGCGCTTGGCGTATTCCATGGCGGCTTTGAAATCCTCGCCTTCCGGTACCAACTCATCGAGAAGCCCGATCTCCTTGGCTTCCTCGGCTTTGAGAATCTTGGCGGTCTCAACCAACATGAGCGCGTTGGAAAAACCAACCAGGCGGGGAAGAAAATAGGAGACACCACAGTCGGGGGAGACACCCACGTTGGTAAAGATGGCCGACATCTTCGTCGTGGTGTCACCGAAGCGGCGATCACAAGCGATGGCATAACCCAAGCCCGCGCCGACGGCCGGCCCGTGAATGGCAGCGATCACTGGCTTTTCAACCAGTACGATTTGTCGGACCACGTCGACAAAGGGCCCGCCCGGAGTCTTGCGCTGAGAGCGGGGAATCGGGCGGTCGGGATCGGAAGTGCCGGGCATGGGTCGGTCGCTATCACCCGAGAGGAAGTCTACATCGCCACCGGCACAAAAGGCGCGGCCTTCGCCCGTGAGGACGATGGTGCGTACTTCATCTACATCGCGCAGGGAGACGAATTTAGCGGCCAGCTCTTCGGCGAGTTCCCAACTAACGGCGTTGAGTTTCTCGGGGCGGTTGAGTGTGATGACGCCGACGCCATCTTCAATGTGAAACTTGATGTACTTATCTTCGGCCATGTGGGTCTCCATTCACTGTTGCTTGGTGCAGTTTTTCACTCGTTTGTTTTTCTAGCGTAGTTCTTTCACAATATCGCGTACCCGTTCCTGGTCCTGTCGCAACTTGGCAGGCAGATCCAGCAGCACAGTATCAAACACGCCGGTGGATAGTTTTTTCAGTTTGTTTGCCAATTCATCGTAGGTAGCGATCACTGCGAATTGGTTCAACAGTTCGTCACTGATCAGTCCGGGCATCTCGGCCCATTTTCGTTCCCTGGAATAAGCGTGGAGTTTCTGCCCCACTTCTTCCCAGCCGTGAAAGCGGAAGACCGGTTGGTAGGTGGGCGTGGAACCGTAGAAAGCCACGCGTTGCCTGGCTCCCGCCTTGGCTTTCTCGATCTCTTCTTCATTGGAGCCCGTCACCAAGAAGGGCGAGCCCACGATTTCGATGTCCTCTCGCTTGCGCCCCGCCTTGGCTGCTCCTTCTTCCACTTTTTTCAAGATGACTTCTTTAGTGAATTTGAAGGTGTCGATGGGATGCAAAAGAACGCCGTCGCCAATTTCACCGCCGAGCTTGGCCATGGTAGGTGTGGCAGCCGCCAGGAAGACAGGCACCTGAGGATGTGCAATGGGGCCGGGGTTGAAAACATCATTGATCATGTTGAACTGATAATGCTCGCCTTCAAACTTGGTGATCTTGCCCGTTTGGAAGGTCTCAAAGATGGCGCGCACGCATTGCACGTATTCGCGCAGGCGGGGAACCGGTGGGCAAGGCCAGGGCGTAGAGTAGCGCCGTTCGTTGTGGGCCTTGACTTGGGTTCCCAACCCTAAAATGTGTCGTCCGTTGGAGAAGTTCTGCAAGTCCCAGGCGACTTGGGCAGTCACCATGGGGCTGCGCGGAAAGGCCACGGCCACGTTGGTGCCGAGGGTGACGCGCTGTGTGTGTTCAGCAGCAAGCACTAAAGGTAAGTAAGGATCGTGTCCGGCTTCGGGCGCCATGATGCCGTCAAAGCCCAGGTCTTCCATGGCTTTCGCATCGGCGACGATGTCAGCGATGGCCGTGGTCGCTCCCCCCTTGCCCGCGTACTGATCGGTCTTGGGACTCATCATCACCGTGATCACGTTAAGGGACATGAGGGCTCCTGGTTGGCAGGTACGTTTTGTGCGCTCGGGCTGACTTGCATTCGGCACGTCGAGCCCATGAAGATGAAAAAAATAAAGGGAGGCTTCTCTAGGAGAAGCCTCCCTCTAGGACATGACTATTTGATCTCTTTGCCCATGATGTCGTGAGCGGCAATGAAACCGAAGGCCGCTGCGGGCCCCAAGGTGGAACCCGCGCCAGGATAGGTTCGTCCCATCACAGGAGACGAACAATTTCCAATGGCGTAGAGCCCTGGGATCACTTCGCCTGACTCTTTGAGCACGCGAGCCTTGGCGTCGGCCAAAAGCCCACCCTTGGTTCCCAACTCACCTGGATAAGTGCGGATGCCGTAGTAAGGCGGCGTGTCCACAGGGGCCAGGTTGGGATTGGGTTTCACGTGCAGGTCGCCGTAGTACTGATCGAAGACCGTGTCGCCGCGCTGGAAGTCGAGATCCTTTCCATTGCGAGCGAACTCGTTGAAGCGCTCCACGCTCTCCTTGAGTCCAGCAGCATCGACACCCAGTTTCTGTGCCAATTCGTCCAGGGTGTCGGCCTTTTCGATGATACTCATGACGTTCTTGGGAGCCGACCAATCGGGTTGCTGCGCACCGGGTAGCAGTGGACCTACGGGATAGGTCTTGCGGAAATCAGCATCGAAGACGAGATAGCTGGGCACGGTCTCGGCCTCGGGGCAGTTTTGCGCGTACATGGCGTTGACCTTGTCGCAGTAGGGCGCGGCTTCATTGACATAGCGCTTACCGGCCTTGTTCACCAGAAGGCTGCCCGGTAGCGAAAGCTCGATGACAAAGAAGCGCGCTTGCTCTTCGCCGGGGATGCAAACGGCCGGACCCCACCAAGCGTCGTCCATGATGTCGACGTCCGCGCCGATCTCAATACCCATATTGATGATGTCGCCCGTGTTCCAGGGGTTGGCTGAGCTCCACTCCGCTCGGGTGGGCTTGGGCAGGTACTTCTCGCGCATGGCTTGATTGGCCTCGAAACCACCGGCCGCCAGCACCACGCCCTTGGTGGCGCGAATGCGAATGGTCTTGCCTTCTTTTTCGGCTTCGACGCCGACAACGCGCCCATCTTCCACAATGAGTTTACGTGCGGGTGTCTTGAGCCAGAGCGGAATGCCACGGTCCATGAGGGAGCGGCGCAACATGCCGACGAGAGCGTTGCCCATGGCCAGGGTGCGGTCACGCTTGGATTTGAAGCGCCAGAGAATGTCCATCCAGTAGCGCCCGAAGAGCTTCATGATGGTGAGCACCCAACCAGGTGTGTGGGACAGGCAAACTCGGGCCTCGGGAATCGTCATGGAAATGCGCCCCATGATGAGTTCCTGGTCTGGTGTCTTGCGCATCTTGAGGAATTCATCATCCAGTTTTCGCGCGTCGAAGTTCTTGGGGTCTAGCGCGCGGCCACCGGGTTTGTTCCCTTTGATGTGAGGGTAGTAGTCCGGGTATTCGGGAAGCGGAATGAAATCCACGTGGGTGTGCTCGGTGAGGTACTTCACCATTTTGGGTGCAATGTCGATGTAGGCGCGTTGGCGGTCGACGGGGACGTCGGTGCCCACGCAGTTTTGCATGTACTCCCAGGCTTCTTCCATGGTGTCTTCAATGCCGGCTTCTTGGGCCAAATGGTTGCAGGGAACCCAAAGCCCACCTCCGGACATGGCTGAGGATCCTCCGTACTGCTCTCCTTTTTCAATCAAGAGAACTTTTCCACCTTGGTCATAGGTGCTGAGTGCTGCGGTCATGGCGCCGGCACCGGTACCGACAACCAGCACATCTACTGTCTCATCCCAATTTTCCATTTCGCTTATCCTTCCTTCTCCGTTTCGGAGGTTCCTAAGAGATAACGGGTGACTCCCATTAGCTCTTTGCGATATGCGGCGAAATCGTCCGCGTTTGATTCGGTGTCTGTGTTTTCCTTACTCTGGTCCCGCTGTCGGGAAGCCGGTCTCAAGGGCACGTGACTTCCCAGTAAAGGTGTGTTGATAGCAAACCAAGTGGTGGCACCCGCCAGGGTAGAGATCAGATGCTGCGGATCGAATTGGCGAAACGCGCCGGCCCGTTGGCCTTCTTCGACGGCTTCGAGAATCAAGCCAAACATGGGGTCAAAGAGGTGCTTGACCTCGGGACGAAATTCTTCGCGGGCGTCGGCGACTTCACGCAGGTACAAGCGCGCCAGGGTGGGGCGCTTGCCCGCGACATCGATCCAGGTATTGACTACGCGTTCTACGCGTTCCGCGTGGGAAGTGCCGCTGGCCAATTCCTTGCGCATGCTGTCGGTAAGGGCGGTAAAGGCAGCTTCCAAAACGGCCTCGTACAAAGTTTTCTTATCGCCATAATGGTAAATAATGGCCGCACGGGTGATTCCCACGCGCTCGGCGATATCCTCCAGTCGTGCCGAGGCGAAGCCGCAGTAAGCGAATTCAGTTTCTGCGGCCTCAAGGATGAGTTCCTTGGTCTCCTCGGCGATGAGGGCGCTGCGACGCGGCGCGGGTCGTGGTGGTAGTACGTTACTAACTCCCATGTCAGTAGCATACTCGTGAGTAAACCCGCGTCAAGCACTCTTATTTCAGCGGCCTGAAATTAAAATAGGCGAATAAAAACAGCAGCATACAAATATGCCCCGAGGGGCGTTCTGGGCTGGCGGCAGCAGAAAGGGCAGCATGGATCTTGTATATATAGAAGACCTCCGCATTGAGACCGTGATTGGGATTTATGATTGGGAGCGAGAGATCAAGCAGACCATCACCATTGATCTCGAGATGGCTACGGATGTGGCCCGGGCGGCGGCCACAGACTGCATTGACGATGCCTTGGATTACAAAGCCATCTCCAAGCGGCTCATTACTTACGTCGAGAACGAAAAATTCGGCTTGGTCGAAACCCTGGCAGAAGGCATCGCCAAGCTGGTGCGCGAAGAGTTTGACGTGTCGTGGTTGCGTTTGAAGTTGGGTAAGCCCGGTGCGCTGCGCGGCTCTCGCGACGTGGGCATTATCATCGAACGCGGTGAGCGAAGTTAGGGGGAAGCAGTGCCGCAAGTTTACCTGGGCATCGGCAGCAATATTGATCCACGGCAACATTTGCATTGTGCCCTCAACGCTCTGGCCAAGGCCCTCGCGAATTTTGTGATCTCGCCGGTGTACGAGAGCGAGGCCGTGGGCTTTGTCGGTGACAACTTCTTGAATCTCGTCGTCGGTGGAGAGACGCAGCTTCCTGTCGGCAAGTTGAGAGATTTACTGCGCGATATTGAAAGCTGCTGTGGGCGCACGCGGCAGGGTCCGAAGTTTAGTTCGCGAACCTTGGACATTGATATTTTGACCTACGACGATGTGAAGGGCTTGGTGGAAGATGTTGAATTGCCGCGCCCTGAAATCTTAGAAGCCTCTTATGTGCTGGGCCCTCTGGCCGACATCGCGGGAGAAGAACTGCACCCCACGCGTCAGCAAAGTTACGCTGATCTCTGGGCCTTGGAAAAGCAGCGCAAAGACACGACACCACTGACCCGTGTGGAGTTCTCCTGGCCCGAATAATGCGAGGCCGGACAGAAATTGGATGGAGCTAGCTTGTTTTACCGGCTTGAGCCTCGCACAACACCTCAGCCAAGAGCTTGCCCAGCTCCTCGATGTATGGCTCGTTGAACATATTCTGATGGCTGCTGTCGATGGGAACGACATTCACGCCGCCTCCCGCGTAGGGTCCCCAACCGTTCTTGGGATCGCGGAAACTGGTGCCAGGCCAGTGAGGCCTGTGCGTGGCCTGGAACACGGTAACGGAACCCGCATAGGGTTGGATCGTGTAGCTCGAGCGGGCCCTCGCGTTGGTCTGGATCACAGTGCGCACGGCCTCCAACAGAGCCGAGGAGGGCTCCCGCCGGCCCAGGAGTTTCTCGTCCCAGGACTTGGGCTTCTTCAGGAAGGGGATTCGCCGGCGCAGGTAGAGAGATCGCTCCTTTCCGGGCAAGCTCATTACTTTAACCAGATGCTCGTACAGGCGAATCGGAAGGGCTTGGCGCGTTGGGAAGTTGGGGCCGAAGGTGTCGAAGAGCACCAACAGGGCGACCTCTTCACCGGCGGCGTGAAGCTGTTGAGCTATTTCCCAGCACACGACTCCACCAAAGGAGGGACCGCCCAAATAGTAGGGTCCCTCTGGTTGCACGCTGCGTATCAGGTCGATGTAGTGGCTGGCCATCTCCTGGACCGAGTCCAAGGGGGGCTGTCTGCCGTCCAACCCGCGGGCTTGTAGTCCGAACAAGGGCTGCGCGGGTGGCAGTAACTCGGCGAGGCGTCGGGCGAAGACAACATGCCCACCAATGGGATGCACGACCCAGAAGGGAGTCATTCCATCACCGGCCTGAATTTCCACTACCAAAGATTCCTCAACACATTCACCCTGTCCGTGGATGGCTTCGGCCAGGCTGCCCAGTGTGGGGGTTCTCATCAAGAGTTCCAGAGGGAAGGTTGCGCCGAGCTTCTCTCCCAGCGCATCCATCATGCGTACCGCGAGTAGGGAGTGCCCACCGAGGTCGAAGAAATTGTCGTCGACATCAACCGGCCGATCCAGCTGGAGAAGTTCTTCCCACAGGTCTGCAATGGTGGCCTCGGTCTGCGTCCGGGGTTCAAAGCGTACGTTCCTTGGCCGCGCTGCCGCGCTCGTGCTCGCGCGAGGCAAGGCCTCAATATCCACCTTATTGTTGGGTGTGAGGGGGAAGCTTGAAAGGACTTCGAGACCCGCGGGTTGCATGAAGGCTGGCAACTGACGTCGCAGGTGCTGGCTCAGCGCCTCTGGCAAGGTCTCATCGGCAGGCTTGTGAGCGGTCACATAGGCGTCGAGTCGCAGGTCCAGCCCGTCTTGGTCCGGGTCGCGCGCCACCACCAAGGCTCGCGTGACTTGCTCGTGGTTCTCCAGCACAGATTCGATCTCGCCCAACTCGACCCGGTAGCCGCGCACTTGGACCTGGCGATCATTGCGTCCGAGGAAGTTCAGCGTGCCATCGGCCCTGTACCGGCCGCGGTCTCCTGTGCGGTACATGCGATCGGTGGGCTCGGAGGCTCCAGGGGCAAGGACAAACCGGGCATGCTCGTCCTTGGTGGCCGTGCGATAGCCCCGGGCGAGGTACGGCGAGCGCACACAAATTTCTCCTTCTTCCCCGACTCCCGCCAACTGACCCGGCTGGGTGAGGACGAGCAACTGGGCTTGGTCGACTCCCGTGCCGATGGGCACGCGGGCCTGGGGTTCGAACTCGCCTTCAACCTGGAAGCAGCCCACGGCCTGGGGTGTCTCGGTGGCGCCGTAGAGATTGAGGATTTTGGCCTGAGGAGCCAGGCGTCGTAACACCGCGACTTCCTCGCCTCGGAGGATGTCTCCGCCCGAGGCTACCCAGCGCAGCGCGTCGAGGCGCTGGGGACGGTGCGCCAACTGGAGCAGGCGAATCAGGGCCGGGGTGACGTGGGCGACGGTTACTTGTTCCGTCGCCAGAAACTCCAGCAACCGATCGGGATCCATGAGTGCCGCCTCTTCCGGGCAGCACACGGTCGCGCCCATGGAGAGCGGCGTGAACAGATCTCGCAGAAGCGGGTCGTGGCCCAAACCACTGAGGAAGGCAAAGCGGTCGTTCTCGCTCAGGCCCAGGTGCTCGCGGTACCAGGAGATAAAGCGCACGACGGGCGCGTGGGTTCCTTCGATGACTTTGGGTTGTCCCGTCGAACCGGATGTGAGAGCGACGTAGGCCAGTCGGTCCGGGTCGGGTTGAGTCGGGCTAAAGGGATGTTGAAAGGGATGTTGCGATGGCGAGGGTGTCGCTTCGACCCGCAGTCGTCTGCTGATCCGCCGACTCAGGCTGTTCAACGACGCGGGGGGCTTTCCAGCCTCGGTCATCTCGACCCAGCCTTCGGCGCGCAAGACAGACAAGGAGCGTTCCAAACGAGCTGCTGGCTGACGCGGATCCAGGATCGCAAAGGCGCCCCCAGCTTGAAGGATTCCGAGAAGCGTGGCCGCGAGCGCCGGGCTGCGACTGGCATGGACCGCGACCAATTCTCCCACCGGCAGGCCCTGGGACTGCAGACCCTGGGCGATCCCCTGGGCGTGCGCCGCCAGCTCGCCGTAAGTCCACACACTGCCCGGGGCTCGAATCGCTACCCGGTCCGGTGCCGTGCGGGCTTGCTCCAAGAAGGCTTCCTGGATTGCGGCACCTTGGGTCGACTGGGGTTGGCAAGAGAGCGCCGGCAGGCGTGCTCGCATGGCGGGCGTCACCAGGGAGAACGAGTCAAGCGCTTGGTCTGTGTGGGACAAGCTCTGCTCGATGATCCACTCCAGCTGATCCAGGAAGGCTTGCATGGTCCCGGGCTCATAGCGTTTCGCATCGTAGACCAGCTGGAAGCAAAGACGGTCCGCGTGCTCTCCGCGCTCACTCACGTAGAGAGTCATGTCAAATTTATGCTGGGTGTCTGGGAGTTCGACGTGCTCGACCGTGAGACCCGGGAACCCCGTGGCCGGAGGCATGTGTCCCAAGTAGTTGAAGAAGACCTCGAAGAAGGGGTTCCGCTCCTGCGCTCGGGCCGGGTTCAGTTCCGCGACGAGCTCGTGGAAGGGGAGATCTGTGTGCGCGAGGGCTCCACAAACGACCTCGCGGACCTGATGCAGGAGGTCGCCGAAACTGAGATCGCCATCGAGTCGGGCGCGCAGGACCATGGAGTTGACGAAGCTGCCCAGGACTCCCTCGCTGCGGTGATCGCGTACCACCACCGGTGCGCCTACGGTGAAGTCGCGCGCACCGGTCCAGCGATGGAGGAGCAGGTCGAAGGCTGCCAGGAGATACATAAAGGGGGTGACTCTGCGCCGGCGGCACTCGGCGCTCAAACCCTCGAACAGCTCGGGTCGCAGCTCGAAATCGGCGCTACCTGTGGGCCGGTCTGGAGTCGTGAGCCGATCCGGGCGGGGGCTGACTGCGGTGGGAGCATGGTGCAGGGTTTCTCGCCAGTAAGACAGGAGTTCGTCGCGGCGTTCCGAGTACAGGCGCTGGCGCTGCTCCAGCATGCAGTCGCGGAAGGAGGCGGTGACGGGCAATTGGATGGAACGCCCGGCGCTGATTGCTGCGTAACTGTTCTGGAGATGCTGGATGAGCCGTTCTCTGGACCAGCCGTCGAAGATAATGTGGTCAAAGGTCAGAAGCAGCAGATGGGTCTGGGGTGCGAGGCACAGAATCCAGCCGCGCACGAGTGCATCCTCAAGCAGGGAGAAGGGTTGATCGATGAGCTCGCGGACTCGATCCTGTACACATTTCTCCGAGTCGGGCAGGGCTGAGAAATCTTCCAAGGGCAGGGCCAGATCGACATCCCGCAGAACCTGGACCGGGTCTCCCCCTTGGCCCAACTCGATGCGCACACGCAAGGCATCGCTGTGTTGGACCAGCGCTTGCGCCGCTTGGCGGAGGGCCGGGACGTTCAGTTCCCCCTCGAGCCGGAGTAGGGTCGGGACCGTGTACGCGGACGACCCGGGGTTGTTGCGGGCGTAAATCCAGAACAGTTCCTGGAGGGGCGAGAGAGGGCAGGCTTCGTCCGGGGCGACCGATGCGGCTTCTTCCCGGGTGGAGGCCGTTCCGGTCAGCTCTTCCAATGCTTGAGCCAGTTCAGCCAGCGTCGGGTGCTGGAACATCAGCCCGACGGACACCTCCGTTGCGAGTTTCGACTGGAGGTGGGAGGCGGCACGGATCGCGAGTAGGGAGTGGCCACCCAGCGCGAAGAAGTCATCGTGGCGTCCTACCCTCTCTCGACCGAGTAAGTCGGCCCACAGCTCGGCGACACAGACCTCCATGGGGCTGGAGGGTCTAGCCGATTCCGAAGTTTCTTCGTCCGTTCCCTCTGCCAACAGCGCGGGGTTGGGGGCGGGGAGTTGGCGACGGTCGACCTTGCCCGCTGGACTGAGGGGGAGCGCGTCCAGGGAGATCACGAGACCCGGCACTGCGTAGGACGGCAATCGCTCTTGAAGCCAGGCGCGGACTTCAGCTGACTTGGGGGCCGGACCCTCAGGAACCACGTAGGCCACCAGGCGCAGGTCGCCCGAGCCAGCCATATGGGTGTCGACCACTCCGGCGCGCACCCCGGGAAAGTCCGCCAGGGCGGCTTCGATGTCTCCCAACTCGATGCGGAAGCCGCGAATCTTGACCTGCAGGTCCAGTCGTCCCAGGCAGTGCAGTTCTCCGTCGTGACTTTGCACGACCAGGTCCCCGGTCCGGTACAACCGGTCCTCTTCCTGGAAAGGACTCTTCACGAAGCGCTCGGTGGTGAGGTCCGGGCGACCGAGGTAGCCCAGCGCCACTCCGAGTCCACCCAGCCAGAGCTCGCCCGGAACTCCGGGAGGAAGCAGGTTCATGCCTTCGTCGAGCACATACGCGCTCGTATTCTGGAGGGGAAGCCCGATGGTGATGGGCTCCCCGAGTTTTAGCCGTTTGACGGTGGACCAGATCGTGGTCTCGGTCGGACCGTAGAGATTCCAGACTTCCCCACAGCTCTTCAGCAAGGGCTCCGCGAGTTCGAGTGGGAAGGGCTCCCCTCCGCACAGGACTTTGAGCTGGCGTCGTCCACCCCAGCCCCAGTCCAGAAGCATGCGCCAAGTGGCGGGGGTGGCTTGGAGCATTGTTACCTCGTGCTCCTGCATGAGCCGGTCCAGAGCGGCCGGGTCCAGTGTGTCGTTTCGTGTCGCCAGGACCAGGCTTCCCCCGGAAATAAGTGGGAGGAAAAGCTCCAGGCCAGCGATGTCGAAGCTGATGGTCGTCACGGCCAGAATTCGGTCCTTGGCGCTGAAGCCAGGTTGCTCCTGCATGGAGGTCAGGAAATTTTCGAGGGCGACTTGGGGAATTACGACGCCTTTGGGCCTCCCCGTGGATCCCGAAGTGAACAGGACGTAGGCCGGATCTTCAGGCGCGACGTCTGGCACGAGGGGCGAGGCGTCCAGTGCGGAGAGTTCGGAGGTCAGGTCGTCCAAGACGCAGGTTCGCGCATCCGTAGGCAGATGATCAATCAAGTCTGCCTCGGTCAGAATCAGTGTCGCGCCCGCGTCCTCGACGAGTTGCAGTAACCTCGCCGGCGGAAGGTGGGGATCCAGCGGGACGTAGGCGGCACCCGCTCGCCACACGCCCAGGAGAACACTGAGCAGGTCCGGGCAGCGCTGCATGCACACGCCTACTCGGTCGCCGCGAGCCACTCCCTGCGCTCCGAGCCAACGCCCGAGTCGATTGGCCGCTTGGTCTAACGCTTCGTAGGAGATGCGCTCGTCCCCGGCGATCACTGCGGGGGCGTCGGGCTGCGTCGCCGCCAGTTCAGCAATGCGAGCCTGTACGGGTCGGTGGGGATCCAGTTCCCGCCGCGGGCCCCAAGCCTCGGCCAGCGCCGTCATGCGGTCCTCGGGTCCCAGCAGTTCGAGGGCTGCGATGGGGATTCGGCCCTCGCTCTCTACCACCTGTTCCAGGATCCGTTCCAGACAGCGCATCCAGTTGGCAATGGTGACCTGATCGAACAGGTCGGTGTTGTGGGCGCATTGCAGGATCAGGCTGTCGCCGTGGAGTGGGGCGTTGATGGCGAGTTCGAAGGTCTCGCGGATGCGTGGAGTAATTTCGTAATTGACCTTGAGCCTCTCGTACCGAAGTCCCTTTACACCGTGGTCCAAGTTGAAGGTGACGGGCACCAGCGGTACGCGGCTCGGATCCAGCGGGCGATCCAATTGAGCGAGGATGCTGGAGAAAGTGACCTGCGAGTGCTCGACCGCGTCGGTGAATTGCGCGCGCACGTGCTGCAGGTAGTCAGCGAAGGGGGCCTGGGGATCGAGCTGGCTGCGGACCGGGAGCAAGTGGACACAGTGGCCCACCAGTGAGGGTTCGTTGGCGGCAACCTGACCGGCCGACGGGATGCCCAAGACCAGGTCGGTCTGGCGGGTCAGACGGAAAAGGAGTGTCTTGATCGCGCTGGACATCACAACCTGGAAGGTGCAGCGGGCGCGGCCGGCATAGGTCCGTATTCGCCGCACCAAGTCCGGATCAATCACATGGTCATAGCGCTGTGAACAGTAGCTGCGCTGGGAGGGGCGAGGCCGGTCCGTTGGCAGGGCCACGTCCTCTTGATGTCCGCGCAGGTGTTCGAGCCAGAAGGCCAGGTCGGCTCGACCTTCGGGGTTGGTTTCACGCGCTCGCTGGCCCTTGGCATAGGCGGAGAAGGTGGGCGGCGGGACGAGGGGGGACTGGCCACCGGCGGCCCATGCGCTGAAGAGTTCTCCCATCTCACGCAGGAGGATCCCGGCCGATCCGCCATCGCAAGCGATGTGATGTGAGTCGAGAATCAGCCGTTGTTCGTCGGGTCCGAGGCTCAGGAGTTGGGCCCTGATCATGGGACCGCGCTCTAAGTCGAAGGGAACGGTGACTTCGTGCTCCAAGCGGCGCGTCAGTTCGGCCTCTTGGGCGGCGCGGTCCAGCCCCGTGAGGTCCACACGTTCCAAAGCCAACTCCGCCTGGGGCTGGATCGTGAACCGAGTGCCATCCTCCAAGAAGTTGGAGCGCAGCGACTCGTGGCGACTGACGACCTCGCGCAGGCAGCGCTCCAAGACGTCTGGATCGAGGGGACCCCGGAAGGTCACCTCCAAGCACTCGTTGAAGCACAGGTTGGCGTCGGTCCCGCCCATTTTGACGGCGACCCATACCTCCTCTTGGGGAGAGGTGGGGACCAAGGCCTCCAAGTCGCCCTCGCGGAATGGATCGAAGTCGATGGGGGTCGACTGATTCATGGAGTCTGGCTCAAGCGCATGTATTTCCCAGGGCGTTCCGGGTCGGGCACAAACCATGCCGGTGTACCGTCAGCGTCCTTACCCAGCCGGGCGTCAGGCACCGGTGGAGCCGCAGGGTCTATGGAAACAGTGGAAGAGGGGAACACGCCCATGGCTTGCATCTCCTTGGCGGAGTCGAGCATGGCCTGCGAGACCGTGGCCAGGTCTTCCTCGCTGTGCGCTAGCAGCACGAAGTTCGGCCGGTGTTCCCAGGTGTGAATCCCGCGCAGGCGCAGGGCGTTGAAGTACAGCCCACCCAAGGGCAGGCTTGGATCCACCGTGATATTGAACAGCGGGCCGTAGTTGGTGATGGTGACCGGTGCACCCAGTTGGCGGAAGCCGCCGGCTACACCTTGTAGGAATCGCTCCGCCTTGGCGTTCAGCCCATCGTACATTTTCTTGCCGCCTTCCTGGATGATGGCAAGGGAGGCTTTGGCTGCGGCCAGGGCCAGCGGCCAGCGCACGAAGGTTCCAGCGAAATACGTGACGCCGATCTCCGGCTTGGAGTCGTCCCCGTACTGCCACATGCCTCCGTCCAGGGCATCCATCCAGCGTCGCTTGCCAGTGATCATGCCCATGGGGAAACCACTGGCGATAACCTTGCCGTAGGTCGCGATGTCGGCGTCGATGTCGAAGAACTCCTGCGCACCACCCAGGGCGACGCGGAAGCCGGTGATCAACTCGTCGAAGATCAGTGCGCTCTCGGTCTCTTGCGTGATCTTCCGGAGTTCATGCAAAAATTCGCGAGGCTGGAGTTGAGGGCAACGACTCTGCACGGGCTCGACCAGAACACCGGCGATCTCGTGTGCGCGTTCGCGAATGATGCGCAGCGATTCGTCATCGCCGTAAGGAAGGATCAACGTGTTGGCCACGGATTCGCGTGGGATGCCCGGTGCAGCCGGGTAGCTGCGACCCGACGGCGTGCCGCGCACGATCACCTCGTCGAAGATTCCGTGATAAGCACCGTCGAACATCACGATGAGTGAGCGTCCCGTGACCGTACGCGCCAGGCGCATGGCACCGAGGACGGCTTCGGAACCCGTGCTGCACATGGCGGCGCGGTCCATCTGCGTCATCTCGCACATGGTCTTGGCGACTTCACCGGCCAGCGGGTGCTGGGGACCGATCTCGAAGCCTTGTTCGAGTTGTTCTCTGACGGCTTCCATCACGGGTTCGGGAGAGTGGCCCATCATATTGATGCCGAAGCCACCGATCATGTCGATGTACTCGTTGCCGTCGATGTCCCACAAGCGCGATCCCTTGGAGCGGTTGACGACGATGGGATAGACAAGCTCCTTGATAATCGGGCGGAACCCGGAGACCGTGCGTGGGTCTGCCAGGTGGGGTCGGTGGAGCGCGGTGTACTCCTTGGACTTATGAGTCTGGTCCTCGTAGCGTTTGCTGAATGCGTCCAGCGCCTCGCGCAGGGTCGGGTCCAGCGTCTCGCGGCGCAGGTCAATCTTGGCTTGGGCACCGAAGCAGCGGGGTGCATTGGGTTCCCAGGTGGCTTCGATGGACCGTTCGCCGCTGGCGGCGGCAGGTGCGGCAGCAGCAGTAGTGGATACGGCAGGAGCCGGGGAAGTTACTGGTGCTACCGGCGCTACTGGCGCAGGGGTCGGGGCCACAGCGGCTGGCGCGGGAGTGGTGCCGCTCATGACCGCGAGCTGCTGCTGCATAATCGCGAGCTGCTGGTTGATCAGGCTCTGAACGTCTCCGGCGACTGCAGCTGGGGCTGCCGTGAAGGTCGGGGCCGCCACCGCTTGTACCGGCGCCGATGCTTGGACGGGCGCTGCTGCAGCAGTCTGTGCGGGGAGCTGTTGCAGCAAGAACTCTGTGACATCGGCCATGCTGGAGAGGTCTTCGTTGAGCTGGCGGAAGGTGATATCGACGCCAAGTTCGTTGCGAAGGGTCATTGCGGCTTGGGTTAAGAGCAGCGAGTCGAGGCCAAGCTCGAAGAAGCTTGTGTCCTCGGGGACGCCGCTGAAATCGAAACCTGACGCGTCTTCGAGCAGGGAGCGGACCTGCTCTAGGATCTGAGTACGTCGTTGAATTGTCATGTGCTGTTCTCCTGGTGTTGTCTTCTCTGTTGCGTAAGTCGTTAAAGGATTGAGAGGTACCGAGGCGTTGGCCGGGTCGATCCAACAGCGACGGTTCTGGAAGGGGTAGCCGGGGAGTGACACTCGGCGACGGCGCTGATGTAGATAGAAGCCTGTGGCATCTACTTGGACTCCGGCGCTGATGGCCGTGCCCACGGCTTTCAACAGAGCGCGTTGTTCCGCGATGGCGTCTCCGCGTTGACCGAGGCTGGCGATCACCCGAGGCTGATTGCCCTTGCCTGCGAGCTGTCGAATCAGAGCGGTGGTTGTCCCGCCAGCACCGGACTCAATCCATACCCGAGGTTCGTCGTCGCCGAGTAGGTGTGTCGCGGCTTGGGCGAATCGCACTGGGACTCGCATGTGCCGGGACCAGTAGCTCGGGTCTGTGGCTTCGGCGTCCGTGATGGGCTTGCCGGTAGCCGTGGAGATGAAGGGCACGCGTGGCGATCGAAGTTCGAGTTTCTCGATGAGTTCGAGGAACGGCGCCACTGCTGGTTCCATCATGGCAGAGTGGAAGGCGTGGGACGTGAGCAGCTCACGGCACGGGATGGCTTGTGCCTCCAGGCGTGTCTTCAACTCAGCCACGGCAGCAAAGGTTCCCGAAGCAACAATCAACTTCGGGCCGTTGTAAGCAGCCATCTCGCACTCTGGCGGTAGCAGGGGCTCGACCATGTCGGCTGCAGCTCGGATGCTGAGCATGGCTCCGGCCTCTTGGGCCTGCATCAAAGCACCGCGCAGGGCCACGACCCGCAGCGCGTCCTCCAATTTAAACACACCGGCGAGAGTCGCGGCGACGAACTCGCCCACGCTGTGTCCGATGCAGACGCTGGGGCGTATCCCCCAACTTTCCCACAGGCGGGCCACGGCCAACTCGATTGCGAACAAGGCCGGCTGGGTGTAGCGGGTCTCGCTCAGTCGAGCCGCGGCATCGGGGTCATCGGCGTCTGCACTGTATAGAAGGTCGATGAGGTCGATGTCCAAGTGCGGGCGCAGGAGGCGAGCGCACTCCTCCAACGTAGCTCGGAAGGTGGGCTCACTTTCCCATAGACCGCGTCCCATATCCGGGTACTGCGCGCCCTGTCCGGGAAACACGAATACGACTTCCGGCTCACGTGGCGCGGCTTGGACGCTCGGTTGCGGCTTGCGCAGTGCAGCCACGAGTTCGGCGCGGTCAGAGGCCACCACCGCACGTCTCCAAGAAAACTGTTGTCGACCCGCGTGCAGGGTGAAGGCTATGTCGGGCAGCGCTTGCTCGGGGTGTGTCTCGATGTGTGCGGCCAGGTTTTCGGCCGAGCGCTGGACGGTGTCCGCGTCGCGGCCCGAGAGCAGGAACAGTTCGGCAGGTCGGCCCGGGTTGGTGGGCTGCGACGGCGGGGGTTCCTCGACGATGGCGTGTGCGTTGGTGCCTCCGACTCCGAAGGAACTGACCCCGGCTCTGCGCGGGCTGGGGCCGCGCCAGTCCTGTCGTTCCCCGGACACGTGGAATCGGCCGCCCAAATCCAGGTCAGTGTTCAGGTTCTTGAAGTGCAGGGTCGCCGGAACGACTCCGTCCCGTACGCACAAAACCGACTTGATGAATCCCGCGACACCGGCGGCGACGGTCAGGTGACCCAGGTTGCTCTTGATGGAGCCCAGCGCGCAGGTGGGTTCCGCGTCCGGGGTTCCTCGCCCGAATACGCGCAGGAGCGCTTGGACTTCGATGGGGTCTCCCAGTGGCGTCGCTGTACCGTGGGCTTCGACGTAACCCAAGCTGGTCGGTTCGACGCCGGCCGCTGCACACGCGGTGGCGACCACTTGGGCTTGTCCGGTCTGATTCGGGGCGGTGAAACTGGACTTGGCCTGTCCGTCGTTGTTGATGGCGCTTCCGCGCAGCACCGCGTGGATGGTGTCGCCGGCTTCCAACGCATCCGAGAGTCGTCGCAGTACCACCATTGCGGCACCGTCACTGAATACGGTCCCACTGGCCTCTGCGTCGAAGGGCCGGCAGTGACCGTCCTTGGAGAACATGGCGCCCTCCTCGTGGAGCGAACCCACTCGCTGGGGAACGCTGACGGCGACCCCACCGGCCAGGGCCAGGTCGCACTCGCCGGCGCGCAGGCTGAGTGCGGCTTGGTGAATGGCTACCAGTGATGTGGAGCAGGCGGTGTGCACGCTTACGGCTGGCCCTCGCAGGTCCAGGTGAAAGGCGACTCGGGTGGCCACGTAGTCTTTTTCATTGGCGACCATGGCATTAAAGGGGCCGAAGGAGCGCTCCAAGTCCGGTCGCAACTCGTGCAGGCGTGGTCCATATGAATTGTTGTGCATGCCAGCGAAAACCCCCACTGGCCCCGGGCAACGGGCGGGGTCGTAGCCAGCGTCTTCCATGGCGTGCCAGGCCTCCTGAAGGAGAACCCTGTGCTGGGGGTCCATGATTTCGGCGTGGCGCGGCGTCAGGCCGAAGAACGCGGGGTCGAATAGCTCGGCGTCTTCGAGAATGCCTCGAGCCGGGACGTAGTTCGGGTCGGCGCGCAATTCGGCCGGAACGCTGGGGTCCAGTTCGGCGCTCGTGAAAAACGAAATGGTCTCCTGCCCGGCGCACAGGTTCTCCCACAGGGCCGGTACGTTCGCGGCTCCGGGGAAGCGACCCGCCATTCCCACGATTGCGATGGGCTCATCGGGGTCGATTTGGCGTCGGGTCACGTGCACGGCCTCATCTTGCTCTCCGGCTAAGACACGAGCCATCTCCGCAGCCGTCGAGTGCTCGAACACGGCGACGATGGGCAGATCGTGCCCGTGGCATTCCGCGAGACTCGCCACGAAGCGAACCGCCAAGATTGAGTTGCCGCCCAGGTCGAAGAAGTCGTCGTCGGCGCCCACGCGGTCGAGGTCGAACACGGAGGCCAAGAGTGCGCAGAGCTGCTGCTCAAGCTCGCCGCGTGCAGCGACATAGGGCACGCGCAGGTCGGGCCGCGACCGGCCCGGCAGAGGCAACGCGCGCCGATCAATTTTGCCACTCGGCGTTTGTGGCAGCGTTTCCAAGATCACCCAAGCTTCGGGAACCATGTAGGCCGGGAGCACGGCGATCAGCGCCTCGCGCAGTGCGTCGACGGTCGGTGTGTTCTTCCCGCTCGGTACCAGGTAGGCAACCAGGCGTCGGGGGCGACCGTCTTCCTCGGGTGCTGTCACCACGGCTTGATCGATTCCGTCCAGCGCGGTCAGGGCCACCTCGACCTCGCCCGGTTCCACGCGGTAACCGCGGATTTTAACCTGCTCGTCGGCCCGTCCCAGGAAGTCGAGCTGGCCGTCGCTGCGCAATCGAACCAGGTCGCCGGTGCGGTACAGGACTTCGCCAGAGCCGAGCGGGTCTGGCGTGAAGTGCGCGGCCGTCAGGTCGTCTCGGTCGCGATAGCCCGTGGCCAGGCAGTTACCGCCTAAATAGAGTTCGCCGATTTCATCCAAGGAGACCGGGCTTTGGGCGTCGTTGAGGATCCGCGCACGCGCGCCGTCGATGGGGAGTCCAATGGGAGGGAGTGCAGGCCAGTCTTCAGGACTTCCCGTCAGGAGGTGGGCCGTGGCGACGTGGGTCTCGCTGGGGCCGTAGTGGTTCCAAAGCGCGCAGGGACTGACCTGGCGGAAGAAGCTTCGCACAGCCGGGGTCACGAGAAGTTGCTCGCCTGCGGTGATCACCTCCTCCAAGCAGGTGGGAACCTGCCCTTGGCGTTGGGCCGCTTCGCACAGCGCCTGCAAGGCTACGAAGGGGAGAAACAGTCGCTGGACTCGCTGTAGGCAGAGGAACTCCAGCATGCGAACCGGGTCACGCCGCAGCGCCTCGTCGAGGATGACCAGTGTCCCAGCTGCGGAGAGGGTCGCGAACATCTCTTGAAATGAGACGTCGAAGGAGAGCGGAGTGAACTGCAGCGTGCGCCCATCACCGACCTCGCTGTTCCCGCGTTGCCAGGCAATTAGCTGATTCAAGACACGGTGGGGCATGACCACGCCCTTGGGCTGGCCCGTGGAACCCGAGGTGTAGATTACATAGGCGGGGCGCGCGGGGTCGACTTCCGGAAGTGGCACAATAGGCGTGTCTCGCAGCGTGTCTTCCAGCGAGTCGAGGAGCAACTCCTCGCCCGTAAAGGTTCCGAGGGCAGGTCGAAGGTCGGCATGGGCGATGAGAACTTGGGCACCGCTGTTTTCAAGCATGAACGCCAAGCGGGACGATGGGTAGGCAGCGTCGAGGGGAACGTAGGCCGCGCCCGCCCGCAGTGCGCCGAGGACCGCGGCCACTGTCTCTACTGACGGCGCTCCGGCGATGGCGATGGTTTCCACCTGGCGAGCCATGAGCCAGCAGGCGATCCGTTGTGAAAGCAGGTCCAAGTCCCTGTAGCTAACACGACGCTGGTTGTGCTCGAGGGCAATTCGGTCGGGTTCGACCCGGGCCGCGTGCTGGAAGCCCTCCAAGAATGAGGGAACAGGGAGCGAGGGGGCAGAGCCGCTGGGTGGAGCGGTTATCCAGTCGTTGGCTGAAGCCTTGTTGTGCACGCTCACATCCCCCTCCGGACGAGACGTCACTGGCCTTTTCAGACCAGTGTTAGATTTAGTGGCTCCGTGACAAAACCCAGTGGGTAATGAGGCCGATCCCAACCCAAAACTAGAGTGATGGGAGGGCGGACTCCTAAATTGATGCACAGAGACTCGGCAGTCATTAACTGACCCAGCATGACGCTTGGCAGTTAACAGATGCGCTGCTTATCGTACCTATTTGTATGTGCCCGTCTATAGGTTTTGGGGTCACAGAATAGCTTTAATTGGAAGGTTTGATCCGCATCGAGGGGCCATTTGAACCAAACGTTCAGGCGTGGTATTCAAGTTGTCCATTAGTGGTGCACTGACTTCTTGGTTGTGAAATCGTTAAAGTGAAGCCTGGATCGCTATTTAGAGGTATTTCTTGCCGGTTTTTTGCACTTTCTTGTTTAGAGTTCGTCCTTTAGAAGGACATTTATAGCCTTGGATTGCCGTACTTCCGGACCCGGTGAGGACAGGATTTACATTACATAGTTCACCAACGGATGTTCTGACCTTCGCAATAATATAGAAGGCGAATAAGGGAAGATGACCGCGAAGCAAAACAAGCCCCTGGACGCAGGCCGCCTACCTCTCTGGAAACGAGCGGTTTACGGTTTGTTCACGACGCCCGTCTTTTTGCTGATCTGTGAGGCAAGCCTTTGGATGCTGGGGCTTGGGACCCGGGGCGATGATCCCTTTATCGGCTTCGAGAACTGGTCGTCGCTTTTTATAGCGGAGGAGGATTCGGCGGGAAGCACTTGGATGGTCACTGCACCCGCGAAGCTCGAGAACTTTAATCTACAACGCTTCCCTCGTCAGAAGGCGGAGGGGTCGCAGCGAGTCTTTTGCTTGGGCGGCTCGACGACCTATGGCCGCCCCTACGACGCTTCACTCTCTTTTTGTGGTTGGCTACAGGCTTTCTTGGACAGCGCACAACCTGAACAATCATGGGAGGTGATCAACGCAGGTGGCATCAGTTATGCCAGTTACCGCGTCGTCGTGCTCATGGAAGAGATGACCCGCTATGACCCGGACTACTTCATTATTTATGCCGGCCACAATGAGTTTCTGGAGAGGCGAAGTTATCCGATGCTGTCATCGATTCCCCGCCCGGCGCTGGGCCTGGCCGGAGCGATATCACACACCCATCTGTTCAGGGCGATGAATAGTTTGGTGGAGAACTTGTCCTCTGAGAACGTTTCCCTTGAAGGTGGACGCCTTCTCCTTCCTTCCGAGGTGGACGAAATTCTGAATCATAGTGTGGGTCCGAGTGCCTACCATCGAGATGAAGCGTTCCACGATTCAGCGCTGATGCATTACCGATACAATCTTGAACGAATGGTAAAAATCGCAGGCAAGGCAGGTGCTGGCGTGATCTTTGTGATTCCAGCGGCCAACTTGAAAGACAGCACACCCTTCAAGAGCGAACACCGAGCGGGTCTCTCGGAAACAGCACTCAGCCGTTGGGAAGAACTGGTTGAGCATGGAGTCAGTCTTCAACGGCGCGGGGAACACGGGCAGGCGGTGGATGCCTTTCAGGCTGCGTGGGTCATCGATGATCAGTACGCCGAGCTGCACTTTCGGCTCGCAACCTCGTTGCTCGCTCTCGATCGCAAGGTCGAAGCCCGTGATGCATTTTTGCAAGCACTGAACCTTGACGTTGCACCATTACGCGCTCCCGAGGATTTTCAACGCACCGTGCGAGAAGTGGCATCGGTGAATGGCCTCCCCTTTGTGGACTACCCTGGAATCGTCGATGAGCTCACACTTGATACACTGGGTTACCCCATTCCCGGGAGAGAGATATTTTTGGACCATGTCCACCCCTCCTTTGACGCCACCCGAGCCCTGGCCCTCGCCCTCATGGAGGAGTTGTCCAGTGAAGGGGTGCTAGATCCCTCACTCCTCCCCGCTGCCGCGCGACTCAGCGAGGTGAGCGAAGCAAAGCGAGCAGAACTGACACCTGAAAAGGAAGGGCTAGCTCTTTTCAAACTTGGACAGCTCTTGAATTGGGCTGGCAAGCCTGATGAAGCCTACGCGCAGTTTCTGCAGTCCAGGGACTTGCTGGGAGACCGCCCTGAGGTGATCTTGGCACTTGCGTACGCCGGGGGGCTTTCAGGGCACTTGGAGGAGGCGCTGCAGGCCTTGGAAGATGGGATTGCCGTCTCTCCAGATTCTGTGGATTTGGTGCTTGTTGCAGCGTTGACGCATCGACGTCTCCATGGCGATGAGAATGTGCTTCCGTTTCTGAAGCGAATGGTAGAGCAAGCACCGCAAAATCAAATGGCCCACGACTTGTACGGGGTGGCCCTGATGGAGAAAGGACAAATGGCTCGGGCGATGTTTCATTTTCGACAGGCCCTCGACATTGAGCCGGGCTTTCCGGAAGCCTCTTATCATCTTGGCCTGGCGTTAAATGAAAAGGGTCGCTTTGCCGAGGCTGTGCCGTATCTGGAAGTCGCCGTGGAGGCCGATCCAGAAGATGCGCTTGCACATTATCATCTGGGCGTCGCGTTGGGGCAGACCTCGGAGTTGACTCGATCCTTGTCCGCGTTCGAGGAAGCCCTGCGACTTGACCCCGAGATCTCCGGCGCGCAGAAAAATGCCGAAGCGATGCGTGCGCGAATGAGAGACACTTCTACCAACTGAGCGAACGTCCGCCGTCGACGGTAAGGATCTGCCCGGTAATAAAGGGCGCCTCGCAGGCGAGAAAGAGCAGGGCGCCAATCAAGTCCTCCACGCTGCCCGCGCGTTCCAAGGGCGTTTGTGCGAGAACTTTTTCCTGGCGAGCGAGGTTTTCATTCTCTGGCCAGAGAATGGCCCCCGGTGCAATGGCATTCACGCGCACGTCCGGCGCTAGTTCGCGCGCCAGGGAAAGCGTCATGCTGCGCAGCGCCGACTTGGCCATGCAGTAGATACTATAATTGCGCATGGGGCGTTCGGCGTAAATGTCGACGAGATTGATGATGCAACCCTTGCGCCGTGCCAGTTCGCCGGCCAATGCCTTGGATAAAAAGAGAGGCGCCTTGGCATTGCTGGTCATGAGTTCTTCCCACTGGGTCTCGGTGGCCTCGGCGACAGGTGTGGGAAAGAAGGCGGATGCGTTGTGCACCAAGAGATCCACACGGCCGAAGCAGGCGACACTTTCCTCGGCCAACTTTTCCACTTCATCGTTTTGCATGAAGTCGGCACAACAGGCCTTGGCACTGTCCGGGCGGGCAGCGTTGAGTTCGTCAACCAAAGTTCGGGCTTCGGCCGCGGCGCTGCGGTAGTGAACGATGACGCGGAAACCCCTGGCGTGCAGGGCGCGCACCAAGGAGGCGCCGACCCGTTTGGCCGATCCTGTGACCAGTGCCACCTTGTCTGGTAGGTCGTTTGCCAGGTCGTCTGTCAGGTCGTTCGCATCGTCTGCAGGGCTCACGGCTTTGGTTTCTCCTCTTTGAGAACCGTCGCCTACAGCTTACCCGTCCAGCACATCCGTCGCGATGAGTTCTTCCAGGTAGCGCGTATCCCACCAAGCCAGTTGGGTTTGCTTGGCGCGGCGGAAGTAGAGCTGAATGTCGTACTCAATGGTAAAGCCGACACCGCCCCAGATCTGAATAAACTTGGCGGTGGCATCGCGGTAGCTATTGGAGGCGAAGAGCTTGGCCATGGGCGCCAGGCGGGAAAGGGATTTCCCATTGGCCGCGGCCCAAGCAGCTTCGTACATCAGCACGCGTCCGCCGTCGATGCACACTGAAGCATCGGCCATGTAATGGGAGAGCGCCTGGAAAGCCGCCAGCGGCTTGCCGAA
>PIVT01000612.1 GCA_003353845.1 Pseudomonadota bacterium | reverse complement strand
AAGCGGCCTGGCACCACCAGAGCGAATGCGCCGATGAAGTGGGGGCAGGGAGGTGGAAAGGGGAAAATGCGGCGAGGAGGTACGCCAAAGTTGGCGCACATGTCGTGACCGCCAGCGGAGGGGATAGTGAGGGGTGGAGGAGGTGCGATGGCACCACCATACACCACCAAACGGCGAACAGGGGGCGTGAAAGATGGAGGCGGAGGGGCGAGCGCGGAGCGATCAGAGCGCTCGTTGGCGACGTCGGAAATGTCGGAGCTGAGACTGGTGTCTGGTGTAGTAGCACCACCAAACACCACCAAACCACAACCAGAGGTAAAATGTTGTCGATGTGCTCGAACGACGTCGAGGGCAGAGCGAATCGTGGCCATACGCACACGCTGGCGCGCAGTAGCCATCCTGCAGAAAGCTGCAGGCTGCAGAATTCGTCGTGGAAACAGGGTTTGCGCGAAGAGGGATAACTCCTCGCACAATCAACCAAATCTGGCGATGAAAAAGTGAATTTGGGGTAGAATTTGACGGGGGAAACGTCGGTGAAGTCAAAATAGGTGTGCGGTACGCCAGTTCCCCGGCAGAAGGGGCGCTGCTGTCCAGAAAACTGAAGGCGCTCACAAAGAAGATGTCGTTTAAGGGTCACAAGAGAGTATCTCGTAAAAGGTCTTGAAGTAGCACAAAAATAATACCGGGTCGTCGGGAAATGTGGTCTTTAGGCTGTGAACGAAAAACCCGTTGCACAGTAAGGTCGTCGTGGTGCGTTGCTCTCGAAAAAGAAAAGCGAATGCGGGTCTTCGAAAAGTCGTCGAAAAAGGGGTCTCGATGATCAAAGCTAGACAGGAATCTGC
>PIVT01000173.1 GCA_003353845.1 Pseudomonadota bacterium | reverse complement strand
CCCGCCAACATTCGCGAAGAGCGCCTCATACCCGATCGCCGTATTCTCAGAACTGCCCGGCGTCGTTGCAAGCGCATCAAAGCCTACCGCCGTCGAATCCGCATCGTTCGCGAAAAGAACCAGCTCGCTCCCGATCGAATACCCATCGGTCGAGTTGACCAAGCCCAGCACGCTCAGCTTTTCGGTCGCTCCCGTGACGTCAATGCCGACATTCCCAGAAGGCATCAACAAGATGTCTTTGTCCGTGCCCGTCGTTGAAATCGTGAAGTTGCCAAGCGCCGCGTCGATCGTCGCTAGGCCCGTGGCGTTTTCAATCTCAAAGCTGAGGCCCGTGACACTCAGGTTGTTTTGCAGTTCAAACGCCGCTGTCCCAGCCGCCTCCGACCGCAGCACGACGGTCTTGGTAGAAGTGTCGTATATGAAATCTGAATTGCCGCCGAAGGTGCCGCTATCGTTGAACTGAATGTTGGTATTCAGTCCGCCCGGATTCGTAATTCCTGGGATGCTGGATGACGTGCTATGCGCCCCGGCCATCCGGAAGGAGGATTGCGTGAAGAACTCAGCCTGGGCGGTGTTGCTTAGATCGGTCGCATTGCCCTTGACAACAAGCGACCCTCGGAACAGCGTCAAGGGCAGCGGCATTTTTTCAGTGAATGGCTCAGAGCCCAGGGCTTCAATGGCTGTCGCCTTGCTGGAAAATACCTCCTGGCCGTAGGCGACCAAGGTCGAGCCGTCACGAGCCCTGAAGATCCGCTGGATGGTCCAGCTAGCAGAGCTGACAGCCTGGGGTGCTCCGGAGCCATCATCGTACAACCCCGGATCAATGAATATGGTGGGGGTTGTGTTAAAGGTTATGTCCACCCCGGGATCTGCCGACCGGTAGACCTTGAAGAACCCAACCACTTCCTCGCTTGGCAGAGCGATGACGTTCGGAAGCGCCGGGTTGTTTCGGAAATTGGAAGCAGGGACGTAGGCATTACCCCCCAGAACGTCGATACTCAGGTTGGAGCCGTTCGCCCCGTAGACGTTTCCGTCGACGTTCGCCGGACCAATGACCAGCGCCGCGAAATCCTCGAACATCCCGACACCGTCATAGCCCAGGTTTGCCGGAGCCGTGAATATGTCCGCAACAGTCGAGTTCAGGTGCAGGATAGAGCCGAACCAAATGGCTTCACGGGTGTCAGAAATACCCATGCCAGAAGCCAGCTTTTGAATCAGCGTGCCAGTCAGGTCGTACCCGAACACCACGACGGCGTCGGTAGCAAGGTAATCGGATTCAAGCCCGGTGACCGCATCCCAAACGATGTCATGAATGACCGGGTACTCAGGATCAGCGTAACTGATGATCTGCCCACGCCCGGCGGTCCAACTGACCGTTGTTGAGGACGCTTGCGACATCAAACCGCCCTCAAGGATGCCTGTGCTCTGCACTCGATCAGCGTGCTCCCGAAGCGCAAGATCACGATGCGGACCGGTATGGATGTTTGCGATCAGGTACGGGACGCCAAGGGCATCGCCCTTCAGGTGCATGCCGTCCGCGATGAACTCAACGTCGATCGTTTGGCCATGCTGGCTGACGATCGGAGCATACCCGAGGTAGTGAACGGTCGAGGTATCCGTGCCGTACTCAGCCAGGAAAATCGTGTTGTCCCCGGTCGCCAAATCAATGCCGGGAGCCTCGCCATTCCATGCCGCTTCACTGGGCAAATACCGGATGATCGTTCCGGTGGCGTTGTCCGTCAGCTTGGCTCTGAAATTGGTGGTTGGTGATCCTGTGCGAAGCGTGACGCGGGTGGTCAATTGTTCGTCCGTAATGGGATCGATCACGAACGGGATGGAGAACGACAACGGGTTGGCGGTAAGGGACAGTGAATCATCCGTTTGAAAATCGAAGGACGACGCCGTTCCGAAATCGACGAAGTCAGGCCGTTCCGAACCCGTGGCGTCCTGGAAGCCAGCCTTGATTGAAAACCCAATCTGCTCATCGAGCATGTCAGCCAGGATAAGGCTCCCGCCACCCTCTGACAATTCGAGCGTAGTTCCGACCTTCACCGGGCCGGAGGGTACGTTGATGTAGTTCCGGAACGTCCAGCCCAGCGTAGCAGGATCAACCGTAGCTCCGGAGTCCTCAAAGACTTGCGATCCGGCGTGAAAAGGAACGGCATACGTTGAAACGGCATTGAAATCCGAATCCCCTCCCGCGTTTATCATGTCGCCCCAGAGGGGGGCTGCTGTGCGCAAGATCCAGAACGTCGAATCGGATTGCTGGAGGGCTACCTTACCAATATCGGCATCGACGAACCCAGTGGCTGCTAGGCGCTCTGCCTCGTCAGCATAGGTGAATGCCTGGGCGATGTGGTTGGCGATTTGGTCTGAATGAAACGACATACTTTAACCCTCAACCACTATTCCGCCGTCCTCATCGAGAACGAATTCACCAAGATCGTCGTCGACCAGCCAGGTCCCAACACCAATTTCCACATCGACCGCCGAAACCCACACCCCGGAGACCAGCTTTTCCGACCGGATCAGGTCTCCGGATTCGTCGTAGATCCATCGGATTGAGCCCTCTGTATGGTCGTCGCCCTTTAGAAAAGTGGACGTCCGATCATTATAGTTGGCTACTCCAACAAACCCATCTCCGTATGCTAACCCGAGACCCATGACCAGCTCCTAAGTCTCGTTGAAGGTTGCCACAATGCGGTAATGCGTCGCGACCGTAATACCCGACGGTGTAGCTATGACATCCTGCGTATTTCCAGCCCAGCCCAGGGTGCAGGGCTTTTCTGCGAAGATAATTGCGTCAGGGATCGTTTCTGTGATCGGCATAGTGTTCAACGTCCTTACGCTTATCTCAATCTGCCCGGCGTCCGGCACGGCATGGTCTGTTTCGTCTGCGCTTCCGAAGAACTGAGCACCAACAAAACAGTGGGCTTTCGATGTATCCGTATTCGCCAAAATGGCCACGGTGTCCACCGTCACAATCTCGCTGAATACCGTTGTGACTGTCTTATCCGTTCCTCCCCGCCCGCCCATCAAACAAAGTGCCTGGGCATTTGGCCCATATACACAGACAAAGGCTCAATGACCTCGAACCCAGAAGGTGCGCCTTGAGAGATCACGGGGACGTCCGGAACGATGGCGGATGAATACTCCGTCGCAAAAGACCCGGTGTTTGTTCCTGTCCAACCGGTCGGGAAGGTCGCATTGCCCGCTGTCGCACGAGTGATCTCCCGGCCATTAGCCCAGAGGCGAATGCGCCCGTCCCCTGGTCGGAAGGCTGCGACAAGATCAAGCTCAAGCGTATCAGGAAGCTCGGCACCGTTGTCGAACAGCGCCGTCGCACCGTCGTCGGTCCCGGCGCTCCCGGCATGCAGGCCGATGGTTTGATCACCAATCCAAAGTGCTGCTCCAGCCGAAGCGCCTCCAAATTCAAAGACCAAGCCGCGATGTTCATCAAGCCCGGCGCCTGTTCC
>PIVT01000611.1 GCA_003353845.1 Pseudomonadota bacterium | reverse complement strand
TTCCCCACTTGCCCGAGGAAATTAGAGAACCCTTGCTGCGCAAGGCCCTGCCCAAATGTGGACAACCTTTTTAGAGTTGACCCACTGTTTAGCAGCCCCCTTGCTGCCTGGTTGCCTGTGATCGCCTGGCTTCCAGCGCGTAGCTGTGAAGTGAAGCCTGTTGATCCCAGGAAATTCTGAAACGCTTCGTCGCCTGCGCCGGTATCACCGAGGCCCAGAAGGTTAGCCTGCATCTGCCCGGCTTCAACACCTTGTTCGCGGAACGGGGCAAGCTCAGCGGCTCCCCTTTTACCAGCGGCCAGTACGCGCGATGCTTCTTTGTCTTTGGACTTCTTGCTGAGCAATCCCCCAACGATTGCAGCGCCCGCACCAATTAGACTACCCATCTGATTTCCTTAGTTCGTATGTTTCGCAAGGGCGACCGAGGTCGTCAATGAAGTCTTGATCTGGGAGTTTTCTAAATCCTAGTGCGACGCCGATGACGCGCACCTCGCGGTTCTCGCGGGGGGGATAACCCCTGATAACATGAGCACCGTGCTTTGTAAACATCTCGTCCATCATAAGGCGGGCCGTCTCTTTGATTAAAAAGCCCCCGGAACCTGGGATGAACATGAAGTGGCACTCGAACAGGTGCGCCTCCTCCTGACAAAAGAGCATCCCGCCTATGTCGTCCTGCCAGAAGCCAATGTTGCCGGGATTGAATAGAACGGTGCTCATGGACAGGGGTTCGTCGCCGGGGAAGCCAGTCGTCGGGCGTATGCCAGGATGGTTGACGAGGTAGTTCAGGTCGTTGGTGTTGATCTGTCTCATGCGATGCGTTCAATGTTGAGTTGGCCGTAAATCTC
>PIVT01000610.1 GCA_003353845.1 Pseudomonadota bacterium | reverse complement strand
GCAGCATCCCAATCATGTAACTCCGTAGGTAAAATGGCGACATAAATGCGAGGTCCGCCACCATGCGAGAGCCACAAATGTACGGTAAAGATCCAGCGGAGCACCACCTACGTGAACCAGAAGAGATAGAAGATCCCAAAAGAAATCGAGCGGTAGCCATAAGATGAAGAGCCACGAACTCGGCGGCGGACAGGGAGGCGGCGAAGGGGTAGTGGGCGATGTAGAACACAGACAAGGTGTCAAGACAAAATTTCACCGGACCAAGCGCGTATCATAGGCCTAGCAAAGGCGTGGGCGGCCAAGTCCACGGAATCCCAAAGCAACGGTGAAAATGTCGAAGATGACGTCCCCCAAAAGTGCGCGTGCACCCACTATGGCCCAGAGCCACCACCACACCAAGCGCACCGGCGCATAGCGCAGCAGAGCCAGGCCCAAGCTCCAATCTCCGATCATGTCGAAAGAAAATCTGCCTCGAGCTCCCAC
This sequence comes from Pseudomonadota bacterium, assembly GCA_003353845.1. Taxonomy (GTDB): domain Bacteria; phylum Myxococcota_A; class UBA9160; order UBA9160; family JADFDR01; genus GLO-12. The sequence goes on along the minus strand of PIVT01000610.1, from coordinate 363 downwards.
TGCCTAGAAAAGCAGGAAGGTGTGGTGCCCTTGTGATGGGACCACAAGGCACCACCTACACAAACACCGATAATACCGCCGGTCTGTCCAATCCCAATCCCACTGCGTCTGTCGCCAACCGCAGTGAGTAGCCATAACAGCCAGATAGAACACCAAAATTCTCGAAGAGCGAGTAGGCGTGTGTCGCTAATGAAAAACGAGCGCACGCACCACCTACAAAGACTCTAAATAACTGCGTCCAGAATCTCGACACGCGCACCACCATAAAGCGCTGCCAAAACCCGAAAATGTCGGAGCCGGCTGGGAAGATCAAAACGTAGCTCCAACGCTCCAGGGACCAAAGGAATTCCCAAGGAGCCTCAC
>PIVT01000172.1 GCA_003353845.1 Pseudomonadota bacterium | reverse complement strand
GTCGCTGTGGTGTTCGCGGCGGTGTTTCCAGTCACGCCGGAGACTGTTGTTGTCATGCCCGTCACAAGTCCATGGTCAACAGATGTGGTAATTACAATTGGGGTGGCGTTGGTGGCGTCGGTCACGGTTAGTGATCTGGCCTCGTTGAATGTCAGGTGGGTCCGGAACAGCTCGGGAAGCCCAGCGAGCGAGCGGCGCCGCTCCCTGGAGTGAAAGTAGACCGCCTGCTCCTGCTCAGTCATCGACTTGAGTGGATTTATGGTGTCAGGCATGGTGTCTGTTCTCCTTTACACGCCTCGGCCTCGTACTGGCATCCGTGGGGCGGGGCGAGTTGACCCCAACTTGGGCTTGCGCTGGTTGAGCGCCTGATCCAGTTGGGACTTGCCACTGATTGTGTTGGCCAGGTCACCAGCGTTGATGCCCTGATCAAGGAATGCCTGAGCTCGCTTGGCACGCTGCTCACGAACCTGGGCCTGTCTGGCGAGATACTCGCGCAGGTGCTCGGTGTCGTGGTTGGGCCGGGCGCGCTTGATGCGGTTCAGTCGGGCATCGGCTGTGGCGCTTAGGGTGGAGAGCCGAACAATGGCGTCCTCCAGTCTCTTCTTCTCCCTCTGCCACTCGAGGCACACAACATTGGCCTCTGCCTGGAACGCGATCATCATCTCCTCGGAGCAGAAGATCTCATTCAATGGCAGATCCAGGATGTATGGCTCGTCTTCTAGCTCTTCACCCTCGTCTTGGGCGGAGGGTTCCTGCTCGGGAACATCTGGTGCTGGTTCACCCTCTTCAGGGGCGGTCGGTTCCTGCTCGGGAACATCGGCCTCCTCGGGTGTCTCTGGGACCTCTGGGACCTCCGGGGCCAAGGCGGCGAGCGCCATCTCCCGGTTGAAGTCTGGAGCGGCGTCGGTAACTGCCTTCCGGACAAGCTTGGGGTCGCCAGTCAGCTCCTGCAAGACGTCCATGCGGGGCATTCCATCGGAAGTCCAGTGGTCGTCGTTGGCGGGATCCAGCTGTGTGAGTGCTTGGTGAATAGTCATCTGTAACTCCTCAGTCGGGTTGGAAACGGGTGTGCAGCATCATACCTGACACTGCACAACAAGTATGTCTTAGTCGTCGCCCAAGACAACATAAGAGATCTCGAGTGTGCCACTCAGTGTGAGCACCACGCTCTCGTCGTCTGTTATGTCGGCGGCGTCGATCAGCACGTTCAGGTTGACTTCCAGCGAGCCGTCTGTGTTGTTCAACATCACGGCGGAGGCCTCGGCGGCGCGCTGTGGAGCGGCCACCTCTGCTGTGGCGGCTGGGATCGCAGTGGAGGCGAGGATGTCAACGTCTGTGCCTGTGATTGTGGCGTCGGAGGCCGGTGTTGAACCAATGCCGAAGTCACCAGCCCATGTGTCGGACAGGTTGGCGTCGGAGCCCGTGCCTGCGAAGCCGACTGTGCCACCTATGCCGTGCACGAGGATGTTGCCCTCGGGGAAGTCGCTGATTTCGACAGAGCCGAAGCCTATTGCAGCGCCGGTGGCGCTGACTGTGACTGTGATGTCTGTCAAGACGATTGTGTCCTTGACGATGGCGGCCCGCGCCTTGGGGCCTCTCGCCAGGGATCTTTGTAGTCCTTTTGTCATGGTATGTTCTCCTTAGTCGTTGCCCAAGACAACGTATGATATCTCAAGCAGTCCTGCGAGAGTCATGTGCTCGCTTTGGCCATCAAAAAAGTCGGCGGCGTCGATCAACAAGTTCAGGTTGATTTCGAGTGTGCCATCTGTGTTGTCAAACATGCCTTGGCCAGCCTCTACATGACGGGCTGGATCTATGAGTTCAAGTGTCGCTGGGCCGATTGCCTTGGAGGCGAGGATGTCGACGTCTGTGCCTGTGATTGTGGCGTCGTCAGCTGGTGTTGTGCCAATGCCGAAGTCGCCCTCCCAAGTGGCTGAAACGTTGCCAGTTCCATTGCCATCAAAGCCGACTGTGCCACCGATCCCATGGATTAGGATGTTGCCCTCTGGAAAGCCACCAATAGTTGTGGAGCCAAAGGCGATGCCAGCTCCTGCCGCCGACACTGTTAGTCTAACACCTGTTAGGTCCAACACATCCTTTACGATGGCAGATGATGATTTTGATCCACGCTTTAGTGAACGTTGTAGGCCCTTGGTCATGATGTTCTCCCTTAGAGCGTTAGAAGAGGAGGGGGCGACCAGCGCCCCCTGCCATTGCTTAGGACTCACGAGTGATGAGTCGGGCGAACTTGATCTGCTTCCGCTCGGGATATACGCGATCCCAAGAGCCAGCGTTGTTCAAGTTGTTCGCAGCGGTTCCGTTGCCGGGTCCACCGTTTGGTGAGGTGCCGATGTAGGCGTGACCGGTTGGATGGATGGTCCATTCAACACGAGAGTGGAGAACTTCCTGTCCACCACCGTTGCCAGCGCTTGGAAGGCGCTCAGTCTCGGTGGGCACCTTGGCCGAGCCAATTCCGAGCTGACCCTGACCGGATCCGAAGAGCCAAGTCTCATAGACGCCAGCTACGCCAGCGGAGCCATCGCCGCGAACAGCGCTGGTGCCAGTTGGCATTGAGTCGTCGATGATGACCTCACGTCCGAGGAAGGTGGGGATCTGTGTCTCACCACGAGCGTCGGGGATGAAGTCGATAAGGTTGTTCTTCTGCATGCGGTTGAACACAACAGAGTGAACCATCACACCGGTAAGGTCTTCCATGCTGTCGCCCATGGTCAGGGCGGCGTCGAGGAATGCCTCGGCGGAGAAGTTGGTAACACCGTCGATGAATGACGCGCCAACAATGTCGTTGGAGTAGTCACCACTGTCAGAGGCTCCGTTGTCCTTGGAGACGCCCTGGTAGGTCGCGATGAACGCGGCCTGCATCCGGCGAGCCCAGTAGAAGGCGACGCGGGAGGCGATGCTCTCCATTGGATCCATGCCAGCCAGCTGTCCTGTCAAGTCGGCGCTGGACCAGCTGTTGTTCCGGGAGAGGCGAACTGCGATCTCCTGGTCAGCCTGTGTCTTCAATGGGACACTGTCATTGCCGAGGGCGCTGTCCTGAGCGGCCTGTGTGGTGAATGGGGTGCCATCGGTCAGGCCAATGCGATCTCCGACAGTGTCTGTGGAGACATTGTCGTCGTCATTGTCCAGGTCGCGGAAGGAGGGCACGTTGAACGTGAGACCACCGCCGGACAGAAGGGCACTCATCGCGGGGTTGATAACAAGGATGCCAGACTGTACAAGACGGGCCTTCTCCTCGGTCAACTGTTGAATGTAGGGTGTGAAGATCTCAGGCACGACAACGTCGGTGATCTGAGTAAGGGGTCCAGTGGCCATGATGGGTTCTCCTATGGACAAGACTAGATTTTCAAAAAACCTTCGCCGCGCGCCATGGCCGGTGATGGGGTATGGGGATTGCAAGAGGCCGACACCATGTGTCAAATTCTCACTTAGTTCAACTCATACTCCTTGGGACAACATATGGCAAGT
>PIVT01000609.1 GCA_003353845.1 Pseudomonadota bacterium | reverse complement strand
TTTCTTTCATAATTTTCTATCTTGTTATTTTATTCTACCTTTTTATAATAAGGATGGTAAGGCATAACTAAGCGTTATGCCTTACCTGATTCCATATTAGCTCATCACTACTAGGTATGCTGTAGTGTGCGCTCGATGATCTCGTCCTGTACTCCCTTGTCGAGCTGACAGAAGAAAGCGCTGAATCCGGCTACACGGACCACGAGGTCGCGGTAATTCTCCGGGTGTTTCTGCGCGTCTCTCAGCTTCTTGGTATCCAGCACATTGAACTGGATGTGGAAGCCCTTATTGGCGAACAAGGTCCTGACCAGAGCCATCATGCCGTCCCTTCCCTTGCGGGTGTCGAGCTGATCCGGCGGAAGCTTGCAGTTCATGTGCGTCGCGGTCCACACGACGGGATCGTTGCCTTTGCTTGCAGACATCACCAGCGCGGTCGCTCCCTTGAGGTCCGTACCCGGCATGGCCGACAAACTGCCGTCGGTGAGTGCCACCCCGGGATACTTGCCCGTGGGTATCGCACCGGTGTACTTGCCCATCAGGTTGTGGATGCTCTTGGTGTACTGGTCCAGTGACCCCTTCCAGTTACGGTCCAGGTAGAAACCGCCGCCATCCACACTGTTGAAGGCCTTCAGAATGCTGTCGTTGACCCTGCGAACCAGGAAGTCCACTTCGTCGATGTCGTTGCCGTACTTTGGAGCATCCTCATAGCACATCTTCCTGACGTCTTCGTATCCTTCCCAGCTGGCCGCCATGGCCTCCTTGAGTTTCTTCATGGTCAGCTTCTTCTTGTCGAAGACCAGGTCCTTGACCGCCATCAGCCCGTTGCCGGCATCCACCTGCCCAACAG
>PIVT01000608.1 GCA_003353845.1 Pseudomonadota bacterium | reverse complement strand
CTTTGCTCGATGCGAGCCATCTTCAGGTTAGAGTTCTTCATTTCCAAAATCTATCGAATGTCTGACTGCTGCGATTTCTTTTATAAATGGTACGGTCCCTTGGTAAGGTCCCTTCGTAAGGTCTCTTGGTAAGGTCCCCTGGTAAGGTCCCTTGGTAAGGTCCCTTGGTAGGGTCCCTTGGCAAAGTCCCTTGGTAAGGTCCCTTGGTAAGGTCCCTTCGGCGCGCTGACAATCGCAATCTTCGTCGATTTAGGCAAGTATTTAGAAGAAGCCATCACCTTTGCTTTTGGTACGGTGCCAACTACCCAAAAGTCCGCTGTTAGCTCGAAGCTAAAGCGGCGCGGATCCTCTATGAGGATCCGCAAGTCCGATACATGCTCCACATGTCGATTTCGGCACGGAACCTCTCGGAGGAACCGTAAGTCCGCCGCATGCCAACCATGTCGATTGCGGCCGGGTGTCTTCACCGATGCCTGGAAGTCCGCACTTGACTGCAAAGTCGTGTGGCTCGTAGACAGCTTGCTGCGCTGTCATAAACCGAAATTCCCGTTTACGGGCCCCGAACTCAGAACTCAGCACAATGAAAAAGCATCCAATCTTGGATTGAGAATTTACGCAACCCCGTTACGTCTCAAGCCATTACTAACGATCCTCCGCGTTGTTTTATCCCGTGTTTGCTCCTGTTGATTCTCGGCGGAGCTGCGCAACCACTATGCCTTTCGCTGGCGATGGGCGCGAAGCGCGCTTCGCGCCCGCATGGGGAGGAACTCGGCACAGGGCCCCATGGCGCGGCCGCTAGACTGGCAGTTTGGCACGTGCTACACGGGTCAAAATCTCATTCCACGGG
>PIVT01000607.1 GCA_003353845.1 Pseudomonadota bacterium | reverse complement strand
GCTTCGAGGAGCAGCTTGCCCACAGCAGCATCGATGCTTGCACCCGGGATCTTTTGACAGTGCGGCCCGCCGTGTTCCATGTAGATACGATTACAGAGGTATTCGGGAGCCAGATGCTCACCACGACGATGGTAACGCACACTCATTCGATTCCCACACATACCACAGACCACCCGTCCCTGCAACAGAGCCGGGCCTTCCCGGGGCGGACCGTGGCGGCGATCGATTCCGTAAGCCTGGGCGTTGTGGCGCAGCCGTTGTTGGACTTCCTCGTACTGTTGCCAGGAAATGTAACCCGGATGTGCATCCGGGATGAGCACTTGCCACTGATCCTGCGGCAAAAGCTCTCGCTTCCTTTTTCCCTCCGGCCCCCTTGCCCATCGTCCGCGGCCAAAGGTGTAGGCGCCTGCATAACGGGGATTATGCAAAACAAGCAGCACCTGCCTCACCCCTAAAGGTCCCCAGTACAATTTGTCCTTGTCCGGACCGGAAAAAACACGCCTGGGAAACAGAAGCCCGTTGTCACGAAAGTGCTTGGCTGTGCGATGTCCAGTGCCCGTTCGAAAGAAAGTCCTGTACAAAAGGTGAATGCTTTCTTGCACCTGGCTGTCCGGATCTAAAATCACCTGGCCCTGCGCGTCATAGACCAGACCTACGGGCAACCGGGTGCGCAGTTCCCCGCGGTGCGCCTTGTTAATAAGACCCCCATGGAGCCGGGACATAAGCAGGTGAATCTCCGCCTCCGACATGGTGCCCTTGAGTCCTAGTAAAAGCCTGTCGTTGAAGTCTGTTGGATCGTAAAGGCCGTCCTCATCAAGGATCAGTGTGTTGGTCAGTGCACAGATCT
>PIVT01000606.1 GCA_003353845.1 Pseudomonadota bacterium | reverse complement strand
CCTCTGTCGCCCGGAACATACTCACCGGAAGCGGCGTGAAGGGCGGCCTGGTTGTGCATCTGGCCTGCGGCGACGGAAAGCTGACCGGCGCCCTGCGCGTCAATGACCGTTACCTGGTGCATGGACTGGACCGTGATCCTGAAAAGGTCTCCGCGGCCCGCCGAAACATCCAGTCGCTCGGCCTCTACGGACCCGTTTCCGTTGACGCCTGGGAGGGCACGTCGTTGCCGTACGCCGACAATCTGGTCAATCTGATCATAGTCGAGAAGAGCGCCATGGCGGGCATGCAGGAGTTGATGCGCGTTTTGGCTCCTCACGGGGTGGCTTTGGTCAAGCAAGCGGGCTCCTGGACCAGGAAAGTCAAATCCTGGCCGCGAGAGATGGGTGAATGGACTCACTCCCGGCAAGGACCGGGCAACAATCCGGTGACTCCCGATACACTAGTCGGCCCGCCGCGTGGTCTTCAGTGGAGCTGTGAACCCTTGTGGCTGCGCAGCCACGCGTTCACGTCGAGTTTCACCGCCATGGTATCGGCACAGGGCCGGGTTTTTTACATACTGGACGAGGCCCCCACCGGCATTGCGCAGGACGCTGTACCGGAACAATGGACACTGATTGCCCGTGACGCATTCAATGGTATCCTGTTGTGGAAACAGCCCTTGTCTCCGTGGGGCGTAGAGGCATGGAAGAACCCGACGTTGCGCTTTTCGCCCAGCGCGGGTGAGGAATGCCTAGTGGCCCACAAGGATCGGGTCATGATGACGTTGGGGTATCAGTCGGCGGTCTCCATTCTGGATGCTGCTACGGGACGGGTACTGGGGGTTTGCGAAGGGTCTGATGGCGCTCAGG
>PIVT01000605.1 GCA_003353845.1 Pseudomonadota bacterium | reverse complement strand
TGTGTTCGTCTTTGACGCACGGTACCCCGCAGCGCTGATGAAAGATATCTCGACCATCTCCGGTCAAGCCGTGCTACCGCCGAAGTGGGTGCTGGGCTATCAGCAGTCGCACCGCACCGTGAAGGATGAAACGCAGATGCTCGAGGTTGTCGATACATTCCGCGAGAAGCAGATCCCGCTGGACAGCGTTTGCTACCTGGGCACGGGGTTTTGCCCGAGTGGCTGGAACAAGAACCAGCCCTCATACGAGTTCAATCCCGGGGTGTTCAAGCGCGACCCCAAAACGGTGCTCGCCGATATGCACGACCGCAACGTCAAGGTGATGGTGCACATGATTCCTTGGGACCGGGATCGTCTGGAAACGATTCAGGGAACGATTCCGCCGAAGCCCGGTGAGCGGCTCGATAACACCCACATTCAAAACTACTGGAATGAGCACAATGCCCTGGTGGATGCCGGGGTGGATGCCTGGTGGCCGGATGAAGGGGACTGGTTCAATTTCCACGAGCGCATGAAGCGGCATGAACTCTACTATACGGGCCCGCTCTCGAAGCAGCCGAATGTGCGTCCCTGGAGCCTGCACCGCAACGGCTACCTGGGTGTCGCGCGTTGGGGCGGCTGGATGTGGCCGGGCGATCCGCTCACGACGTGGCGTACACTGGAAACCCATATCGCCATTGGCATCAACCACTCGCTGAGCGTGTCGCCATTCTGGAACTCCGACATCGGTGCGTTCTATACGACGGATGAATACTCGGCCGAACTGTATGTGCGTTGGGTGCAGTTTGCCGCGTTCAATTCGCTGATGCGGTGTCATGGTCGCGGGTGGGAGAATCGTCTTCCTTGGGCAT
>PIVT01000604.1 GCA_003353845.1 Pseudomonadota bacterium | reverse complement strand
CAGGACGAGCGCATCTATCTCGAGGTGTCCAGCGCCAAGATTGCGCAACTGGGCATCGACCCCGCAGATATCGGCAAAAGTCTGCGCGATCAAAATATTCTCCTGCCCGGCGGCAGGATAAACCTCAACGATGTGGACGTCATCGTGGAGGTCCAGGGCCGGTTCAAGTCCATCGAGGAGATCGCAGAGGTGCTCATCCCGATTTCCGGCACCCAGGGCACGATTCCGCTGCGTGACATCGCAACCATCAGAAGAGCTTACGTGGAGCCCATCAACAACCCGGCCTACTACAATGGCCATCAGTCCATTGTTTTAAGTGTTTTTATCATTAGAGGGGTCGATGCGGTTGAGTTCGGCAGGCGGTTGAAGCAAGAAGTCCAGGAGTTAGAACAGTCCCTGCCATGGGGCTACGTGCTCGATTTTGCCACCTACCAGCCCGAACTCATTAAAAAAGCCGTCAGCGGCATGGTGCTCAATGTGGCCGAAAGTGTGGCCATCGTCCTGGTGGTGGTCATGCTGCTGCTGGGGCTTAGAACCGGTTTGATTGTCGGCTCGTTCATTCCCCTGGTCATGCTTTTCGGTATTTTGACCATGTACGCCCTGGGCATTGATATGGAACGGATGTCCCTGGCCACCATGATTATTGCATTGGGTATGTTCGTGGATAACGCCATTGTGGTATCCGATGACATTAAAGTGAATATGGAAACGGGAATGGCACGCAAGGAAGCCGTTTTAAAAACCGGCAACTCCTTAGCGCTTCCCCTGCTGACCAGTACGCTGACGACTGTTTTCGCCTTCGGGCCGATCCTGCTTCAAATTGGTTCAACGGGTGATTACACTTCCTCGCT
>PIVT01000603.1 GCA_003353845.1 Pseudomonadota bacterium | reverse complement strand
GGGCGTCATTCCGGATCAACTATATTCCGCAGCCTTGCGGCGTTCTTGCGCGTCATAATCCAGCCGGACCCGCGCTTACCTTCGATCTTGACCTTGCCGTCTGTCTCATCACTCAGTATCTCGCGGCACCGCTGGATCAAAACCCGCAGCTTGGCAGGCGCTGGCATCCCTTTTTCCGCCCCGCCATACAGCTCCTTGCAGAACTCATAGGTCGTGATGTACGTGCCCGCGTCGTCGGCCAGCGAGCCAATAATAAAATCCTGGTTCTCAGTCAGCTTCCACGCACGCGGCAGCTCCAGTTCTTCAGCCATCTTGTCTCCTAGAAGGGTATCTCTGTATCGTACGCTACAGAAACGTGATCGCGCAGGTCTGCCAGGATCGCCTGACGCTCCGCGTGGTCCGTCTTAAACGCCACAGGGATAATCTCCAATATGTTACCGTAGCGGAACCCCTCCCGCTTACATAAGGCCAAAAACGGCCTGGTAGAACTCTCCGTCAGGGCCTTGTGTTCGGCCTCTGTCGGTTTGTCGCTGAGGTAGTGCTTTTCCCATGCGTCAGCGTTCGCCACATGGGCCGTCAGTACACGAAGTAGTGCTTCAGCAGTGTTGCCAGCCCGGCTCACTTGTCGGCCCAGAGCCGGTATTGAAAGCTGAAGGGTCCGATCACGATCAAAGCCACCCAGCAAAGGTTGTTAAGATCATGCCGGACGCCTATGGAAAGCATCCAGCTCTGCTTGTCGAAACTTGCGCTTGCTCTTTTCATCGTTAGTCCCTCTCATTAGCACGATCTGCAACGTAAATCGGGGGCTTACGGAAGTCAAGAAAATCGTGAGATATGGTAAATGGAAAGGGT
>PIVT01000602.1 GCA_003353845.1 Pseudomonadota bacterium | reverse complement strand
AAGGCGATCCCCTTCTGCACGATCTTGTCTTCAAGAGCGGGCAGACCCAGCGGCCTGGTCGAGTGCTCGTCTTTGGGGATGTACACGCGCCTGGCAGGCTGCGGCTTGTAGCGTTTGGCCTTCAGACGTGCAACCAGATCCCGCAGGTTCCCCTCCAAGTGCTCTCCGTATTCCCGCCATGTCACTCCATCCATGCCACAAGCCCGGTCCCTGCCGAGCCGATGGTAGCAGTGCTCCAGGAACCGTTCGTCCAGCAAATGAGCCAGGCTCGTGAACTGGCAGTTCGGCTCCTGTTGCGCCCGTTCCGATATGAGGGCCAATTTCAGCAGCGTCGGTTTTTCCGTCTCTGCGTTCGGCATACGTTGCTTCATCCCTCTACGCTTTACTGCCAACCCCTTCGAGTGGACCCGCGGTCCGCACCGGGCATTACCCCGACTACACCTCTACTACGAGTTGGTCCGACTGCCATGCCGCCATACCTCCTCCTCGCCTCTTCGGCTTCGTTGGAGGCTTCTGTTGGGAACGACACGGCTCTCCCAAGTTCCGATGCAAACCGTTGGATGACCTGCCACGGACTCAGACCCCGACCCGGCACGACACGCTCACCAAAAAACGCGTGCCATGCTGCTGGCTTCCAGGAAATGAAACCCTTGGCCCTGCGGCGACGATGAACATTTCGGGGCTGGATACCTTCACTTGCGTTGTGGCCGATAACCCGCCATCCCTCTGGCTTCACACAGTTCGTTACCTCCCTGCATGCAAAGTTCTGTTCTGGCCCGGTGGTTACCCTTTGGCCAGGCTGGATTGCCCAGCTGATCTGCATCAGCTTAACTTGGCGCACTCACATTTGTTCTCCCT
>PIVT01000078.1 GCA_003353845.1 Pseudomonadota bacterium | reverse complement strand
GCTCGATCCCGAGCGCTTGGTCGAGCTGGCTCCCTTGTCCCCTCTCCCCTGGGCTCAACGTCTCGGTTACCTGCTCTCGCTCGTTGGTGCGCCTGAGCGTTCGGAGAGGCTGGCCGATTATGTGGAGCGCTCTGCGCGTGAGGTCGTACCCCTCGAGCCGGGGAGTGAAGTGTCGGGCGCTCCACGCGACGCGCGTTGGAAGCTCATGCTCAACGCAGAAGTGGAACCGGATCTATGATTCCTTTCGATTACATCACGGAGTGGCGACAACAGGCGCCCTGGGTGCAGGATGCCCAAGTCGAGCAAGACCTCATTCTCAGTCGAGCTTTGGTTGAGCTGTTCGAAAGAGAGGAGCTTGTCGAGGCTCTCGCTTTTCGCGGGGGCACTGCGTTATTTAAACTCCATCTTTCACCCGCTGCACGCTATTCAGAAGATATTGACTTGGTGCAAGTAAAAGCGGGACCAATTGGCCCTATTCTGGATGTGATTCGAGAGGTGCTGGATCCGTGGTTGGGCCAACCGAGTCGTGCCTTCAAGGAAGGGCGCGTAACCTTGATTTACAAGATGCGATCAGAGGGGCCTCCAGCTCTCCCTATGCGGCTCAAGATTGAGATCAACACACGCGAGCATTTCAGTGTCTTTGGGATTGAGAAGCACCCTTTTGAAGTGAACTCAAGATGGTTCTCGGGAAGTGCGAATGTTCACACCTATCAACTCGACGAGTTGCTGGGTACGAAGCTTCGTGCTCTCTACCAACGCAAAAAGGGGAGAGACCTCTTCGATCTGTGGATTGCGGGACGATCCGTGGTGGTAGATGCTGACCGCGTCGTAGAGTGCCTCCTGCGTTACCTCGATCACGAAGGGCTCAGCCTGTCGCGGGCTGAGTTTGAGGAGAACCTGGAGGCGAAGTGTTCGGACCCGAGATTCCTCGGAGACATCGCGCCGTTGCTCGCTTCGAGCTGTCCGTGGGATGCCAGTGACGCACAGCAATATGTTCAGAGAGAATTGCTGGGCCGCTTGCCCGGAGCCCCGTGGAAAGGGAGCGCCGGGGAACCCAGGGGGAAGAAATGAGCGAGTACCAACGCGCGCTGCGGGATGAACTCGCCCGCCAGGAAGCTCGGCTTGCAGAGCTCGATGCACAGGAAAGTCGAGTGCGTGCGCGGATTGCTGAGATCCGGGAGGAACTCCTTGCACCCGATGGGAAAGAGAAGCCTGTTGCGTCATCGTCTGTGGTGAGAGATTCGAGTACGCCGAGAACATCCAGCGAGAAAGTTGCTCTGTTCCAGAAACTCTTTCGCGGTCGCTTGGATGTCTTCCCGAGGCGGTGGGAGAACGCGAAGTCGGGCAGGGCGGGATACTCGCCAGCCTGCGGAAATGAATGGGTGCGTGGTGTGTGTGACAAGCCGCGTGTCAAGTGCAGCGAATGTCCACACCAAGCCTTCCTGCCCGTTAACGATGAAATGATCCTCAACCATTTTCATGGCCGTCACGTGGCGGGTGTCTATCCCTTGTTGAAAGATGAAACCTGTTGGTTTCTCGCTGTCGATTTCGACAAGGGGTCTTGGCAAGAGGATGTAGCCGCTTTCTCCGAAACGTGCCGCGCACTTGGGGTAGACGCTGCAGTCGAACGATCACGTTCGGGGAATGGTGCTCATGTGTGGTTTTTCTTTGGCGCTCCTGTTCGGGCGTCCATCGCGCGACAGATGGGTTGTTATTTGGTTACAGAGACGATGTCACGCCGACATGAATTGTCGATGGATTCCTATGATCGCCTTTTTCCGAATCAGGACACAATGCCGAGCGGGGGCTTCGGGAATCTCATCGCTCTACCGTTTCAGGACGGACCGCGGCAAGAGGGCAACTCGGTTTTCATCGATCTCTCTTGGGTTCCCTACGATGACCAGTGGGCATTCCTGGCTTCGCTGCCTCGGATTGATCCGATGAGGGTCGAAAATCTCGCGCGGGAAGCAACCGAAAGGGGCTCAGTCGTTGGTGTGGCCATGGGTGATCCTGCAGGGGAAGAAGAAAGGGACGCCCCTTGGTTGCGTTCTCCATCGCGAAGACCTCCGAAGCCCACCATCGCGGGCCCGTTTCCCGATAAGGTTCGTGCGGTCTTGGGGCAGCAACTCTTTGTGAAAAAAGCAGGGCTGTCCTCTGGCTTGTTGAATCAGATGAAACGGCTCGCCGCATTCCAAAACCCCGAATTCTACAAGAAACAGGCGATGCGACTTTCAACAGTTCTCACACCACGCGTGATTAGCTGTGCGGAGGATTTTCCAGCGCATATCGGCTTGCCGAGAGGGTGTGCCTGTGATCTTGAGGAGTTGCTCCGCTCTTGTGATGTCGAGTTGGAGATCGAAGACAAACGCTGCCGCGGAGAATGTCTTGATGTTCAGTTTGATGGCACGCTGACACCGATCCAAAACGATGCGGCCCAAGCACTACTTGCGCATGATATGGGTATCTTCGTCGCCCCGCCCGGAACGGGGAAAACAGTAGTTGGTGCCCATCTCGTTGCGCGACGTGCATGTAGCACGTTGGTTCTCGTGCACCGGACACAGCTTTTGGAGCAATGGCGCGCGCAACTCGCCGCTTTCCTCGATCTCGATCTAAAGGAGGTCGGTCAAGTTGGGGGCGGGAAGCGCAAGCCAAATGGGCATCTAGATGTCGCGATGATTCAGAGTCTCGTGCGTCGTGATGAGGTTGATGACATCGTCACTGGCTACGGGCAGGTCATCGTAGATGAGTGCCATCACGTTTCGGCGGTCTCTTTCGAGCGCGTCCTGCGTGAGGTGAGGGCTAAATATGTTGTGGGCCTGACGGCGACGCCGCTCCGGCGAGACGGCCATCATCCCATTCTCCAGCTTCAGCTGGGACCGGTGCGTTTTGAGATTGATGCCCGCGACCCGAGTGCGGGGCATTCATTCGAACATCGACTGATTGTACGGGAAACGGATTTCCGAATGGTTGATGGTGAGGGCGGAGGGGTCCAGCAAATCTATGGAAAGTTGGCGATGGATGAGAAGCGAAATGACTTCATCCTTGAGGATGTCATTCAGGCGCTCGAAGAGGGTCGTTCACCCATATTGCTAACAGAACGGCGAGAGCATCTTGAGATGTTCGCTGAGCGACTTCGCGCTGTAACCCGGAACCTTGTAATTCTAAGGGGTGGGATGGGTAAGAAACAGCGAAGCGCAGTTGCCGAACAATTGGCCAATATCCCAGAAAATGAAGAACGTATCGTGCTGGCTACGGGGCGTTTCATTGGAGAGGGCTTTGATGATGTGAGGCTGGATACATTGTTTCTTACGATGCCAGTTTCTTGGAAAGGCACGCTCGTCCAGTATGCAGGCCGTCTCCACCGTCGACATCATGCGAAGCAGGACGTTCGTGTGTTCGACTACGTCGATCAACACGTACCCATGCTCCTGCGGATGTTCGATCGACGCATGCGAGGGTATCGAGCCATGGGGTATGTCCTCGGAGACTCCCCGCCGTCATCCGGGAGCAGCGGTGATGAATATGTCATCGAATACGATCAAGAGGCGCTGAGTTCGCTGGAGGGTGAACCCTTCTGAACGGGTGAACTTGACAACAGTGCATGGTTATTCGAGGGGTGACCGCCGAGCATTCGGAACGAACCGGCATCGACAATGTCTTTACACTGGCCCAAAGTGGGCCAGGCGCTGGTGCGCTCTGTGTCCACCTCTGACCGGTTTCTCCTGGCCCGCTTTTGTGATTTCAAGATTGTAAGTGCTAGCTTTTGTAACGATTAGATGATTCTTGCTAGTAGCAAGAGCCAAAACTTCCCAAGCTCGGGGTCGCGGGTTCGAGCCCCGTCTCTCGCTCCATGGTTCTTCTTTCTTCTATCGGTGCGCTTTTCTAGATTACTCCGTCCATCTCTCCTTCTGCGGTTCTCTGTAGTTGGAGTGATCATGCCAGAAGTGAAATTACTCACACAGTGGAAATAGATGTCCAGGCTGTCAAGGGACTCTCCACTTGATTCAGGCGCCCAAAAAAATTCCTGAGAGGATCAAGGTCAAGGTTCGGATGGAATAGATGCGAGCGATAGGCGGAGGGTAGGCTCAATCCTCTAGTCGCTCCTGATCTGCTTTGCAGTGGATACAAAGATTGGCGAAGGGGCGGACCTTGAGGCGCGCAAAGCCAATCTCCTCACCAGGGTCTCCAGCAAACCCGGGGCGATTCAGTCTTTCTTCTAAAACTCTCTAAGCCGTCTTTAGAGCTTTTTAGCGCGTAAAAGTGTTGCCTGTGTACGGGTTCTGTCGAAAATAAAGCACTAAAACCTGCAAATAAGTTGACATGAAAGCCTTTAAATACTAAAACATTAAAGCCTGGGAATAATAATACCTTAAAACCTGGAATTTCTAGAACATGAAGCTCCAAGGTGGATAAGCACATGGCTACTCCACAGGAAAAACTGGCAGATGCTTTAGATGCCCTGAAGGCCTTGCAGGATCAGGGAGTACTAGCCATCCGTTCGGAAGATTTGAGTCGTCTTCATCGAGAAAGGTTGGTTGAGGCAGGTTTTTTGCAGAGTGTGATGCGAGGCTGGTATATCGCTTCCAGGCAGGAAGATTTGCCCGGTGAAACAACCGCGTGGTTTACTTCATTTTGGGGGTTTTGTACCGCCTATCTTGATCACCGGTATGGTGAGTCATGGTGTTTGTCTCCTGAACAATCACTTCTCTTGCATACCGGTAACTGGACGGTTCCGAAACAGCTGCTTGTACGCTGTGAAAGTGGAAATAATAAATCCAGAGAGCTGCTTCATGGAATATCCATCTTCGATGCGCGCTTGAAAATGCCTCTTGAGAAAGACGTTGTGGTGCTGGAGGGAGTGCGTGTTTTTTGCCTGGCAAGTGCGTTGATTAACGCAGGCCCTCATTTTTTTACTGCTTCCCCTGATGAGGCTTGTGCTGCTCTCTTGATGGTATCCGGTGATTTCTCTGATCTATTAGGGGGGTTGCTGGACGGAGGGCATAGCCAGGTCGCGGGAAGGCTGGCAGGAGCCTTTCGAAATGTCGGTAAGGATGAATTCGCAGATGAAATAATGAGCAACATGAAATCTGCAGGTTACCAGACAACAGAGAAAAACCCGCTTGATGAAAAATCATCGCTTGCGTTTCGTGTGAGAGAAGTTTCACCTTATACAAACCGGATGAAAATGATGTGGGAAAAAATGAGAGAGCCGGTGATTACGAATTTTCCCGTGCCCCCGACAAGGTTTCCGGATGCAAAAAAATATCTGAAACAAGTTGAAGATATTTTTGTAAGCGATGCCTACCACTCGCTTTCGATAGAGGGCTACCAGGTAAGCCATGAATTGATTGAGAAAGTACGGTTAGGAAACTGGAACCCCGATCAAAATGAAGAAGATCGGGTAAACAAAGATGCTCTGGCAGCAAAAGGGTACAGGCTGTCATTTCAACGTGTCACACAGAGCCTACAGCCAGTTCTTTGCCACGAAAATGCCGGTGAGGTTGCAAGGAAAGATCATTCAGAATGGTACAAAGAGTTGTTCGGCCCCTGTGCGGAAGCGGGGATGGTGAAGCGTTCAGATTTGATTGGGTATCGAAATGCGCGGGTTTTGATACGCCATTCCAGGCATGTGCCACCCAATTTTGAAGCTGTCAGGCAGGATTTGATGCCGGCATTTTTTGAATTGTTAAAAGAAGAAAAAAACCCGGCAGTGCGTGTTGTACTGGGGCATTTTGTTTTTGTGTATATCCATCCTTATCTGGATGGAAATGGTCGCATGGCAAGATTTGTGATGAATGTCATGATGGCCTCCGGTGGCTATCCCTGGCTGGTTGTTCCTGTGGAAAAGAGAAGGGGCTATATGACTTCTCTGGAAGCGGCGAGTGTAGGGCAGGATATCGTTCCCTTTACAAGGTTTCTGGCAGGGTTGATGTAAAGAAGGTGCTATTTCTCAGAGTGAGTTTATTACCCAAGCCTCACTTTGGACTTCCCACAGTATTGTTGGCACTCAGATGCTGATTTTTGGAATGTAAGCGGTTGATGAACTCCATCTTTACCTTCTCTGCTGGTCACGTAAGGTTCTTCGACGTGAGTTTGTCGAAGAACAGATCGATGAGCAGCCGAAGGGCAGGGCACGTGAGGCAGCTGTAAGGCTCTTACCTCTGGCCCAAAGTGGGCCAGGCGCTGGTGCGCTCTGTGTCCACCTCTGTCCACTTTCTCCTGGCCCACTTTTGCGATTTCAAGATTGGAAGCGATGGAATGTAATAAGAAAAACTGAATGTTACTGGTAGTGAGAGCCAAAACTTCCCAAGCTCGGGGTCGCGGGTTCGAACCCCGTCTCTCGCTCCACATTTTATTTTATTAAACAATGACTTACGCGATTTTTGGACCTGCACTGAAAGCCGAAAAACCTGCACTGGGAAATAGTCCATCTTGAATATGGATTTTTCGGAAATTAATCAAGTTTAGAAACCGGAAAATCAGGTGCTTGACAGGCTGGGAAAATCGTTGCTATCGGCGGAGTTCTGACTGTCCCTCGCAAAAACCTCATCGGCATCGATCTTGGCGAAAAGCTGACATTGATTTGGCGGTAGGTGCAGAGTTTTATCAAGAGATGAACGTATTTCAATGATGGAATCTAAAAGTCTCCGAATTCAAGGCGCATGGGTGCATTGGACCTTTATGAATTGATCCATGATCAGATTGAATCTACGCAGCGCGGCATTCGTAGCGGTGATGCAGGCCACCGAGTATCGGAATAAAAATGACGTTGCCCTTATCAGGCGTTTGCTTTCTTCTGCCTTCGGGCGAATCTTTGTTGAGGCTCAGGTGGGTGCGTGACTCATTGTAGTAGGTTGCGTACTCCTTGAGGAATTGACTGGCATGGCGCTCGTTGATGGGGATGATGTGGTCGAAGCATTCGCGGCGAATGGATCCGATGATGCGCTCGACGTAGGGATTTTGCCAGGGTGAGCGCAGGGCAGTCTTCCTGTCTGTAATACCCATGCTGACCCAGCGTTGTTTGTAGACTTCACCATAGATGCCGTCATTGTCACGAAGTAAGTAGGTAGGCGCCGTGTCCCACGGAAAGGCTTCGGTGACTTGTTGAACGGTCCGCTGCGCCGTGGGGTGTGTGGTGCCAGCGGTGTGAATGATCTTTCTTCGGTCGTGCGAGAGCACCACAAAACAAAAGAGCAACTTGAATCGAAAGGTCGGGAGCACAAAGAAGTCAATTGCACAGATTTTCTTGGAGTGGTTGGCCAGGAACGTTTTCCAGGATTGCGAAGGGGGCTTGGCTGTTCTGACTCGGTATTTTCTGACGGTCGCATCGCTGACCTTGATTCCAAGCATCTACAATTCACCCTGGATGCGTGGCACGCCCCAGCCAGGATTCTCATGGCTGATTCTTCGGATGAGTTCTCGTACATCCAGTGGAATCGGAGGGCGACCCCGTTTCCTTTGGCGGCATTTGAATCGCCAGAACAGCCGAAATCCTTTGCGATGCCAGGAGACCACGGTCTCCGGCTGCACGATCACGAGAGCTTGCTTCCACGAGGGCAGGGTGCTCCGTAGCAGAACCCAGAGTGATCGATCCCAGGCGTTTAATCTGGGGCGTGTGGAGGTGTTTCGGTGCAGCACTGCGACTTGATGCCGCAAGGCTTCGATTTCAAGTTGGAGTTGGGCTCGGGGGCGAGGGAAAAAACGGAGAATCAGAATCCAGAAGAGCGTGCGCAGCAGGTAAGCATTTTGGGGAGGGACAGGGAATCAAAAACTTGATTTTTACAACTGTATTTCATTGGAGAGCTGGGGTAGCGTGGGTTCCTTTGCAATGCATTCCGGCCAGCGAGGAGAGGTTTCTTAGCTGGCCTGAAACCTAATCAGATTACGGATGGGAACTCCGCCTGGAAGGCGGTGGTTCTGAAGGATGTGAGATGCCTAGTGGCCTTTTTGAACGCCTAGACGATAAATTTATTTCGCTGTTTTTAGTGGCCCTTGCCATAGGGTTTGCCGCCCTTGCTCTACCCGACCAAGCATCGGCAGACGTTCTGACAAGAGCCCCTTATATACAGATGGGTACTCCCACGGAATTTTCTATCCGATGGCGAAGCGATGTGGCCACGGATAGTCGGGTTATGTACGGCACTGTGCTGGGAAGCCTCACGTCAATGGCAGAAGACGCTAGTCTTACCACCGAGCATGAGGTGAAAGTTACGGGCTTGGTGCCTGACACCAAGTACTTCTACTCGGTTGGCAGTAGCACGGTAATGCTTGCAGGCGATGACTCGGACCACTTCTTCACTACCTCGCCCATTGTGGGGATACCGACTCCAACGCGTGTCCTAGTACTTGGTGACTCCGGTGGATTTTTCCAAAATGCAACTGAGGTTCGCGATGCTTATCGCGGCTACGCGGGTGCCAATCCTGCTGACCTCTGGTTAATGCTGGGTGACAACGCCCTCTTAGACGGCACGGATTCGGAATACCAGTCTGGGGTGTTCGACATGTTCCCCTCCTTGTTGAGAACGAGGGTGCTGTGGCCATCTCGGGGTAATCACGATCAAATTTATGATGGGGACAATAACGACTACTACGACATTTTTACCATGCCCACTGCGGGAGAAGCAGGTGGGCTTCCATCGGGAAGTGAGGCCTACTACTCTTTTGATTACGCAAATATCCATTTTATCTGTCTCGACTCCCAAGGGTCCAATCGCGGTTCCGGAGGTCCTATGCTGACATGGCTTGCAGCGGACCTGGCCGCCACATCCCAAGACTGGATTATCGCCTTCTTTCATCACCCTCCGTATTCAAAAGGAACCCATGATTCCGATACTGGGGATACGAGAATGATCGAAATGCGTGAGAATGCGATCCCCATTCTCGAAGCTGGAGGAGCGGATCTCGTAATGGTCTCGCACAGTCACGCCTACGAACGATCGATGCTAATCGATGGGCACTACTCGGTTTCATCCACGTTGGATAGCAGTATGATTGTTGATGGTGGTGATGGTAGGTCAGGGGGGAATGGCCCGTACCGAAAATCAACACTGGGACCCGATCCGAACAGTGGGACCGTTTACGTGACCCTCGGGAGTTCTTCCTGGTTACAGATTGGAGGGGACCTCGACCATCCCGCAATGATTGCCAATGAATTGGCGCTTGGATTCATTCTCCTCGACGTGGATTACAACCGGCTCGACGTGACCTTCGTCGACGAGTTGATGACAGTACGAGACTACTTCTCCATCGTAAAGGACAGTCCCACGGGCGCACCTTTCGCAATTTTTACGGCTACACCAAGTTCAGGTACGGTACCAGTTTCCGTTAGCTTCGATGGAACGGCATCATTCGATACCTGGGGTGACCCGATCACCCACGACTGGGATTTTGGTGATGGTGCGACGGATAGTGGAGCCACTGTCGATCATATCTACACCAATACCGGAAACTTTACGGCCAGCCTGACCGTGGATGATGGGGAATTTTCGGACTCGGTTCAGAAAGAGGTTTCCGTTTTCGGCGAGGGCTCTACCGAGGGAATGCTTGCTTATTGGAAGCTCGATGAATCCAGTGGAACGATTGCCGCCGATTCCATAGGGTTGACTGACGGCATGCTTGTCAATGGCCCCGTATGGCAATCTGCAGGAGGAGTGAACCAAGGTGCCTTGGAGTTCGACGGTGTCGATGACCGAATTGATCTCGGCCCGCTTGATATTGACAGCGGGACAGGTCTCACGATGAGCGTGTGGTTGAAGGCGGATGACCTTGAGGTTGGCGATAGCCGCCTCATTTCAAAAGCCACAGGAACGTCAAGCAGCGAGCATTATTGGATGCTGGGCACGCTCAGCGAAAACAAATTGAGGTTCCGTTTAAGAACAGGCGGATTGACGAGCACCCTCATAAGTGATCCGGAGGTATTTGAGCTAGAGGCCTGGGCGCACGTGGCTGCGACCTACGATGGCACGGACATGCGTCTGTATGTGAATGGAACGGAAATGGCGAGTCTTCCCCTAACGGGTCAGATTGATACAAATCCGTCCGTACTGGCAGCGATTGGAAATCAACCGGATGGGGCGGACAATCGACCTTTCGACGGACTGCTGGACGACGTTCGTATCTACAATCGTGCACTCACCGATTCTGAAATAGCATTGCTGGTAGATCCCGATGCCAACCAGCCACCGTCGGCCAATTTCGACGCCACCCCGACTACGGGCACTGTTCCGCTTTTGGTAGCTTTCGACGGCAGCGCATCCTTCGACCCGGAGGGAGAAGCCCTGAACTACAGCTGGAATTTTGGTAATGGTGATAGTGATAGCGCCGCCAATCCAAACTACACCTACACCACGCCAGGAACGTACACGGTGGTACTGACGGTGGGCGACGGGCAGTTACAGGACATCATGGAGAGCCAGGTCGTCGCTGTTCCAGAACCCGACCAGCCAACGCTTCTCTTCCTCGCATTGACAACACTCGCCATGCTGCGAATCAAGCCAGGGGATTGGCTCTTCAAAAGACCTTCGTGAGTCTAAATTTCCGGTCATTCACCGGGTGCTACCACACTTCTCGGCCCGTGACACGAGGCCCGGATGGCAACCCCGTGTTGCCTCCGAGGGTACTGACAAGTTAAGTGCTCATGGGCGACAATTGCTGGATGAATAGATCAGCAATCCTATACAAGCGCCACCTTTGTCATATTGGTTGTGTTACCGGGCGTGGAAAGGGGGCTTGTTTTACCTTCCATAGGCCAGGGTTACAAGACAAACGTTCCCTGTTCGTCGAATCCTCTGTAACCCGGCGTCTGCCCTTTGGTCTCTTAGGTTTCCTCGAAGAACACGATCTTCGACTCCGCACTCACACGTGGCAGAAACGTTGAGTGTGCGGATGCTTCGATGTTGAGAGTTGTGCCTCAGGTCCTTGCATCGCAAAGCGGTCTGCCAGCAGTACGGTTCTTCTTGTCCAAGGAACCATCCTTCCATCGGGGCCTCCATCGGCCATCGCTTCGTTCGGTACTGGGGAGGGGCATAGCTTATCCTGGGGGTCTCGGTGCATCGCATCTTGGACCAGGTAAAACATGGATGCTCACCTCCGAACCTTCTTCGCTGTTGCGTTTCCAAGCAAGTCACATCGGCGATCTCATCACCGCTGCGATGACCTAAGCGTGATTGTGACAGGGGTCGTATTCCTCCTCGTTTTTCCACATGCGTAACGTGATGGCAGCGATCTTTCGTGCAAGCGTCAGCTTGGCAAGGTTGGGTTTGGTCCCATTGTCGAGCAGGGTGCAGTAGTCGCAGTAGAGGGGATCGTTGTGCAAGCTGGTGATGACTGTCGTGGCTGCACCTTTGAAAATATCTTTGAGTACGTGGTTGTAACGTCGAGACAGGCCGCGCGTTTTTAGAACCGGTGCGCGCACCCAGGCACCTTCGGAGTTTTGCGCCCAGTCGGAGCTTGAACGCATCACGATGCCCAAGCCACAGTAGCTGCAGAATTGCTTTCGCGTTCGAAAGCGATGCGGTGTAACGACGATGGGGACAAGTCGCGCTACTCGGATGGGTCCCAGGCCGGGAGCCGTTTGCAGAATTCGTGCGATGGGATGTTTGGCTGATTCCTGAATGAGTTCTTTCTCGGCTTGCTTCTTTTGCTCGACGAGAAAGTCGTAGTGTTCGTAGAGGCGCGTTGTGGTTTGACGTGCTGCTGGGGGGAGTTGTCTGCGCCACTCGTTGCGGCGGCTCTTGCTGTAGACGGTATTCCCAGGCGTTTGGATTCCACGGGATCGGTAGATGCTCTTGATTCGAGCCTGCACGCGAACCAAGTCGCGCCCGATCATCATGTGGGATCGAGCGAGTTCTCGAAGCTTGGTGAATTGTCTCGGTGCTTTGAAGATGAGTTGGTCGAGTGCACCTATTCGAAGCTTCTCGGCCAGTCCATACGCGTCCCGCTTGTCGCTCTTGGGACCCCGACTTTGTCGGACTCCCGCCACGGCGATGTCGTCGACGCGAGAACTCAGAATCTCGTAGAGCCAAGCGCTCTGCGTCCCCTCCTCGAAGACGAGATGTTTGTGACCCGGGATCACCTGGATGGCAGAAATCAGCGCATCCCCGTTGGTCTCGACCGGGAAGTCCTTGAGCTTGCGTCCCGACTGTGAAATGACGGCGATCGTGCAACTGGCTGCGTGAACATCGATTCCGATGTATCGTTCCATGGGTGGTGTCTCCTCTCGTTGGGGGTTGTTGAATCGTTAACTTGAGGATTCCCAATGAGATTTGGGGGCACCACTCCTTTAGGATCGTCCGAACCGAATTGTGCTGAGGGATGGATAGATCGGGCCATGGTCTTGGGGTGTGCCGTGCAGACGCCATGGGCCTATGATGCTTATCTTTCCGCCAGCGAGTGAGCGCCGCGAGACAAGCGAGCGCGACGCCTTGCAATAAAGCCATGGACGGCTCTGGCACATAGCTCACGTGAATGTTGTCGATGCCCCATTCCTTCTCGTCCACGCCGTCGAGCGCGTAAAACACCACGCTATCGAGATCGACCCATTCAGAGCTGAAGATGACCGTCTGAAAATCGTCCTCACCGCCGACGCCGTCGACGACCCAGTCGAGGACGACGTCTTCCTCGAGATAGCCGCCACCATTAAGGTTGCCCTCAATCCTGACGTCTGTGGCGCCGGCCGATTTAAGCGATTCCGTGATCTCCAGCTGATAGAGATCAAAGGTGCCGCCCCCATCTCGCGTGAGTGTGAGCGTCGGAGTGAGCCAGCCGCCGTCGTAGTATACGCCGTGGAGGAAGAACCAGATGGAGTCGTTGAAGGCAACGGGCTCCTCACCAAACTCCTCAGTGTAGAAAGTAACCTCGCCATTGAGGAAGTTGCCTTCGTCGTAGGGCTTCCTTGGGTTCGTCCCTTCGATGTCGAAGAAGATGCCCTTCGAGGTAAAATCCCCAGCGGTCCAATCCTGGTAGCTGTCCAGGGGGATCGGGAACTCTTCGAAATCGATGACTTGGTCGATAGCCCTTGCGACGCCAGGTGCGATTAACACCGACACGCAGAACATGCAGAAAAGGCTTTTTATGAAGCTGTGTACAAAGAGCATTGATTCTACCGTACCGTAATCCTTTGCCGGGGGGGTCCCCTAACACCCGTTTGGTGTCGAAATGAATCAAAAAATTCTACTCCTCTCTGCCCAGGAGCGAAAATGAGCCTCTACGCTCGAAATATCTTCGATAGAGCTGCTTCATAGGACTATCTATATAATTTAATCCCAACAATTCAATCGCCTGTAAAATGTGGGGGGCGCTTTTCGAACAGAGCGGGGAGGATTGGCGAATTATCAAGAGGTCTTGCAATCTCCAAGCGTGGGTTCCAATAGCTCATACCGACACCCCGAAACCAGCACCACAGCACACTGCAATACAAGTGGCGTCAACGTCAAATCTGCAACTTGTTAGAAACAAACGGGAATCCAGAAAACGGAATTAGCTTCCCAAGCTCGGGGTCGCTTGTTTCTCCTGTCCTTCGATCGCCGCTGCTCACCTATGCGAGCGACGTCGGTCCACTAATCACTTTGTGTGATTCTCCCAATACCACCTGCAATTGGGTGATCATATGAGTAGACCTTCTTCCTGAAGTAGCTGTGCATGAAAACGTCACTTAGAAAGGTAAAAGCCGGTCTGTTGGACATCCTTACGTCGTGACAGATAGTGCGCAAGATGTTCTCTGTCGATGAGAGTTCTTGATAATGCTTCCAATACGAATCATATAGCTGTTGCTTGGAGAAGTTCTTCGGTTGGAACACTACATTGGTTAGATCGTACTTGGACCAGTTGTCATACTCGATCCTGCCTGCAGCCTCTAACTCGGCGAAAAGTGCTGTTCCCGGTAAGGGCGTCAAGATCCAGAAGAATGCAATTCCAACCTTGTTCTTCTTGCAAAACTCAACCGTATATCTGAATTGCTCGGGAGTGTCCTCGTCAAAACCGAAGATGAAACTTAGATACGGCTTTATTCCGTTCTTGTGCATCCGGGCAATCATTTCTTCATAATGTTCGACTTTATTGAATCCCTTATTCACGGTTTTCAGGCTTGATTGACTCAGTGACTCTGTACCAATCAGCAGTCCGGAGCAGCCGGCCTTGGCTGCAAGATCAATCAGCTCAGGGTTCTTCATGACCGTTGTGCTGACCTGTGACACCCAGTTCACGTCTCTTCCAGCAAGGGCGTCGAACAGTTCGCGACTGTAGGCCGGACTGGATGTAATACTATCATCGACGAAGAAATACTCTGTTGCTCCGGTGCTCTCGATTTCCTTCATGACGTGAGATACAGGCTTCACTCTGAAAGATTTTCCAAAGAACTTGCTAACACTGCAAAACTTGCAACCCATAGGGCAGCCCCGAGTGGTGAATATCGGCATCGTTGGAAGTTTTGCGCCAATGCGTTTGGCATAGATTCCCAGATTCAAGTTGTCCCATTTCGGGATTACGAGTTTCTGGAGGTCCGGAAACGATTCATCCTGATAGAAATCCTTCAGAGCGTCGTTCTCGCAATCCTCCAGAATCTGTTCCCAGATGTTGTCCGCTTCACCAATGACGATGGAATCAGCATGCTGTTTTGCTTCCTGCGGTAATGCCGTTGGATGCATACCGCCCATGATGACCTTGACTCCTCGGTCACGAAAAGCGTCAGCGATCTGATAGGCTCTTTCGACTTGCATGGTCATGGCAGTGATCGCTACCAGGTCATAGGAACCTTCGAAATCAATGTCTTCTACGATGTCATCGATGATGCGAACGTTATGATGATCTGGTGTCAGGCTATCCAAAACAGCCAGAGCCAGGGGGGGAAGGAATGCCTTTCGATACTTGACGGGTCTTCCTGAGGCATTCAGTCTTGTTGGAGCTACGAACAGGATATTCATTCGATGGTGTCCTTTCAGGAGACCAAGTCCTAATAAAGTGA
>PIVT01000601.1 GCA_003353845.1 Pseudomonadota bacterium | reverse complement strand
CCTGCTCCACTCCCTAGCGGTCCTTCCACCAACGGGGGGAGCCAATTTTCTAAACGCTTCTTAAACCGGAGGCGCGGGGGGGGGCTTCGCTTTTGCTTTGTTTGCGAGTTGCGGCGAGGGGGAACTCAGGACTCATTAAGTTAAGTTTCTCTTTCGAGACTGGCGCTGCTTTACATGGCATTGGCAAGCAGGGCGGCAGGGGGCATGACAGAAAACGACCAAAAGCGGCTGGTTTACTAAGGCGGGATTTCGCCTCTGACGCCGGCGTCGTTGATCTTTCGCATCAGCGCTTTCATCTCGCGCCCCCGTGCGTTTTCGGCAGGCGAATTGGCCCATTGTTCATGGATTGGGGCTGGATCGAAATCCTTTATTTCTGGGCCAAGTAATTGCGTCGTCATGACATTCGAAACCGTCGGGATTTTCAGCCTCACTCGAGCTGCCGACTGCGCCCTGTTTACTCGCGCATAACCGCATTCGCAACACGAAGTTTCAGCGACAAAAGTATTGACAACGCGCGCAAGTATGAGCACGTCAGGATAGCCAGTGAGCCGACTGTCACCGAAGTGCTTCGAAAGGTTCTCCCAGTATGATTTGAAGTTCATTGAAAAGAATGGCGTGTTGCGTGTCTCAAACTTTACCCTGCGCCATTGGACCTTTGCTTCGGATAAATCAAAAGAGGCCATGCACGAAAGAGACGAGAAGTGTCCCGCGAGCACTCGGCGTAATCGACTCGGCGTAATCGACTCACCAGGGGAGAATAATCCTTCAGAATTGGTGTGGCCGGGGGAGAAGCGCGTCGTAAAGAAAAGGAATGGCAACGGACCTGTGAGAATGGGGGTGGCGAATATTCAAAGGGCGTCA
>PIVT01000600.1 GCA_003353845.1 Pseudomonadota bacterium | reverse complement strand
GACAGGTTAACACCCAGTCCTTATAAATAAGCAAGGGTATCTTCTCTGGGTAGGAAGGCGCACAGCTGTATTTTCCCCACCTCTGAAAGCTGGCGAAAAGGCCGTTTTCATATTCGGGAAAATGCCGACAATGGGTCCTTGGTGAATCCGAACCTCCCGCGAAAGCTTTGTTGGGCGAACACACAACACAACCCTCATGCTTGATGGCTCGTTGTCACTTTATCGGCCTGTGTATTTTGTTTTAAATTTGAGCTTCTAGCTTGGCACCTTTTCGGCACCTCGGCACACCGCAGTGCAACATCGGTGGCGACTCAGGTGGGCCCCTCGATGCGCACTGATTTATGAATTCAACCATGTGCGCAAGGGTTGAATGGCAGTATCTACTTCAATTGTCCTCATTCAAACTTTGCGCACACGGTACAATTGAAGCCCTGCAGTGTTCAAGCCACCGAAGTCCACTTTGTGCTGACACCCCCTTCTGTAATCTATTGCGGCCGAATCGCGCCAGGTCGTTCGAAATTGATCATGCCGGAGGTCCAGATGAGCGAAGCTGCCGGCATAGATTGTCTTCGTCAAATATTCGACGATTTTCGAGGTGACTATTGGTACCACAACGATGAACCATGACGCCGGAAGGTGGCACGGGGCGGCACTGCTGTCCCGACGGGCGTCGACGAGTTGGGCCTCACCGTCAAGTCGGAGGGCGAGCCGGGCGGCGCTGCTGTCTCGACGGGCGCGGTCGGCGAGTTGGGCTCAACCATGAATTGGGAGGGCGAGCCGGGCGGCGCTGCTGTCTCGACAGGCGACGTCGACGAGTTGGGCCTCACCGTGAAGTCGGAGGGCGAGCCGGGCGGCGCTGCTG
>PIVT01000171.1 GCA_003353845.1 Pseudomonadota bacterium | reverse complement strand
GACAATATCAGGTTGGATGGCTTTGGGGGCGGTCTGCAACCGGTTCTTCTCAGCTGTGCCCAT
The DNA here is from genome assembly GCA_003353845.1 of Pseudomonadota bacterium. Lineage (GTDB taxonomy): Bacteria > Myxococcota_A > UBA9160 > UBA9160 > JADFDR01 > GLO-12. The sequence continues at coordinate 3,493 of PIVT01000171.1, read as the reverse complement.
AACCACCAATTGTCGCCGTCGGGTCACCCATTGGCTCATTTCCAATTGGTCTTGCTTGTTTTTGGCAAATAAGAAGTTGACCATTTGGCAGTCAGAAAGTTGACCACTTTGGTTGATATAGATTTTTCGTGGCACTCTAAAAGTTGACCATTTGGCAAATTAAGAGTTGACCACCCGACCCAGCACTTCTTCGGGAATGGCATCACCTCCTTTGAGAAATTGAGGAGAGCGTCGTAGTCGTAGCGCCTGTGGGTATGTGGTCAATTTGTAGCGGAGTGAAAAATTGTCCACATATCCACAGGCTAATTAGCCCTCGCCTTGCTCCCGCTGCATACGCTGTCGAAAACGATAGGATTCGCCCACAAATTCGATAATGTGGGCCCGATGGGTGAGCCTGTCCAGGAGGGCCAGAGTCAATCTTTCATCCCCAAAAATTTGAGGCCAATCTGCAAATTTGAGGTTGGTGGTAATAATGATCGCCACCCGTTCGTACAAGGCGGAGACAAATTGAAAGACCAACTGCGCTCCAACTGCGGAGAAAGGAATGAAGCCCAATTCGTCCAGCACGATCAATCTGTGCCGGAGCGCGGTGGCGATGAACTTTTCCAGTCGGGTTTCTTCCTGAGCCAAAATCAGTTCATTGACCAGACTGGCCGCGTTGTAAAAACGCACCCGCTCTCTTTGCCGACAAGCCGCCATTCCCAATCCGACCGCAATATGAGTTTTTCCTAATCCGGGATTGCCCACCAAAATAATCGGTTCGACCTGGGCGATATATTCTCCGCGGGCCAATTCCAGAAGGCGTTGTTTGTTTAACTGGGGTACGGCTGAAAAATCAAAATCAGCCAACTCTTTGATAACCGGGAAACGCGCTCCTTTAATCCGCTGACGCTGACTGTTCAGCTCTCGTTGCGCCGTTTCTTGTTTGGCTAAGGCCAACAAATACTGCTCGCAACTTCGATTTTCCCGGGCCGCGTCTTGCCCAAATGCGGCGTAATTCTGAATGAAGGTGGTCAACCGTAATTGCTTGAGATAGCCTTCCAGCAGTGACTGCTCTGGTGAAGAAACCGCTACGCGTACTGGCATAATCCACCTCCCAGAAAAGTATCGTACTGTGCTAAATTGACCCGTTGCCGACCGACAGCGCTCAATTTGGGATGGTCGCTCAAGTCCAGTTCGGGCGTCACCAGATTGGGCTGCTGGAGTTGGCGCAAACAGAGTTCCACGCCATCGGCATGGGCACAGTTGAATTCAAGGCTTTGCTCTACCGCCACCTCGATCAAATCGGCTGGATGTGTCTGGTGTAAGCGCAGAATGCGGATAAATTCACGCACCCCCTCCCCATCAGGATAGTGTGCTTGCAAGCGGCTCAACAGCCTTTCGTACACCGCCGGCCACTCTTTGCGCCATTCACGGATCGGTTTGGCGTGTCCCAGCGCCCCGGGCCGTTTTTCCAGCAAGGACAGATAGTGCAGCGGGTCGAAAATATCTTTTTGGTGACCATAACTGCGCGGATGCACCGCCAACGGCTCTTTTTCGCCCGGACGATAGATCTCCACCCGAAATGGATAGAGTTTTACCGTCAATTTCTTTACCCCTTTATCGGCGGGCACGCTGTAGCGATTGGTCTCTACCACCACCTGGCTGTAGGGGTTCAAAACAACCGTCAGATTTCGGCTGTAATCTATCTGGTCATTGGGTAGCGGACGTAAATGGGGGCGTTCTTCTGCCCACGCTGCTTTGATATTTGTTGCTTGCCCTGTCACCTGACGCTCGTCGTCTTCCAGACAACTTTGACGCAGCCGCTCGTTGAGTTCCTGATACGAACTCACCTTCAGCAACGGGGTCATATAGTTCCGCCGCACATACCCAACACCGTGTTCCACTCCCCCTTTTTCGTTCCCCGCTCCCGGTGTACAAAAGTGGCTTTCATACAAATAATGGCTCCGAAAAGCGACGAATTGCCGTTGTTCTTTTCGTTTTTTCCCGCGTAATACTTCCTGCACGGCTGTCTTTAAATTGTCGTAGCTTATCCGGTGGGGTACCCCGCCAAAATGTTTAAACGCCTCGACGTGCCCCTCAAAAAACGACTCCTGTTTCTGCGTGGGGAATGCCATCATAAATATCCTGCGCGAGTAGCTCAGCCGCATGACAAACAATTGCACCTTCTTTTGTTCGCCATTCATGACCACCACCGCTTCCCCCCAATCTACTTGCCCGTCCGTCCCCGGATCAAACTCTAGCGGCAAATATACTTTCGGGCGACGTTTCTCCTGCCTTAACTCCGCCAGATAATGTCCCACCGTTGACAAACTGCCGCCAAACCCCTCTTTCTCCACGATCTTGTAGATCGTTTTGGCTGTGTATCGCTGCTTGCGCGGCTGCCGCTCGCTCTCGGCGTACAACTCTGCAATCCGTTCTTTGTATGGCCCCAGTACTGGCGCTTTTCGCTCCCTTTTCTTCCCCTCTTTCTCTCCATCTGCCGCAACAATCGCCTTACGGACTGTCTGTCGCGCATAGCCTAACTCCCGCGATATGGCCCGTATCTTTTTCCCTTCAACATGATAGGCCCTGCGTATTTCTTCTCGTTCTTCCACTTCAAGCATCCTTTTCTCCACTATCATTATGTTTAGTCCTTACAACCAATGATAGTAGATTTCTAATTGAAGTGGTCAACTTTTAGAGCGCCAAAATATCCCGGGCTGGTCAACTTTTACAATACCAAAAACAGGGGGCTGGCAACAGCCCCCTGCTACCCGACTATACCGAGGAGAATCTAGTTTCATGCCTGAACCCGATCCAGCGAGAATCATGACCTTTGCAACGCCGAAAGATCTCGGCCTGTGGCTCAAGGTGAATCACGCCACCGAAAGTGAGCTGTGGGTGAAGATATTCAAGAAAAAGACTGGCATTCCGAGCGTCACTGGGAACGATGTCGTGATTGAGGCGCTGTGCTGGGGCTGGATCGACGGCGTCAAGAAGTCAATCGATGACCAAGCCTATCTCCAGCGGATCACTCCAAGAAAGGCGCGAAGCAACTGGTCAAAAAGGAACAGAGAGCATGCGGAGCGTTTGATAAGCGAGGGCCGGATGACGGAGTCAGGGCTCGTGCATATTCGTGCCGCCAAAGCGGATGGCCGGTGGGAGAACGCCTATGCGGCAAGTGAAATGAAAGTGCCGGCGGATTTCCTGGCAGCACTGGAGAGCAAGCCGAAGGTGAAACAGTTTTTTGAGACCCTCAATAAATCGAGTCGTTATGCCATCGCGTCCGGATTGACAACTGCGAAGAAACCCGAAACCAGACAGAGGCGATTTGCAAAATTCATGGACATGCTTGTCCGCGAAGAAAAGCCGGACTTTGGCTTCAAAAAGACGAAAAAGGCATAACAATGCAATGCACCGGAACCGCGAAGCCAGGTGCTTTCAAATGGATAATCACTCGTCGCGGCCCGATGATTGCGGGCGTTAACTGGATTGCACAAAAAAACCGCCA
>PIVT01000077.1 GCA_003353845.1 Pseudomonadota bacterium | reverse complement strand
TCGATAGGTCCAATCTTGAGGGAGCTGATCCTGAGTGGTAGGCGGGATGAATGGAAAGTTTGGAAATGGCATGGACGATGGCGGGTGCGATGGGTGCGCGTGCCGTTTCTTGTTTGAGGTTCTGCGCTGGGTTTCAGTGGCCAACCTTGAGAGCGAGCTGAGGGTGAGGTCTCGTGTCTGTTCCCGATTGGTTCCTTTGTCATTGGCCGTGTGGCCCAGACTGATGGCCTGGCTGTGGCTCGTAAGCAGGGTCAGGGTTGTGGCGAGGGCCAGGGCAGCCAACCCGCTGCGGAAAGAAAGTCTACTCGTTGTCATGCAAAGTAGCCTAGGGGGCTTCCCTGCGAACCGGAATGTTAGAAGCCGTTTGTAGAACGTTACGGCTGCGCGCTATTTCGTCTTTGGGATGGAGCTAATGCGAGCCCCAGAACCCGTGGCCCTTGGCACACATGATATTTCTCAAGGGCTTCATGGGTTCCGTGGCCTCGGCCGGTAACTCCACGGGCTTGCCGCCGACAAAGCTCCAGTCCAAGATGCCGTCGCCGTCGCTGTCTTCGTCCTGGCGGTGGAGTTTGCCGCCACGGTAGTACTGGATGACGTCGGGGGTGCCATTGCCGGTGGCGTCGGCTTCGAGTTTTACAAGGGCGCCATCTTTGTACCACTCGCGTTGGTCGGCCTTCTTTTCGTCTTGAGTGGCCAGTAGGATCCAGGTAATGATGCCCTCTTTTACGAGAGCCTGGGATTCAAAGATTCCATTGTCGTTGGCGTCTTCACACTGAGAGGTGACGACACCATTTTCATCCAGAAACAGTTTCTTTTCAGGATGGGTTCTGTCGCCGGTGCGCAATTCTTGCGCTGTGGCTTTGCCTTCGCTGTTGTAGCGAGTCAGGGTGGTGGGCTTGCCTGTGGCCTCGGGATCTGTGGCTGCAATGGAGAGCTTGCCCGCAGCGTAGATTTTCCAGGTATCGACCTTGCAGTCGCCCGAGGTATCGAATTGTTCGACCAAGATGACGCCTTCGGGAGATAGCTCCTGGGCTTGCTCTTCGCAGCCATCACCATTGCTGTCCTGGGCTACGCGTACGAGTTTCCCTTCCTCATAAGTCGCCCAACGATCCAAACTGCCGTTGCCGTCGCTGTCTTCTTTCTGTGTCTTTAACACGCCTGCTTCATACACTGCGACGAGTTCGGGGATACCGTCAGCGTTGTTATCCTCTTCGGCTCGAACGATGACGCCATCCTGAAAGGTGGAGATGCGTTCAGCGCGCGTATCGCCATCGAAGTCGCGTTCGGAGCGGATGGGTTGTTCATTGGCGTCATAAAAGGTGACGAGTTCCAGCCGTCCATCGCCGTCTTCGTCCTCACTTTGCGTGGCCTTATTGCCAAATACATACTCGATCACAATTTCGGGGACCTCATTGCCATCAGCGTCCACTTCGGTGCGCAGTCGCTGACCCGCCTCAAAGCTGGTGCTGCGTTCAGGGAATCCGTCGAAGTTGATGTCGACATTTTCGCTTGCGAGAACGCCTTCCTTGTAAAAGCGCCATTGATCCATCTTCCCGTCGGCGTTGCTGTCGATTTCTTCTCGCCGCTGCTGGCCTTGCTCGTCAAAGAAGACGGCAGCATCCACCTGGCCATCGGCATCGGTATCGCGTTCCTGACGTACTTGGACCTCAGCTTCAAAGAACAAGAAGGTGTCTGCCGTGCCGTCGCCTGAAAGGTCTTGCGCCTGGCGCACCATCTCTCCCTGGCTGAAAAAGGTCAATAAGTCGAAAAAACCATTGGCACTGGTATCTCGCTCTTCGCGGACCAACTCCCCGTTTTCATGGTAGGTGCGCAGGTCGATTTTTCCGTCCCCTGTGCTGTCTACTTCAGCGTCTTTCCTGCGGCCTTCCTCATCGAGATTGCCTTTGACTTCGAAGCGTCCATCGTTGTCGCTGTCTTCTTCGAAACGTGTGGCGATGCCCTTTTCATAAGTCACCCGCCAATCGGCTTGGCCGTCGCCGGATCGATCTTCTTTTACCGAGGTAGGTAGGCCGTCGCTGCTGTTGGTTTGCCAGCGATCCACTTGACCGTCGCCCTGTCGATCTTGCATGAGCAGTGCAGCCGTTTTGCCATCGGCGGCGAGGGCGATCCAGGTGTCGATCTGCCCATCTTTGTTGGCATCTTGCTCTTGTTTGATCAGGGCACCTTCAGGGCTGTAGTGATTCCAGATCTCCACCAAGCCGTCGTCGTTTTCGTCGAGTTCGACGCGGCTGAGCACGCCAGCCTCAAAATACTCTACGCGTTCGGGGACGCCGCTTTGCTCGGAGTCTACGCTGCGCCGCAGGATGGCATCATCTTTGTAGGTGACGTGTGTATCGAACTGGCCGTCGAAGTCGCTATCGATTTCCTCTGTCAGTAAGATGCCACCACTGTCAAAGCTATAACTGGTATCCACTTTCCCGTCGGCATTGCGGTCTTCCTGCTGGGTGGTTTTTGCGCCTTGTTCAAAGGAGGCGAAGACATCCATGACCCCGTCGTTATCGCTATCGCTTTCGCTGCTCTGGAGTTCCTCGCTGGCGTAGAGGTTGATTAGATCGACGTCGCCGTCGCCGTCGGTGTCTTCGCGTTCATCGACCAACACGCCGTCTTTGAAATTCCGCACCAGGTTGGCCAGGCCGTCCCCCGTGGTATCGATTTCTTCGCGCAGGAGCATATCGCTGTCATCAAAAAAGAGTGTGGCCTCCTTGATGCCATCGCCGTTGCGGTCGTGCTGGGTTTCTTGGCGCTTTCCGTCCAGGAAGGTAATGAGGGTGTCGAACTTTCCGTCACCCGTTGTGTCCTGCTCTTCGCTCACCTTGACGCCGGCCGCATCAAAGTGGGCCCGCGCTTCGGGCTTGCCGTTTTGGTCGCGATCTTTTTCGATGAATTTCAAGACACCGAGTTCGTAGCGGCTTGAGCGATCCACCTTCCCATCGTGGTCCGTGTCTTCGTCCGCCTTGCGGGGTTTCCCATCATGGAAATATGTCCATAAGTCGGGTTCTCCGTCCTGATTGCGATCTCTGCGTTGCTCAACGGGGATGCCCGTCTGGTTGTAGAACAACCAGGTATCGACTCGTTCGTCGAAGTCCTTGTCGAATTCGGCTCGCACAGGTTTTCCGTCTTCATAGAAAACCGTCTCGTCCGGCAAGCCGTCGTCGTTGTGATCCATCTGTCTTTCAAGGATCTGCTCGTTGTCGTCGAACAGTTCGACGATGTCCGCTTGTGCCGTGCCGCCAACGCAGAGCCCCAAGAGCAGGCAGGTGAACGACGCACTGAGAATTTTGGGGTGCAGCATGTACAGCAGTTACTCCTTGGGTGAGATCAGATACTTCCCGGCAAATGCATTTTCCGCCATGCAGCGCACGGCTTCAGGCATTGGAGGAAAAGGTGAAGCCTCGTAAATCGCGGTCTGAATATTCAAACCAATGGCCGTGCCGCGGTGAGAACGGAGTTCGAAATCTCGAATGGAGCCGTCGACATCGAGTTTGATCCAAAATTTGATGGCTTGCGGCTCAATCACCGTTTCAGTCAGCTTCCGCTTCACCCGTTCGCGGATCATGTCGTTGTAGGCGCGCACTTCGGGGTGACCCAGACAGGTTTCTTGGCCACCCACCTGGCCGCTTCCGGTACCGCCGCTGGCCAGAACAACCCCTAAATCTTTGTAGGCATCGTCGAAGGGCAGGGGGTTCGCATCATCGACGCCGATGACATCGCGATTCGTGATCACTCCCTCACGCAATAAGGTGCTGGGCCCGCTTGCGGGCATGCCAGTATCCGAACCCGCCCCGCCACTAACAGTGGTAGGCCCGCCCGTGGTTTGGGTTGAGCCGACGGTGGTGCCCTCGCTGACGCGTAAGGCAGGAGAGCCCGTCGTAGAGGTGGCATCAGACACAACGGCTGCGACCTGGCTGGGCACGCTTGGAACCGCACCGGCCACCTGTACTTGCTGTGTCGTAATCTCTTGAACTTGCCGCGGGGACTGCTTCTCGGCGACGTCGCGCAGGGCAAGGGCTTGTGGGGCCAACTCATCTAGCGTGGGCTGGTCCACGCTGGGTGCTGTCGCTCGGGCTACGCTGGGTGCCGATCGAATCGTCCGGTTCAATGCGCGCGGCGCGCGGGGTACAGGGGGAGGTGCCGGTTCCACCTCGGGCGAGGGCGTAACGATGGGCCGACGTTCGGCCAATGCGCGTGGGGCCGGAGCGGGTTTTACTTTGAGCAACTCCACGGGGATGATCTTTTCGGGACTGGGAGGCACGACGACCCATTGGTCGAGCCAATGCAGACCCATGAGGATGCTGCCATGTAATAAGAGCGCCAGCAGTAGGCTAGTACCGAGATAGACTGAACTATGTGCAGGAGAGGCTGGAGGTCGACCGGGGAAGTCTGTACTCGGCGCTTTAAAGCCGCCAGCGCCAGCAGGTATGAGGCGTAACCTGACCGAGTGAAAGGGCGAATTGCGCTTTCTGCGCTTGGGTTGCCTATTCTTCTGTCGAGCGACGTCGGTTTGCATTGCTTGGTGTTTGAACCTGCTTTGCTGCCCAAAAAACCCAGTCTAAGTGAGGGGTTATGCGGTGTCAAACCCGCATTATCGCTGGAGTCCGTGGCCCGAGTGCGGTACACCCTAAAAGGGGCAAGCGATCACGGGCTAAACAAAAGAGTGCCAGATCAAATCAGAAAGATTGAGCTTCTTGTGTTGAGGAGAGGGGTGTGAATCTAGACCGTATTATTCAGTTGCTGCAGGACGGGGGTCTCACTGTTTACCCGCTCGGCTTGTGTTCCCTCGTCGCGGTGGGAATTTTCATCGATCGCTTGATTCGTTTTCGTGGACAGCTGACAGAGAGCCGCTCCTTGACGCAAAACGTGGTCAACGCCTTGAGTGCTGGCGACACTGCAAAGATGAAGCAGCTCTGCCAGGGAACCAACTCACCCTTGGGCAAGATTTTTCAGGATGGCCTGCGTTGGAAAAATATCGCGCTGGAAGATTTAGAGCGGATTTTGGCGACCTCTCGCCTGGAAGCGGTGGCACAGCTGAAAACGGGTGTCTGGATCATCGGCACCGTGGGCTCCCTGGCCCCCTTTATAGGTTTGTTTGGAACCGTCGTCGGTATCATTAAAGCCTTCGGACAAATGGCCATTCATGGTTCCGGCGGTTTCTCCGTGGTGGCCGCTGGTATTTCCGAGGCCTTGGTGGCCACGGGCGCGGGCTTGGGCGTCGCCATCCTGGCGCTGATGGCATACAACTATTTACAGGTGCGCATCGGTGCCATCTCGGGGAGCTATGCACGTTCCTGTGAGCGCCTGGTGCAGGTGGTTCTCTATGTCGAGTCTGGCGGGGCGAACCCCCAGGCCGTAACCCCTTCGGAATCCGGGCAATAGCGCGCTAGCGCAAGGAGCGGTCATGGGTGCGAGTGGCTTGGATATAGGTGTGGGAGGGGATGATGAGCACGGCAGCGATGGCGTTGTCGCCGAAATCAACATCACCCCCCTTACCGATATTTTCTTGGTGCTGCTCATCATCTTCATGGTGACGACTTCCGTCATCGACAACGAAAGCAAGCAAATCAAACTTCCGGGTGCCGAAGTTTCTCAGGAGACACCTAGCGGTGTCAGTGTGGCCGTGAGCGCACAAGGCTCCATCTCTGTGAATGATGTCCCGGTCAGCGAAGAAAACCTGGCCGACGTGTTGCGAGAGGCCTTGTTGCAGGCTGAGAGTAAAATCGTGATTTTGCGCGGAGATCGCGAGTTGTTCTTGGGTAAGGCGGTGTACATCTTGGATGTGGCCCAGCAAGTCGGCGCGGAAGGCATTGCCCTGGCGACCAGTACACCCGATGTCACTTATGCGCCCGCTGACGAACCCATGCTGGTTCCCACAAAGTAATTCTGCAGAAATTTTCGGATGACGATTTCGCGTAGCGGTTTTCAGCTACGCGTTGCGGGATTTTGTCCAGGTGATGGCCGCGGCCACCAATAAAAGTTCGGGCAGCAGTAATCCTACGGTGTAGAAAAGGCGCAGGGAGTCTTGCGGCGTGAGCGGCTCTTGATAGGGATTGATGCGCTTGGGTCGCAGGGTGATCTCGACCTCGCGTTCAGCCACCCAATGCACGGCGTTCACAATGATATCCAGGTTGTAGAGAGAACGAATGAAACGATTGCTGGCGAAGTCGGCATCTCCAAACACGACAACGCGCGCTCGTTTCTCATTGCGTTGGTATTCACCCGCTGCACCGATGACCTGTCGCTCGGGTGGTTCCCCGGCGCTGGCCTCGGGCAGTCCACCGCGTCGTGCGCGCTGGAGATCCTCTGAGAGATAAGTGTTCGGGCTGGTGTAGAGCAGGGGAAACAGTCGGTCGCCCTGAACCGGTAGCCGTTGCGCGTACACCGGACGGGCGCTGGCAAACAAGGTCATGGTACGGGCGCTGAGCCCTGCGGTAATGGGATGGTCGCCGTAGGCATTAATCAGTGGGGCCAGGCCTTTGGGTTGTCCTTCCAATGCGGCGGCCAGGGGATCGATGACAATCCGATCACTGGGCGAATGGAACCCGGCAACCCGCAGCAGCAGTTCCTCCAAGCCGGTTTCCGTACCGGGTTCGAGCAAGGCGAGCAGCCGCCCACCTTGTGCGAGGTAGCTCTCCAAGGCCGCCAAAGAATGGGATTCAAAGTTGCGACGGGGCCCCAACAAAAGCACGGCGCGCGCATCGCTGGGAATCTCGGCAAAGCTTGCCGTGGCAAAGCCGCGCAATTCGTAGCCCTCGGCTTCCAAGGCTCCCCACAAGCCAGAGTAGCCGCTGGGTTCAGTGGAACGCGGTGTGCCTTCCCCTTCGCCTTGGGCGATGTACAACACGCGACGCTCGCGCGGGATCAAGAGTTGAATGGCTTCTAATAGATTGCCTTCGTTGGGGCGTTGGACGGTGGTCTGATAGCCACCCCATTCGATGCCCACGCTATTGGAGCTGGTGACTTCGAAGCGTTCGATTTCCTCCGCGGCGCGGTCCATCATTAATTCGCGAACCTGTATCTGGCCGCCTTCTTCGAGGCTCTTTTGTTTCAAGGTCTCTAGCAACAAGCGCGTGGTGCGAACCCGCGGATCGTCGGGGTGGCTGAACAGAGTCAACTGAACAGAACCCAGGTAGCTGTAGTCGGGCAACTCCTCGAGTAGCTTGAGCGTAGCCGGGGCCAAATGGAAGCGTTGGTCGATGGTCCAATCCCATTGCCAGGCCAGGCGAGCCATACCGCGTTCAAGGCTTACCGCGCAAAAAATGGTGATGAGTAATACGCCAACTCTGCGCAGCAGCACTGCTCGCGCAGCGGATGCGCCGAAGCCGTGAAAATTGCGTAGCGCGAGGCCGAAACTGAGTAACAGGGCTGCGCCGCCGATGGCTAAATTGATGCCACCAAAAACTCCGAGATCCCCTGTGGCATAGCGGGCACCGATACCGAAAATAATGGCGATCAGGCCTATGGGCAGCAGGGCCGAGCGCAAATAGGAGAAGGTGTGTGACGACGGCATGCTTATTTCACCCGTATCAAGTCGAGGGAGAGTCGCGAGAGGGCGGCGCACACGGCGGCCAGGCCCACGAAGTAGGCCAGGTGCTGCGCAATGATCAAGCCCTCCGCGAAGTCTACAAAGTGGGGGTGCAAGGACATGGCAATGAGGGCGTAGCCCACGCTCTCACTGGCAAAGGTCTGCACCCAACTTAAATCGAAGATGATGAGTGCAATGGCGTAGGCCGAGATGGCTGCGATGAGTTGATTGTTGGCAAAGGCCGAACAGGCCAGGCCGATGGAAGCCAGTCCAATGCCCAGCACCCATAACCCCAGGTAAACCGAGAGCAGGTGTTGCAGGCCAATGCCGGTGCGCAGCATGGAGGCCGCGGGATATAAAATACTGGTGAATAACACCAAGCTCACGAACACATAGGCCGTCAGAAACTTCGCGATGACAATTTTTTCGGGTGTGAGTTCGGTGGTGAGTAAGAGTTCATCGGTACCGCGCGCACGCTCTTCGGCAAAGCTGCGCATGGTGACCAAGGGGATGACGGCGATAAAGGTGAGCGCCAATTGTTCCAGTAGGGGAACGAATACCTGGTCGCTCAGGTTGATGTACTCGGGAATGGTGCCCAACTCGAAGCTTCCCATGCTGTTGCTTGTATAAAGGAAGAGCAATTGGTTGTAGTGACGCAGGTAGTCGAAGAAGAGCAGGGCCGTCACGGTGCCCACAAAGGTGAGCGTGAGATAGGTAACGGGTGAGCGCAGCAGGATGGAAAGCTCTTTGCGCAGTAGGGCCAGCAGGGCAGTCATGCAGAACCCTCCGCTGAAGGCTCTTCTATGTCGTCTTCGATGTCTTCTTCGTGGAACAGTCGCAAAGAATCGCCGTCGCCCAGCACTTCGTCGGTAGGCCCGAGCGCCACAAGCTTACCGCGCCGTAAAATGGCAACTCGCGTAGCCAGGGCGCGCGCTTCGGAGAGATCGTGGGTGCAAAGCAAAATCGTCCGCTCGCCCTTGGCTTGCTCTAACACGTCGCGTACCTCAGCTTGCTGGTAGGGATCCAAGCCGCTGGTGGGTTCGTCGACAATGAGCAGGGGAGGGTCGGTGAGAAAGGCCTGTGCCAAACTGACGCGTTGTTGGTAGCCCTTGGAGAGATGTCCCATGGGTCGTCGGAAGACTTCTTCCAATTCAAAGCGCGCCATGACACGCAGCACGGCATCCTTTAACTCATGGCCCCGCATGCCGCGCGAACCGCCAATGAAACGCAAGAAGGATTCCACGGGGAGTTCGGGATAAACGCGCGAGGTTTCTGCGGCGTAGCCCAAGCGGCGGTGCACTTCTTGAGGTTGCGAGACGGGAGAAAATCCATCGATACTGAGTTCGCCCGAGGTGGGTAGGAGATAGCCCGTTACCAGGCGAATGAAAGTGGTCTTGCCCGCACCGTTGGCGCCGAGTAAACCCAAGGTCTCGCCGGGTTGAATATCGAGATCGATGTGATCCACAGCCAGATATTTTCCGAAACGCCGGGTTAGCTGTGTCGATGTGACACGCGCCCCGCGCAGCCCGGCCCCGACCGTCTCAGAACTGGATGTATCACTGGCAGATGAAGAACTCATTTCAGAATCGAACCTTTATTTAATCCCTACAACTTATCAAGTTCGTCAAAATATTCCGGCCATGATTTAGATACGCAACCCGGATCTTTGATGACAATACCCGGCACGCGCAATCCCACCAAGCCAAAGGCCATGGCCACACGGTGATCGTCATAGGTTTCGATCTCTGCGCCATGTAGTTCAGCGGGGTTGATGAATAAACTGTCTTCCGTGGTCGAAGCTCGGGCCCCGATGCGATTGAGTTCCGTTTCCAGGGCCGCCAAACGGTCGCATTCCTTGATGCGCAGGTTGGCCACATTGCGCACTGCACTGGGCCCCTGCGCAAAAGCAGCCACAGCGGAAAAGGCCAGGACGGCATCAGGTAGATCGTTCATGTCGACGTCGATGCCACGTAAGTGTTCCGTGCCGCGCAGGCTGACGGAGTCGGCGCGGCGCTCCACTTGGCAACCCATTTGCTCAAACAGACCCAGCAGGCGTGCGTCGGCTTGAATCGAGTCGCCGGGCAAGCCCTCCACCGTGACCTGGCCTCCCGTGATGGCCGCCGCGGCAAAGAAGTAGGCTGCTGTGGAGGCATCGGGCTCAATGGCATAGTCGCGGCCCAGATAATGACGCCCGCTGGCCACGTTCAGAGTCTCTTCATCGACCCAGCGCGCATCGCCACCAAAGGCGCGCATGCAATCCAAGGTGAGGTCCACATAGGGGCGCGATACCAACTTGCCTTCGCGCAGCACGAGTTTGACATCGTGTTTTGCGTAAGGCGCGGCCAGGAGCACGGCGGAGACGTATTGGCTGGATTTACTGGCATCGATACTGGCTTCGCCGCCAAACCAGCCGCCACCTGCGGTTCGAATCGGTGGGCAACCGTTTTTGCCTTGGATCTCAATCTCGGCACCCAATGCGCGCAGGGTCTCGACCAGATCCAAAACCGGGCGCTGCCGAATGCGTTCAATACCGTCGATGACAGCCGGGCCACTGGCCAAGCTGGCCAGGGCTGTCAGGAAACGCGCGGCCGTTCCCGAGGCGTGCACATCCAAGGTTTCGCCGGGTTCGCGCAGAATTCCGCCCGTACCGGAAACCGTCCACACGTCGCCGTTTTCGGTAATTTTTGCGCCCAGGGAACGCAGCGCCTTGCTCATATAAAGGGTGTCGTCGCTGGCCAGCGGTCCACGAAGTTTGGATTCGCCTTGGGCCAGGGCGGCAATGAGCAGGGCTCGATTGGTGATGCTCTTGGAGCCCGGGCAGCGCACACGCGCGTCAACGGGTCCACGTGGTCGTATGGGTAGGCTGGATTCACTCATGCTTTTAAGGACTTGCTCCATTCTTGAAACGACTTCATCGGAGGTGACAGGCTACCAATATGTTGGCGTGCGCGGCACCCGCCGGGTCAACTCTGAGCGAAGGCCAAGGGAGAAGAGGGGGACCGAGTCCGTGTGACGTCTGGTGCGTTGACACCCCCGAGCGCGTCGGGCACACTATGCCCCCGGAATCCGAAATTCCTTCTTGTTACAAGACCTTAGCAGTATTTTACAGGCGCCTCCCGAGAGTCGATTTTCTCGGGCCGTTTGGCATGTTTTGCGCCGTCGTTTTGGTTTGTAATGAGGTTGTTTTGTTTCATGCTTGTAGAGAAAACTCGCACTTACCCGCTCTGACGTGGGAAGACGCAGGAGAAAGCTCCGTGCCCAAAGTACTTATTGCTGACAAACTATCCCTCGAAGGCATCGAAATCCTTGAAGCAGCCGATGGACTCGAAGTGTTGAACAAACCCGGGATGTCCCCCGAAGAACTGCTGGAAGTCATCCCCGACATCGACGGGTTGGTCATTCGCAGTGGCGCCAAAGTGACGGCTGAGGTGATCGCCGCGGCCACCAAACTGAAAGTGGTGGGCCGGGCCGGCATCGGCGTCGACAATGTGGACATTCCCGCGGCCACTGAGCGCGGCATCGTCGTCATGAACACGCCCTTCGGCAATAACATCACCACGGCCGAGCACGCCGTTGCGCTGATTGTCAGCCTGGCACGTCACATTCCTCAAGCCACGGCTTCCATGAAGGCCGGCAAGTGGGAGAAGAGCAAGTTCTCCGGTTTGGAATTGTACAAGCGCAACGCCGGTGTCATTGGTGCGGGTAATATCGGCCGCGTTGTGGTGGAACGTCTGCAGGGCTTGGGCATGAACGTCATTGTCTACGACCCCTACTTAACGGAAGACGCTGCCAAGGCCTTGGGTGTGGAGCGTGTTGACTTTGAAGGCTTGTGCGAGAAGGCCGACATCATCACCGTGCACGTGCCCAAGGTAAAGGAGACCATTGGTCTCTTGGGCGCCGAAGCCTTTAAGAAGGTGAAGCCCGGTGTGCTCATCGTGAACGCCTCCCGCGGTGGCATTGTGGATGAAGACGCTTTGTTGGACGCCTTGAACTCTGGCCAGGTGGGCGGTGCGGCCTTGGATGTGTATGTCGAAGAGCCCGTCAAGGGAGAGCATCCGCTGGTGGCTCACCCCAATGTGATTTGTACGCCGCATTTGGGTGCTTCCACAGCGCAGGCCCAGTTGAATGTTGCCATCTCCGTGGCTGAGCAAGTGCGTGACTACGTATTGAAAGGTGTGGTGAGCAACGCACTGAACATGCCCTCGGTGTCTCCTGAAGTCATGGAGAAGGTGCGCCCCTACGTGGCCCTGGGCGAAAAACTCGGGCGCTTCCAAGGGCAGATTTGCAGTGGGGGCATTAAAGAGGTCGAAATCGACTTGGGTGGTGAAGTGGCCGAGTTGGATGCCGCTCCCATTGCCTCGGCTGTGCTGAAGGGCTTGCTGGAAAGTGTCACCGATCACGTCAATATGGTGAACGCCGACAGCATCGCCGAGAAACGCGGCATTCGTGTGGTGCACAGCAAGAGCAGCAAGTCGGCAGACTTCGCCAGCATCATCACCACCAAAGTGACGGGTGACGGTCCTGACCGCCTGATTGCCGGTGCCATCTTCCACGGCGGCCAACCGCGCATCGTGCGCGTGGATGACTTTATGTTGGAAGCCATTCCCGAAGGTGCGACCTTGTTCATTAATAATCACGACCGACCCGGTGTTGTGGGTATGGTGGGTCAGATTCTTGGCGAGGCGGGCGTGAATATTTCACGTATGCAATTGGCCTTGTCGCCAGAGAGCAAACAAGCGGCCATGCTGGTCAACATTGATTCAGCACCCGTCGAGAACGTTCTCGAAAACTTACGAGGCCATGCGGACGTGATCTCTGCACAGGTGCTAGAGCTCTAATATGACCACAGTAGTCGCAGTAGGCGCCCAATGGGGCGACGAAGGTAAGGGCAAGATCGTCGATTGGTTGGGAAAGGCTTCCGACCTGGTCGTGCGCTTTCACGGTGGCAATAACGCCGGACACACCTTGGTGGTCGACGGTGAAACGACCGTGTTGCACATCGTACCTTCGGGCGTGCTCAACAGCGAAACCGTCAACGTCATCGGACCCGGTGTCGTCGTGGACCCCGGAGCCTTGCTCAAGGAACTCGACGCACTTTCTGAAAAGGGTGTGCTCAAGGATCCTTCCCGTGTTCGCCTTTCCGGTCGCGCCCATGTGATTCTGGAATGGCATAAGGCCTTGGACATCGCGCGCGAAAAAGCGCGCGGCAAGGGCGCCATTGGCACGACGGGCAGGGGCATTGGCCCCACCTACGAAGACAAAGTGGCTCGGCGCGGCGTGCGCATTGCCGACTTGCTCGATGAAAAAGCCCTGCGTGAAATCATCGCCAAAGTGGGTGAACAAAAGAACTTTGAATTGGTGGAGTACTTAAAGGGTGAGCCCGTCGACATTGAAGCCGTCGCCGATCAGGCCCTGGCCTGGGGCAAGTTACTTGCGCCTTACGTGGAGCACACCGGTCCTGTATTGGATAGCGCCTTGCGCCAGGGCAAGAACATCTTGTTTGAAGGGGCGCAGGGAACCTTCCTGGACATCGACCACGGAACCTATCCCTTCGTGACTTCCTCCAACTGCGTCGCCGGTGCCGTGTGCACCGGTGCAGGTGTTGGACCGACGAAAATCGATCGCGTGCTGGGCATCACCAAGGCCTACACCACGCGCGTCGGTTCGGGACCGTTCCCCACCGAAGATTTTGGTAAGGCCGGTCAGTACCTGGGTGAAAAGGGTCACGAGTTCGGTGCCACCACCGGTCGCCAACGACGCTGCGGTTGGCTCGATGCTCTCATGCTGCGCGAATCCGTGGCCGTCAACGGCTTCACTGGCCTGGCCGTCAACAAGCTCGACGTCATGTCGGGCCTGGGCGATGTAAAGATCGCGACCTCCTACGAGATCGATGGGAAAGAAGTGAAGACCTTCCCCATGACTCTGGGTGAAATCGAGCGCGCCAAGCCCGTGTACGAAACCTTGCCCGGTTGGGACGAAGATCTGACCCGCGTGCGAAAATTCGAGGACCTCCCCGAAAATGCCCGCAACTACATTGACCGCGTCGAAGAATTGGCAGAAACTCCCGTAGATGTTATCTCCATCGGTCCCGGCCGCGACGAAACCATCGTAAGGAACAACCCGTTCCGCCCTATGGAGTAGTAGAGCAGTAATAGCAGCGACCGAAAACGAAAAGAATGATTGTGTGGGCCTATAGCTCAGTTGGTAGAGCACCGGACTTTTAATCCGATGGTCGTAGGTTCGATTCCTACTGGGCCCACCATTCAATCTTCTTGCAGGGACTTAGACAATTGTCTGAGTCCCTGTTTTTGTTTCTGGGTCCTTGATGGCCGGGAAGCCAACCCCAAATCAAGAGAAATAGGGAGGGTGGTTTTTAAGATCGTAAATTGAGCTGCGGTCACCTCCACTTGTCATAATGGACGTTACCGGACGCGGAAAGGCCTCTTGTTCTACTTGTCCTTGCAGTTACTTCAATACTGGCAATCTTAAAAGCGAAAAAGTGGGCCAGGAGAAACTGGTCAGGGGCGGGTAGAGAGCGCACCAGCGCTGGCCCCACTTTGGGGCAAAGAGTACCGTCCTCGCCGCTGGCCAAAATCGACCAAACACGGGACCGGACCGGACAAGGTCCTCCCGAGGAATGCCCCCTACCATCGAGTACAACACATTCAGGCCACACAGTTCACTGGGCTGCCGGCCTCCATAGGCTGAGGGTTGGAACAGAGTATAGCTATGACGAACTGGGACGAAGAAACAGATCTGCTTGTGGTGGGTTCTGGCGCTGCTGGCATGACCGCTGCATTGACGGCAAAACTTGAAGGGCTCGAATCGATCGTACTTGAGAAATGTGAGTACTATGGAGGGTCAACCGCGATTTCCGGTGGCGGTATCTGGGTGCCCAATAATCACCTGATGACTGAAGCAGGCGTAGAAGATTCAATCGAAAATGCCCGTCTCTACATGAAGAATACAGTGGGGACTCGTACGCCAAAAGAGAATCAGGAAGCATTTCTACTTCGTGGCCCGGAGATGCTCCGATACCTTTCAAGATTGCCTCATATGCAATTCAGGATCATGCGGGGATTTTCCGACTACTATCCCGAGAGGCCGGGGGGCACGAACGAGGGGCGCGGGATTGACGTTGCGATTTTCAAAGGAAGATTGCTCGGTGGACTTTTTCATGGATTGCGACCCCATCCGATAAAGACTCCATTCGACCTGGTTTTCAGCACCGTCGAAATAAAGAAGCTCTTCTTATTGCCGGTACATCCCCCTTATATAGTTGACGCTTTCAAGATGCTTGCAAGAAACCTGTACAATAAGGTCTTTCGTGGAAGGCATGCAGGGTCCGGGGCTGCACTCAGTGCCCGTCTGCGGATCTCTTTGCGAGAACAAGGTGTTCCTGTCTGGCTGAATGCACCGGTGAAAGAGATTGTCTTTGACAATGGCGCTGCGATCGGTGTCGAAGTGGAGAAGGAAGGAAAGAGAATCCGCATTCGAGCCACAAAGGGTGTCGTTCTCGCCGCTGGTGGGTTCCCTCA
>PIVT01000599.1 GCA_003353845.1 Pseudomonadota bacterium | reverse complement strand
AATCCATGCCCTCAGATGCAGGTGCAGATGGAAATGGAAGGATATCGAAAGCTCATCGAAACCCCACCGCAAGCAACCTGTACCGTGGTACGTCCACACCAAACGGAGGTACCGTAGTACATCCACATTCCCTGGGCCTCTCACTTCAGCTTACGAAGTGTGCTGTGCGCACCAGTGCCTGCTCTTGGTTTTCCACCTTTCCCAAATGCGCCTGTCGCGGTTTCTTTTGCAGTTCTCCACGCTGCCCTTCAACGGGGCCAGGGCTCGCGTGGGACACCGCTCGAGGATTTTGGGTGAGTTCTTCCCTTAGAGAGGGACACACAGCGCTTTGTGGCCGCCAACGGCTTCCCAGTGCGCCTTTTGACACGCCTTTCCACAATAATGAACGGCTTTGCACCGGGGGCACGGCTTGAGCGGAGCGCCCCCGGGGCGGCTCGAGGCTCCGCATTGGGCGCACGTGTCGGCAGGGCGGCTTGTCGATGAATCACGGCCGGTGGATGGCGGACGAGGCGCTGGGCTCGATAGGCGCATGTTTATGTTTTGAATCGTGCGAATCAGCTCCAATCCTTTTGAAGCGCCTTGAGCCGCATACTTCCGGGCCCACTCGAGAGCAACTTGGATATTTTGAGCCACTCCCATGCCTTGAGCATACATGACTGCCAGGTCGCGTTGCGCCCCGGCATAACCTTGGTCTGCGGCCAGTCGATACCACCGCACCGCTTCCTTGTCGCTCTGCGCCACCCCTCGGCCTTCTCGGTACATGAAGCCTAGGTTGGACTGCGCAACGGCACCCCCTTGGTCGGCGGCCAGTCGATACCACCGCACCGCTTCCTTGTGGCTCTGCGCCACCCCTCGGCCCTTCTCGT
>PIVT01000598.1 GCA_003353845.1 Pseudomonadota bacterium | reverse complement strand
TTCCGTCGCAAGGGGGAGGAACTCGTTACAGCGGTCGATGTGGACACGACGAATCCGGACGAGTACCAGGTTGCCAGTACTACGGGGTTTCAGGTTGGGGACCTCATCCAGGGTCAGAACTTCACCAACACCGTGAACAACGCGGTCAATCTGGTAACAGCAATTGTCTCGGATACTTCGGTTGAGGTACTGGACGGACAGCTTGTCGATGAGGCCAGCCCCCCTGCCGATGCGCGGATTGTCTCGATCGGCCATCAAGCAACGTCCGGGGATCTGGACGTTGTGACCACGGGCACTTGGCCGGTTATCTTCTCGAACGGAACCCTAGACTTCACCACGCTGGGATTAACCCCAGGTGAGTGGATCTTCGTCGGTGGCGACGGAGCTGGGGAGGAATTCGCGAACGAGGAAAACAACGGCTTCAAGCGAGTTCGTTCCGCAACAGCCACGGAACTAACGATCGACAAATCCAGTAGCACCATGGTTGCCGAAACCGGAACCGGGCTCACCGTCAACTTGTACCTTGGGCGTGTGCTCAAGAACGAGCTGGGCTCCCTCATCAAGCGCCGGACTTACAACCTGGAGCGCACCCTGGGTGCCCCGGACAGTGACCTCCCTGCCGAGATCCAGGCTGAGTACCTGGAGGGAGCGGTGCCCAGTGAAATGAAAATCATCGTTCCGACCGAGGACAAGATGACGATCGACCTGTCATTTATCGCGGCGGACAGCTCCACGATCGATGGTCCAACAGATTTGAAGGATGGAACCAGGCCGAGCTTGGTGAAAACGGATGCTTTCAACACAAGCTCTGACTTCACTGAAATCAAATTGGCCGAGGTTATCGAGGGCAACGAAGCTCCGGACTCCT
>PIVT01000597.1 GCA_003353845.1 Pseudomonadota bacterium | reverse complement strand
ATTTTGCCAGAAATTCCCTCTCCTTTCTCTCTCTCACACACATACATTTTTGAATTTGGGATCTTCAGGAGATCACACGGTGGTTCGATTTGTCCATCTGCTAATCCCACCATGGGGAACACTACTTATAGTTGTTCAGGGGCGTGTTCAAACTGCCTATTACAAGTAAGCCCGGTCCGGACACCACACACCTCTTCTCCAGACCGTTAGGACTCTCGGTTCAATATGCGTTGGGCTTTTGTAAATCGAAGAAGAAGAACTCACACTGTGATCATATGATGGGATAGCGATTGAGATTGATTGGATTTTTTTTGTTTGGTTTGGTTTGGGTTTGGACGCATGAGGGAATTGATATATATTTCTTAATACTAATATAGACCACCCCACACGGCCCTTACGAGCCGTTGGGTGGCAGTGCCGGGGGGGGCGAGAACGGCAGGGCGTGACCCACATGCCCAAAGATCTCAGCCCACGACAAGTTGGAGTTGACGATTTCTCCGGTCCTGGCCACTTTGCCCTCCGAGTCTCGCGTACCCCTTCGCCACAGCCCTACTCGATCCTGGAGTCCCAGGGCCTGCGCCAGGAACAAGCAACCTATGTTGAGGGCACCCGCCATGTCGCGGTTCCACGTGCGACGCTCGTGCTTGGGAAGTGAACCATGGTTTTGGCAGCACACGTCGTGTTGGACCGCGCTTTTGCGGTGGGCTTTGCAGTGGTAGAGGACCTCGCGCTTGGCGTCGCAGCCGGGGTGTGAACAGAAGCATCGGCAGCCCGGAGCCTCGTCGCCTGGCCCGTGTACGGGAGCCTTGCACTGGGGCGGCTGCAGGTGCTCCTGCCGTCTCTCCTCGGGATGGTGCAGCAGCCGGCCG
>PIVT01000596.1 GCA_003353845.1 Pseudomonadota bacterium | reverse complement strand
CTGCGAGGCAGAAAGACAATCTTGTTTCAGTATGTTGCAGCAGCCATTTGCGCCCTGGTGTTGTTTCCCGGCCAGACATCGGCAGAGCAAGGCGAGAAGCAGGCTATAAATCTTGGGCCCGGTTCTGCGCATCCCGGCACAACGGGCGAGGTCACGCTGGAACTTGAGGAGTTCCTGCTGGATGGTGATCCTCATGCGTGTGGGATTATATGGGACCTTGCGGTTAACGCGCAGAAAGGCGAACTCTATGTGCTGTGCGAACCCAAAAGAGTCGGAGGCGTGGGTGAAGTGCGCGTCTTTGAGCGGGGCGGAGCGTACAAGAGAACCATTATGCCGCTTAATCCCACCCTGCCTTATTCAAGCGTGCGGGACATTTGCGACGAGGTCGTGCGGGAGGACGGAACCGAATTGATTGTTCCCAAGTTTGACCTGAGCTGGGGCGAACCCTCGTTTTATGGCTCATTCTGGGATTCTCATAAGAAGATTGCGCTGGCGCCCGATGGGGACCTCATCATATCGGATCTCTACCGGGGCAAGGTTATGAGAATGGGACCCGATGGCAGCCTGCCCGAGGAGGGCTGGAATTCGGGCTATGCGGTTCATGTGAAAGGATCACGGGGAAGCGCAATCGTCAATTACCTGCCTTTCGATTCCCTGCGCTACCCCTATCTTCATTTTGGCCCAGACGGTTCGCTGTATGTATCGGGAGGGCAAAGCTGCTTCGAGTCAAGGTACCACCACTATAACTTAGAAGGGGGCGTGAATAAGGCAAGCTACCATTTCCCGGTAGAGGGAGACCGGAGTGGTTACGTGTGGAAACTCGGACTGAAACCCGGCCCGAAAGTTGAGAAAGAGGGCATTGTAGGCGG
>PIVT01000594.1 GCA_003353845.1 Pseudomonadota bacterium | reverse complement strand
TGCCTTTAGACCATCGATTTCAACCGGGTCTCCCAATTCCGTCCCTGTTCCGTGGGCTTCGATATAACTCACCGTTCTAGGGTCAATACCCGCCTTCTTGTACGCGCTGACTAGCAGAGCAGACTGCGCTTTGGGGTTCGGGGCCGTTAAAGAGTTTGCCCGGCCACCATGATTCTCCGCGCTTCCTCGAATTAATCCATATACATGATCCCCGGCCTCTCTGGCCGCTTTAAGGTTCTTTAAAAAGAGCATGCCAACCCCTTCCCCCCGAACATAACCGTTCGCCTGCTTGGAGAAGGTTTTGCACCGGCCATCTTCACAGAGCATGCCCGCCTTACTAAAACTAATGTGCGCCTCCGGAGTCACGATGGTGTTCACCCCGCCGACAATGGCCTGATCGCACCCGCCGGTTTCCATTGCATTAACAGCTCTGTGTAACGCCACCAAAGATGACGAGCACGCCGTCTCGATCGGTTCGCTCGGTCCATGGACATTTAAAAAATAACTCATCCGGTTCGGGCCCACAGAGGGGACTATTCCCGTGGAACTATAGCCTTCGATCGCCACCTTCGCGTTGGCTATAAGACTACTGTAGCCGCTGCTCCCGGTTCCGATGAAAATACCCGTGTTGCTTCCCGAAAGGCTTGAGGCCGAATAACCCGCGTCTTCCAGGGCCAGCCACGCATAACTCATCAGCAGCCTTTGCTGGGGATCCATCAGTTGCGCCTCACGCGGGGATATCCCGAAAAACGAAGGATCAAATTCCCCAACCCCTTCGATAAATCCACCAAACTTAATATTGGTTTTGTTCACCTCTTTGTGAGGATCTCCATACAACTTCTCCCAATCCCAACGGTCTTTGGGAATTTCTT
>PIVT01000593.1 GCA_003353845.1 Pseudomonadota bacterium | reverse complement strand
TGGTCTCCTTTTTCTAGCTTAGCCAAGTAATCTTCATCGAATAAATCAATC
The DNA here is from genome assembly GCA_003353845.1 of Pseudomonadota bacterium. Taxonomy (GTDB): domain Bacteria; phylum Myxococcota_A; class UBA9160; order UBA9160; family JADFDR01; genus GLO-12. The sequence goes on along the minus strand of PIVT01000593.1, from coordinate 822 downwards.
CCTTTTTCCTGCTTTTCACCCAGCTTGAATATTTATTCAACACCATCGCTTTGTGAGGCTTCTTTTATCCTGGCTGCCTGTCTTGCGTTATCAGGGGTGTTGCCTTTAGTGTCTTTCGTGAGATCCTTGATTTCCTGAATGTGCTCTTTACCGATCGCCCGCGGAGTTGTGTCATACTTAGCGCACAGATAAGCGGCGGTGCCGACGGCGATTCCGTGCTGGCCACCATTGCCGATCTTCTTGGTCGTTGAACTGGCCACGTGGCTAACGCTGATATGCTTGCCCGCCATCATCAGGTTCGAGATATTGCGGGAGTACAAACAACGGAACGGTATCAAGTAGGGGTCGTTATCGTACTTAATATAGTCCCAATTTCCGAGACGAAAGTCGTACTTCTCGTGGCCTGGATAATGAAGACAGAACGATTCCGCGTTCATTACCGCCGCATCGGCGAAATCCCTGTGGTCCCGAATGTCATTCTCAGTGAGAGTGTAGTCACCCACCAGCCGGCGATACCCCCCGCCGGCTGGGACGTGCCCCACCCAGTCAAAAACCAAGTTGGCGTACTTCTCAGGCTCCAGCGTTTTGACGTTCGCGAAGGTGCCGTAAAGGGCGCACAGCAGGTGGTCACGAATGTGTTCCCCATTTAGATGTGGATCAAGGAACTGTCCGTACTCCCAGAAGTGAGACCCAGGCGCACTCATTTTGTTTCGCATAGTGCCGTCGGCATTGACGCCAAATGGCGGTTTTTCAGGACCGGCGAATGGTCCATACGCGTTGTCCTTACCGGGGCATTCGAGTTGTCCATCGAGGCAGGCATAG
>PIVT01000170.1 GCA_003353845.1 Pseudomonadota bacterium | reverse complement strand
AAAAGCGAAGTTGGTTTCTAGGTGTACTTCGCGAGATGCGTCGATAGGCGGGTTTTCGCCATGGCTGGAGAAAGCACCCCCATACTGGCCCCTAGCCCAGCCGCCGGTAGGCTTCTGGGGCTCTCGAGGCTCCAGGGCATCCAAAAACCAAAAAGGGCAAAGTCACTATTAAAAAAACACCCGCGTGACGCGGCCGCAGCAACGCCCGGCTTTTGGCTCTAGACAGAGCAAAATACACAGCCCCTGCCTTCTAGCACACACATAACCCGAAGTGGCATATCTGAGCATATCGGAGTATAAGAAAGAGCTACTTGCCGTCGTCGTTGTCACACAAAGCACCCGCGGCTGTCATATCAGCAAGCACGCCCAAAACGAGCGGCGGTCCTTCCGTGCTTGAAGCTGCTGCGCGTGCCGCCGAGGCCCTTTCCCTCTCTTTTGCAAGTGCATTTACTTCCTTGTCAACCGCTTCGGTGACGCACCTATGTTTTTTCGACTTCCGCACGGCCCATTGCGCTAGCACTCCATCGAGCCCCTTGGAGTAGGCATCGACCCACCTCCAGGCAGTTCGAGAATACCGCCGGATTAAGGCAAGGTCACAGGCCTCCTCGCTGAGGGCCGCGTCAGCTGCCGTTTTCAGGCCATCTTTAGACCCGTCGCTGTGTTGGCGGGCATGCCATTTGACACGAGACCAATACCGCTCGATGAAGTTCAGCTCAGGGTGGTATTTTGGGAGGAAGATGCAGTAGTGGCCCCGTGAAATGATGAGCTCCTGGATGGCGTTTTGCTGCTCCTTGAAGTCCGGCTGCTCCGAGAGGAGGTACTCGAGGCAGCAGGCCTCGCCGTTAAGTACGCCAGCATGCTTCGGCACCTCCACGCTTTCTCCAATCCCGATGCCCTCCTTGGCCTTGGCCTCCTTCCGCTTCTTCTTGTCCGCCGTGCCGCACTTGGCCTTCAGTCGAGAAGTCCCGTCAATGAGACCACGTTCGAGGAGGATCTGCTTGAGGCCCTTCGAGTGCCCAACGAGCCGGACGTCAACGGTGCCTCTTTTATAGGTCTCCGCTGGGACTTGCAAGGACGACACGTCGACATCGGCCAAAACACGATCCCCCGCATCTCGAGCTGGTTCCGCCTCGCAAATCTGGACCGAGTACTTCTCGTTTTCCCGTGACACCACGCTCGCCTTGACCCATGTCCTTGATCCCGGCCGCTGAACCTCGACATCCGCGCCGGTAGCGAACTCGACTTCACCGTTAACCAACGGAGTTGCCCGGACGCCCTTGGCCTCGAACAGGAGCTCGTCTCCCGACTTGAACACGAACGACTGAGTATGCATCACCCCCGAGCTGTCCGTCCAAGAAGTCTCCCGCTGCTTCGACACGAGCTTCCCGCCGGGCTTTGCGTTCATGCTCTGCGCGAGTAGCGCGTCATCTGCCATCTTGGCGTGGCCGGTGGAATTATCAAAGAGAAAAAGGCCCTTGCAGCCCGGATGGAGGATTTCAAACATGGTGATGGCGTGGTCGAGCTGCTTGTACACGTCGTCACCCGTCCAGTAGCCCGACGGATGCAGGGGGCTTGTGTTGCCCTTGCCGATGAACATGCTCACGTTGGCGTCGAGATGGCCGACGTCTGGCTTGTGAGCTCGGTGGAAGTCCGAGGCGAGCATGGCACGGAGTTTTCCATCGGCGTCGAGGGAAGAAAGATACGCACCCCACTGCATTTTCGTCATGGTGAGGCGCCCCACCTTCTCGGAAAGGAAGCCGCTCACATGGTAGCCAGCGCCCATGCTCTTCTGGTTCAGACTCGAGCTCCCACTCTCCTTGGAAAACAATAGAGCAACACACAACAAGCAGGCAGCATGAGTAACGAAACGAGAGAAAGCACAGGGTTGTGGCGTGTTCTTTGCAGCGGCGGCGGCTGAGGGCGGCTGAGGGCGGGCGGGCGGGCGACGAAGGGGCACGCGCGACTACGGCGGACAACCAACACAATCATGACCCCCCCTCCCCACAAACCACCACCATCAAGCCCCACATAATACAAAGATACTCAAGTTTTAGCCTTACCTCCTGATAGCTCCAGTCTTCGCCGTCGTACTGGTGAAGAACTGTCTCATCGTGGACCATGAGCACGACCTCGGCCTTGTCGGTCTTGTCCGGGGGAGTGACGATGTCCATGCCGTCTCCGCCGTACTGGCACATATACGGGGTGTAGGTGGCGAGCTGTTCGACGTAGCGCTTGCGGTCGAGGACCACGTCAGCGCGCTCATGGCCATCGATGTACATGGTCTTGCGGTGCTTTGTCTTGCGAAAGCCTGAAAAGGGGGAAACGCCAGGAGTGGGTGAATGAAAACGAAATGCGCGCACCCCCGTGTGAATGGAGGATAACCACCGAACGGGATCGCGCTACTTGAAAACTTTCTGCTATCAGATTCCAAAGAGACTTCAAATTTTGCCCAACACCCAAACCTCGAGTTGCTTCGGAGCACCAAAAAAAGCTGCCCTTCCCAACGAGACCTGTCTACTCCTTACAGCTTGCATTATACCTCTTGGCTGCGTACGCACCGAGTTCAAAGAGCCACCGCTTTGCTGTCCGTAGGGATATTTTCCACGTTGCCCTGGGTATGATCCACGGTGATCTTGGTGTCTCCTCGGCGGCTGCTTCTACAGCACCTATCGCACAAAATTTAACCGAGGTAGGGTGGATCGATCACGTTTTATCTGTAATGAGTGGGTCGGTGCGCGGGGGGGCGTAGGAAGACAGGGAAGGAGGGAGAAGGGCGAGGGAGAGAAGGGCTATTACGACCGAAGAGGCCAAAAAGGAAATAGACACCAATCGTACCAAGAGATAAAAGGTTGTGGTAATTAATTAGGGGTGAGGACGGAGGCACTTGGCACTTGGTAAGTGGATGCACACGAGAAAGCGAAACGCTCGAGAAATACCTCGATTGCGAAAGCCGCGGTGCTCAGGCATGTGGTTGGGAATCAGCTCGGTGTTGACCCACTTCTGAAAGTCGCTTGCCTTCATATTGGGCCGGCCCTTCACATTTGCGTTGGCCCGCACGTGCCACGTCATCAACCCCCGAATGCGCTCATCGGTCATATGCGGCATTGCATCGCCCGGAACCGTGTATGGATTAATGGGGAGAAAGTTGAGTGGGTGGTACTCGGCTACGGTATCGCCTGAAGAAGCCACCCCGTTGGTCGCCATGGCACTGTCGTCCTCTTCTGCAGCGCGCTCAACCCGTGGTTCTGTCAAACGCGCACATTTTGACGGTGCTTATGTAAAAGAAACGGCGGCGTATTCAACAGAAAACCTACCACTACCCGACCTTCAGCCACCTCCCACGCCACAACCATCCTAAAAAACCTTTTCAATTAGAAGCAGCAAAACAAAAGACGGGCCTCATCACATACCGATAGAAACGAAGCGGAGTGAAGAACGCCGAGCAGCAGCTTCCGGAATGAGCTCACTTGGGTACACTGCGTTAAGTTCGGAAAACGCCGGCTCCTTTGGGGGCACATCGCCGCCGCCTTGGTAAGTCGGCATCGTGTCCACAAAAGACCTCCCTCTCGCCCTGCCGCCGCGCCCCCCCTCCCT
>PIVT01000592.1 GCA_003353845.1 Pseudomonadota bacterium | reverse complement strand
AGCGCACACAGCAATCATTCCTGGGGGTGGGGGGGGGCAAGGATCAGCCGTCGCAACACGATCCATATGCCTAGTTTGGCTCAACCACTCTGTGGCATCACGAACTGAGGAAAGAAGGAGGGGCTCGAGCCGCCGCGCGCTCTGACTCTCACCCAAGTGGATCGGTTATCACGACGAGAGCTAAATCGGGCACAACGACGTCCGGGCTGCGTCGCGAAACCTGAATCCGCTGTCACAACGTCTCGTCACGCCCCATCGCGAATGCCCATTGAATCCTGTGTCACACTGTAGAAGCCACGTCGCGAATCAATCGTCGCGTCGAGACAGATACCCTCAGCTGCATCAAGCGAAAATTAAGGTGGAGAGGCGACCAGTGAGAGGCAACAGAGGTCGTTATAAGGACGAGGGGGGCAAAAACAAAGAGAAGTTCGCTTTGTGTAACCACGTGCCCACCGTCAAAAGATGACATTTACATTGGGTTTGAAGTTTGTTCCTGCCTCACCGCCTTCAGATATTCAAAGACAACTGTGCCAATGAAGCTTGCTGCGCCGGGAGACGGTGGAGATGGTCGACGACGGGATGAGAGACTCGGTTCTGAAAACAAGATGGATAATATAACTCGGTACCAAATTGAAGCTTGAATCATCTTCTTCAAAATGAGTGCAATCCTAGGAAAGGTGCACCCCTTACGTCTATCTAGAAAGCTTGAAGCGAAAAAAATGATGGCGCACAGATCTAGACATCGATAAAATCCCTGGTCGAGATCTTGACGAGGGGTGCGGGGCACAAAATCGACGTCGTGCCGCGGGAGCCTTCTGAGAGGCAGAAGCTGTTTACAGCTGTAGCCTCGCAGAAAGGCGAACGCTGGGGAGTGG
>PIVT01000591.1 GCA_003353845.1 Pseudomonadota bacterium | reverse complement strand
TGCCATCAACCTGCGACTGGAGCGACTGCGTGAACTCACGCAGTTCTAGGCTCTTTCTGAAAACTCCGTCGTCGGCCCGAGAGCGAGCGTTTTTTCGCCTGACAAAGACGGCGAAGCAGGCGATGTTGGTTTTATCGTCGATGCAGCCGGATGCAGGCAGGCGGAAAACAAGCCGCTCGAAGCCAGATCGAGTTTTCCGACAGAGCCCAACTCCCTCCCCCGCAAATCAACACCTTCTATCGATAGATGCCCACCTGAATAAAGAGGCTAAGGGGCGTGTTTCCGTAGATACTCTGAACTTGGCCATTAGACGATTCCTCCCCCCAGGGCAGGTAGAGGCTTGTAAGAAGACGGGTATCGGCGTTGATGTCCCAGGAGAGGTTGGGGACGGCCAAGCCGGAGGCGTCGGTGGGATTCTGCAGAATCAGGATCGCGGCGCCCATGGCGCTGTCAAGAGGGTAACTCAGGTTCAGGGCCAGAGCCTGTTGCGCTACGGTCTGCATGTCACCCCGGAGCACACGCGTTTGAAAGCTCGGGTCCAGTAGACGCGTATTGATCTCGGCGGCATTCTCTACCCCCAAGCCGTTATAAAGGTATTCTCCCAGTACGCTTAGTCCATTGCCGATGTCAAAGGTGTAGGAACTCCCAAACACAACCATCAGGGTCTGATGATCATTACCCATGAGTTCATGGGCCTGTTCTTCAGGCGTGTCAATGAGGTTGAGTTCTGCGTGGATTTCCGCATCGGCCACCGTTGCGGAGGCTGCACTACCCAGGATGAAGTCATTGGCCCGTTTGCCGAGCAAGAGTTCGCCGTCCACATTGCCAACATAGCCTCTCACCCGTGTGAGGAGGGCGGACTGTTCCCAGGTCTC
>PIVT01000076.1 GCA_003353845.1 Pseudomonadota bacterium | reverse complement strand
CGGCGTATCGATGGGAAGTTCGCCATGCTCTCACGTCACGACGGTGAGGGCCTCTACTTCATGACCTCAGACAATATTCGCTTCTGGCACGATGCGGAGACGCTTCGCATGCCCAGCCACCACTGGGAAATGATTCAGATCGGCAACTGCGGATCACCCATCGAAACAGAAGCAGGTTGGCTCGTACTCACACACGGCGTCGGTCCCATGCGTACCTACGCCATCGGAGCCATGTTGCTCGACCTCGAAGACCCGCGGCGCGTCATCGGGGAACTGCCTGGACCGCTTCTGGCTCCGGCGGCAGACGAGCGCGAAGGCTACGTTCCAAATGTCGTCTATACGTGCGGCGGGCTCTTGCATGAGGGACAGCTGATCCTCCCCTACGGCTTCTCGGATATCGGCATCCGCATCGCCACCGTTCCCCTCGACGAACTTCTTGCGCGACTCCAGAATCAAGTCGATGAATAAGGATCCCCTGCACGTAGCCATGCTCGCGCCGATCTCCTGGCGCGTTCCCCCGCGGCATTACGGGCCATGGGAGCGCGTGGTGTCGCTCTTGACGGAGGGGCTCGTGACACGCGGTGTCGCCGTCACCCTATTCGCCACGGCCGACTCGATCACGAAGGCGGCGCTGGCCGGTCCCTGCCCGCGACCTTATTCCGAGGATGACACGCTGGATCCCAAAGTTTGGGAGTGTTTACACATCTCCGAAGTCTTTGACCGGGCTGGTGAGTTCGATCTCATCCACAACCATTTCGACTTTCTGCCGCTCTCCTACAGCGGCCTTGTCGACACACCCGTGGTGACGACTATCCACGGTTTTTCCTCGCCGCGCATCGTACCGGTTTTCGAGAAATACAACGCGTCGAGTTACTACGTGTCCATCAGCGATGCCGATCGCAGCCCGAAGCTCGATTACGTGGCGACTGTGCACCATGGCATCCCTCTCGACGAGTTCACCCTGCGCAAGGATCCCGATGGCAGCCTGCTCTTCTTTGGCCGCATTCATCCCGAGAAAGGCGTAGCGGAAGCCATCGAGGTCGCCCGTCGCAGCGGTCGACGGCTCATCATCGCCGGGATTGTGCAGGACGAGGCCTATTTCGATCGCGAGGTCGCCCCACATATCGACGGCGATCGGGTTAGCTATATCGGATCCGTGGGTCCCGACCAGCGCGCCGAGGTCCTCGGGCGTGCGGATGCGCTTCTTCACCTGATCAGCTTCGATGAGCCGTTCGGCCTGAGCATGGTCGAAGCGATGGCCTGCGGGGTTCCCGTGATCGCGATCGGCCGCGGCTCAGTTCCTGAGGTCGTGGTGGATGGCAAGACAGGATTCATCGTTTCCGACCTCGACGAAGCCACGGCTGCAGTGCAGCGCCTCGATGAGCTCGATCGCTCGGCGGCGCGCAAGCACGTCGAGGATCATTTCTCCACAGAGCGAATGACGGACGGATATCTTCGCGTGTACCAGGAGGTACTGCGCCGGACCTCCCATGAGCGTTGATCCCACTCGATTCCGACTGGGTATCAATTATTGGCCATCTCGCACGGCCATGCGCTGGTGGCAGCTCTTCGACGAGGAAGAAGTGAAGCGTGACTTCGCGCGACTTCACACAGCCGGGTTCGATTCCGTACGGATCTTCCTGCTCTGGGAAGATTTTCAGCCTGCGCCAGACCGAATATCGGAGCAAGCGCTACACCACCTGGTGCAAGTCGCCGACACCGCCCATGACAACGGCTTGAGTCTGATGCCCACGCTCTTTACGGGTCACATGAGCGGCGTAAACTGGATCCCGCGTTGGGCGGTGGATACCGAGCGGCGCCCTGAGCCGTCGTCGCCGGAAGCCCGATTTCGCATCCTTGCAGATAACCAAGTGATTCATGGGTTCGCGAAGAACTGGTTCAGCGATGAGGCTGTGGGCAGCGCACAGGAGCGGCTTGCTGGCGCTGCAGCCGAGGCGCTAAGTGGGCATCCGGCGCTTTGGGCATGGGACCTGGGGAACGAAAACTCGAACTGCTGTGTTCCGCCAACGCGCCAAGCGGCAGTGGCGTGGCTCGAGCGCATGCATAAACGGATTCGTACTGCGGACTCCAATGTTGCGATCACGATGGGTCTGCACATGGAAGACCTGATCGAGGACCGACATCTCGGCCCGCAGGAAGCCGGTGCGGTTTGTGACTTCCTTTGCATGCACGGGTATCCGATCTACGCCGATTTCGTAGAAAGTCCTACGGACGAGCGGCTCCTGCCTTTCCTCGGCTTGATTACGAATTGGCTAGGCGAGCGTGAAGTCCTCTTCGCCGAGTTCGGCGCGCCGGCACTGCGCGCAGGGGCGTTGCTCGACCAAGCGCGCTTCGCGTCGCCACAAACGACCTTGCTCGACGAGGACAGCGCGGCGAGCTTTACACGGCGCGCCCTCGATGCGCTGCAGCGCGCAGGCTTTCTCGGCGCGATGCTCTGGTGTTACGGGGACTACGCCGAACCCCTCTGGACCGATCCTCCCCTGGACGAGGCTTCCTGGGAACGTTGGTTCGGCTTGTGGCGCGCCGACGGGTCGGCAAAACCCGGGGTCACGGAGGTGACTCCCTTCAAGCAGATCGGACGCGCGTCGCCTCCGCAAGGCTTCCCTTGGATCGACATCGATCGGAAGGAATTCTACACACGCCCCTACGAGCATCTATGCCGACTCTACGCACGCTTCTGTGAACACATCGAAGGAGGTTAAGCATCGAGAGCCTGTCAGGTCCGGGCTCATGCCGATGGCTTGCGAAAACGAAGGAACGCCAGGTACTTCAGCAGCTCTTCTTCTTCCTCAGCCGTTAGATCCTCTATCGCGAAGGCGGCCAATCTTCTGCTGCGTCCGTTACTGCCCTTGGGCGGCAACAAGTAGCCAGCCTTCTCCATCAACGTCTCGTACGGCACTGCGTAGACTTCTGCCAAGCTGTGAAGGACGTTGGGCGAGGGCCTCTGGATCTTTCCGTTCTCGAGTTGGCTCAGGTAGGCATTCGAAACAGCTTTGCCCGTGGCCTCTTCGACCTCACGAAGTGAAAACCCCTTGGCCGTTCGTAAATCGGCCAGCACGGTGCCGAGCTCGTTGGGTTGCCCTTCGAACTCGGAGCGCTTGCGTCCGGGTCGTTTGTTGCTCTTGCGCGCCGTCATCACTTACCACCGGAACGCCGGGACGGAACGATGTCGCCATCTGGATTCATCCCCGTCAGAAACTTGAAGAGGTCACTGTCCGTGGAAAGGACAAGGGTCGTGTTTTCGGAGATGATGGACTTGTAGGACTGCATGGTCCGTGTGAATTCATAGAACGCCACCGATTCAGGGCTCTGGTTATAGGCGCTCGCGTAGATCTCGGTGGCTTTCGCGTCCGCCACGCCGCGGATCTCCTCGACTTCCCGGTAGGCCTCGGACTGGATCTTGTTCAGGTCCCTCACGCGATTGCCGCGTATCCGGGCCGCCTCGCCGTTCCCTTCCGACAGGAAGCGTTCCGCGATCTGCCGCCGTTCGCTGATCATTCGATCGTAGATCTTCGGGCGCACGCTTTCGTTGTAGTTGATCCGTTTGAATCGGATGTCGAGCAGCTCGATGCCGAACACTTGAACCTTCTCGGCAGCCGCGGCAAAGATCTCCTGCTCGACCAGCTTGCGTCCCTTCTGGATCGGCACCAGGGACCCCATATCCAGCTCCCGTTCCGCGTCGGTCAGGAGGGTGTCGCGCAGTGGCACGCGATCCTTGGTAGTGCGAATGATCTCGATCAGCTCATGCTTGGCGACCGCGTTACGGGTCTCGCTGCCTAGAATGTCGTCCAGGCGGGACTGAGCGCTGCGTTCATCGCGCAGCCGCAGGAAGTACTGGAGGGGATCCGTAATCCGCCAGCGGGCGAAGAGATCGACTGAGATGTAGAGCTTGTCCTTGGTGGGCATATCCGACGGACTGCCGTCCCACTCGAGAACCCGCTTGTCGATCGGATTGACCTCTTGGATGAAGGGCACTTTGATCTTCAGACCTGCGGTAGTCACGGGAGCGCCGACCGGCTTGCCGAACTGGGTGATGATCATCTGCTCGACTTCGCTCACCGTATAGATCGAGCTCATCAGTATGTACGTCCCGATGACCAGAACCGCCAGGGTGGCGACCTCCTTGGTTCGATTCATGGCTGATCTCCCTTCTTGGCGTCGAGATTCAGCAATGGCAGGATGCTGCGCGTCTGCTCATCGACAATAATTTTGGAGTGTACGCTCGGCATGACATCCTGCAGCGTCTCGATATAGATGCGGCGGCGAGTAACCTCTGGGGCCTTGCGGTATTCCGCCAACAGGGCGCTGAACCGAGCGACATCGCCTGCCGCTTCATTGATCCGCTTGAGTCGGTAGCCGTCGGCCTCGCGGATCCGTTGATCCTTCTCGCCCTCGGCCAGCGGAATCACCTTGTTGTAATCGCGCCGGGCCTCGTTGATCAGCTTCTCTTTCTCCTGCTGGGCCTGGTTGACCTCGTTGAACGACTCCTGCACCGGCTTGGGCGGATTGATGTTCTTGAGTTGCACCTGGTCAATGCTGATCCCCATTGCGTATTTAGTCGAGAGCGCCTGCATCTTGATCAGCGCTTCCGTTTCGATTTCCTGTCGGCCAATGGTAATCACCTCGTCCACGGTGCGATCGCCAACGACTTCCCGCATGACGGATTCAGAGACATAACGAAGGGTTTCACTCGGTTCGCGAACCTCGAAGAGGAACTTCACGGGATCCGAGATGCGGTATTGAACCACCCATTCCACCAGTGCGGCGTTCAGGTCACCAGTCACCATCTGCGTTTCCTGCTTTCCACTACTGCGAGCATGAGAGCTCTGGTACGGATCGCGGGCGCCTGGAGTCGTGAACCCGAATTCTTGCTTCAACTGTCGCTTGACGGGAACGATTGTCGCCGCATCAATGCCCAGTGGCAGCTTGAGATGCAGCCCCGGCGGAACCTCTTTGAGATATTTACCGAAACGTTGCACGACAGCGACGGAGTCGCTGGGCACAGTGTAAAAGGCCGTCCATAGGCCCAGACCAACCAGAGCGAGGATGACAAGGCCGAGGGGTCCGCGTGGGCCACCCCCCGGCATGTTCTGCTTGAGCCAATCCTGCCCCTGTCGGATCAAGTCATCAATATCGGGACCGGGTGCGGGCCCTCGATCCCAAGGGCCACCCTGGCCACCGTTACCCTTCTGCGATGGCATTGGCATACCCTCTTCTTGTGCACGCTTGAGGTCACGGGAGAAGTCGGCTCGCGGGTGCTTCGCTTGCCGCCATATTGCTCGCCGCGAGTATCGGACATTTTGCTTGATGTATCAAGCATTATGCATCGATGCTTGATATACTTTGCTTGTTGCATATCATTAGCTACTCGGCGCGAAGGCGTGCGTGGGATCCCCCACTGGCAGTCGAATGATGGAGACGACGCGGAAGATCGAAGGGAGAACCAGAAGCTCCTGATGAACGGCCCCGCCCCCATGAAAACGGAGAACTGACATGTGGAAACGTCTGCGCCACGCACTCTGTCGCCTCTGGCAACAGTCTCAGAAGAGTCCCTATGAGCACCGCACGGCCAAGGCGCGCGCCCGCTTCTGGGCCGAAGCACACGAGGGACAGCGCGAAGCGGAAGCTCGCTCACACCCTGAGCCGAAGACTCCATGAGGAACCATCTCGGTTCTGATTGCCGCGAAGATCAAAGAACAAAAAGGAACAGGGAATCCAAGCCATGAGCATCAAGTCGCTACGTCGAACCGGATCCCATCTATTCCTGATCGCCTTGTTGGCGCTGACCTCTTGGCCTTGTCTTGCAGCGACGCGGAATAATTCCACGGGAGCGGCGCCTGCCAATGCCCACCTGAAACTCTATGGAGGCGGCTGGGAGTGCAATCGAGGCTACACCCGCGTCGGCCGGTCGTGCAAGGCTGTCAAGGTGCCGTCGCATGCCTATCTGGACGGAGCTGGGCGCGGATGGGAATGCGAGCGAGGCTACCGGAAAGCCAAGAGTGCATGCGCGAAGATCGAAATGCCCAAGAACGCCTTCCTGAACTCCAAGGGAAGCGGATGGAAATGTCATCGCGGCTATCGCAAGATCGACCAGCTCTGCGTCGCCATTGCGGTACCCGAAAACTCCTATCTCAACTCTTCCGGAGAGCACTGGAAATGCGAAAGAGGGTTTCGCCAGAGTGGTGACTTATGCGCACCCCTCGAAATCCCTCAGGAAGGATACGTCGGGAGTTCGGGCAACGATTGGGAATGTAATCGCGGTTTCCGAAGGCGCGACGAGTCCTGCGTCGCACTCGAAGTGCCAAAGAACGCTCACCTCGGTTACTCGGGAAACAGATGGGCTTGCGATACGGGCTATCGGCGGCAGGAAGAAACTTGTACCAAGGAAAAGAGATAGAGCAACCTACCCGAACCTGTGAGAAGGAACCAATGAACCCACCAACCTCTTGTAACAACCTGAACCATCGGAAATCCGATGCCCCCATACGTCACTGCGTTGCTTGTGGAGAAATCGTGAATGTGAGAATCAGTTCATTGCAGCGCTGTACCAAAATGAAACATGCCGAGAAGCGTCGCCAGCAGAACAAATGCTGTTCGGATTGTGGCGAGCAGCTCAGTCGCCCGTAATGGAACAAAGGCCGTGAAAACGAGTGAATTGGCGCAGTGTCGGAAGATACTGGTCGCACAACAGGAAGAGGCTCTCCGCCATACGCGCCGAGCCCTTGAAGGCGAGTTGGACGTCAATCGCGACGACTCCCCGGACGAGCTGGATATCGCCTCCACGGAGTCGAGTCTCTCTTTTGCGGGGCAGATCCGCGAACGAGAGCAAAGGCTCCTCCTCAAGATCGATCACTCCCTGGAGAAGATCGAGATGGGCACATACGGCGAATGTGAAGAGTGCGGTGAGGAGATTGGCTTTGCGCGCCTCAAAGCCCGCCCCGTCGCCAGTCTTTGCATCGACTGCAAAGCAGATCAGGAGAGGCTGGAGCGTTGAGCCTTATCGGCTCGCGCTCCCTATTGGCACCCTGCAACCTGGCTGGGTACACTGAAACCCAGCTTCAATAACCTACGCCCAAACCTACGCCCGGTTTAATTTTGAATTGGGTTTCTCTCCCTCTCCCGGCAGACTGATGAACCAACCCCAGGAAACCCCATGCAAGTAAAAGTCAGGTTTTTGGACAATCTCAGGCTCGAGGCCCGTTTTGATGATTTCAGGATCGTCAGTGATCAACCCATTCGCTACAAGGGTGATGGAACGGCTCCAGGTCCTTTCGATTATTTTTTGGCCTCGTCAGCACTCTGCGCTGCCTATTTTGCCAAGGTTTACTGCAACGCCAGAGACATTCCCACTGACGACATCAGCATCGTTCAGGACAACATCGTTGACCCTGAAAACAGGTATCAGCAAACGTTCAAAATTCGTGCTGAGCTTCCTGAGCAGATATCCGAGAAAGATCGGACCGGAATCATCAAGGCAATGGATCGCTGCACTGTAAAAAGAGTCATTCAAAACGATCTGGGTTTCAAAATCGAGTCCATCGGTGTTTTAGGAAAAGATTCCGGCCTTCTTTATGAGCCTGACTCAAAAGACGGCGCCAAAACCATGATCCTGGGAAAAGATTGCTCGCTCGAAGAAACAATCACCAACATGACCAGCCTCATCGAGTCGCTTGGGATCAAAATTGAAATCGCCGCATGGAGAAACATCGTTCCCCATGTGTGGTCCGTTCATATACGCGATGCCGAATCTCCCATCTGTTACACAAACGGAAAGGGCGCGACCAAAGACGCAGCCCTGTGCTCGGCGTTGGGGGAGTACCTGGAGCGAATCAGCAATAACTATTTTTACAACGACTTCTACCTCGGCGAAGAAAGGGCAACAGCTGATTTTGCTCATTACGCCAACGAAAAGTGGTTCGAACCGGGGCCCGATGATTCAATACCCGAAGGCTTGATGGACGAACGGTTTTTGGAAATTTTTGATCGCGACCATGAACTCAAAGCTTCACATCTTGTGGATACAAATTCCGGAGCGACAGAACGCGGAATTTGCGCTCTTCCCTTTGTGCGGCAATCAGACCAAAAAACGGTACATATCCCTGCCAATCTCATTGGGAATATTTTTGTCAGCAACGGCATGAGCGCGGGCAACACAATCCATGAAGCACGCGTTCAGTGCCTATCCGAGATTTTTGAACGCGCGGTAAAAAAACAGATCATTCTCGAGGAACTCACGCTCCCTGATGTTCCCAAATCTGTCATGGGGCAATTCCCAACAATCGTTGAAGGAATCGAAAAACTAGAAGCGCAGGGTTTCCCCGTTTTGGTTAAGGACGCTTCGCTCGGAGGAAAATTCCCGGTGATGTGTGTCGCCCTCATGAACCCAAAAACGGGTGGCGTATTCGCTTCCTTTGGGGGGCATCCCAAGTTTGAGGTGGCCCTTGAAAGAAGTTTGACCGAGCTGATGCAAGGCAGAAGTTTTGAAGGATTGGACGATGTTCCACCGCCTACATTCAATCAGTTTGCCATTCGCGAGCCGAACAACATGGTTGAACATTTCATTGACTCCACTGGAGTGGTTTCCTGGAAGTTCTTTGGACAAGCCGCCGATTATGAATTCTCCCATTGGAATTTCGAGGGCTCAACGGAACAGGAATATCAATATTTGATGGGAATCCTGAGAGACCTGGACAAGGAAGTTTACATCTCGGACTACGAAGATCTCGGGGCCAAGGCCTGCAGAATTTTGGTTCCGGGTTATTCAGAAATCTATGAAGCGCAGGACCTTATTTGGGACAACACCAACAAAGCGCTCGCTTTCAGGTCAGACATACTCAACATCCACTCGCTCAATGACAAAGCTCTTTTGAACCTGCTTGAAAATCTCGAAGAAAGTGAGCTTGATGAATTCATGTTAATCCCAGAATTAATCGGGGTAGCCTTTGACGAAAATTCGACCTGGGGGAAATGCACAATTGGCGAACTAAAAGGTCTAATCTGTTTGGCTCTCGGAAAGCACGAAGAAGTCAAGGGATTTGTAGGCATGTTCTTGCAATATAACGACAACGTGCCCGCTCGAATAAGATTTTATCAAGCCTTGGATACCGTGCTTGACATCACGATGAGAGAAGACCTTGAGCTTCAAAACTACATCCCCAATCTCACTCGAATGTACGGCGAGGAGATTCTCGACAACGTCACCGCCAGTGTGTCAGGGGAAATTCGTTTCTTTGGGTTAACACCGACAAATATGAAGCTCGATGGAATCGACAAGCACTTAAAGCTCATTGAAAGTTATGAAAAGCTCCAAGTTACGAGACGTCGGCATCACGCCAACACCTCCAGTTGACGACGAGTTGATTGTGCTAAATAGCGTGGATGCGTGCCGAAATGCCCTGCCCTGTCGGCTTGGGGAATGAATGGAGCGAGAGACGGGGCTCGAACCCGCGTTGCGCTTCAAATAATCAAGTTAGGAAACAGGTTAGTATTTGTTTTCCTGAGGCTTTTCGCATTCCAACTGACATACAGTGATTTTGCCAGGGACAACTTTTTGGCTTCCAGGGACAGTTTTGCGGATTGGGTGAGTTGCCATGCTAAAAGTGGCCTGATTTGGGTTTATTTTTTGGATGGCTGGAAAGCGGAGTGGGGGCGGTGAATCCGCACCTTGAAACAGGCCAAACAAGAGCTGATTAGACACCAGCGATTTACTGGATCCCCCTACTCGTTTTAAAATTTTCACAACACTAATACTTGGGTTTCTTCACCTCAACGCCTCGCTCCCGCAGATAATCGATGACATTCTGCCGCCACTGATAATGCGGGCCTTCCTGGGCAATGTTTCCTTCCTCAATAGTATCCACGAGAGTATATCCCCAGTTGTCCTCCATCGTATAATCCGCACCGGCTTCGAGCATCAACTCCACAAGGTCGTATCGGTTAAATACAGCGGCAAGCATTAGGATAGGTTGCCCGCTAGCATCCCGCCCATTGGGGTCCGCGCCCATCTTTATAAGTAGCTTGGCACTTTCGACATTTGCAGCGATCAAACTCACACCGAGCAACGGTTTCTTAAACCTTGGACAATACCAGTTTGGATCCCCTCCATACTCCAAGGCAATACGCAAATAATCAATATTCTCGGCCTCAGTTACAAAACTCATAACCGACTCGTCTTCCCATACCAGAACGTGGGGATCGGCATCCAATTCAAGAAGCCTTTGGAATGCGGCTTTGTTCTCAGCGAGAAATGCCCACATCAAGGGTGTCATCCCATCCTTGCCAACGGTATTTACGTTGGTTCCCTCCTCGACAAGCCGATCAATCATCAGAAGGTCACCATTGGCAACCGCAGCACACAGCTCAACAACTTTCTCGTCCTCGAAGAAGTCGCGTGCATCATGACCGCGCACTTTGACGCCTTCTGGAGCGCAGGCAGCCAGTAAGATTAGCAGTATGGTTGCGATGAAAGACTGAATCGATTTCATCTTCAATCTACCTCCACCAGCTTCTGCGTCAGTATTCCAATGACTATCATGATCGCACCGACTCCATAGACCAGACGGCCATACCGCTGAAGAAAAGCGGGACCACACCCAGGAGGAAAATAATCATTCCACCGTTAAAGAGCCGGAAAGGTGTTTTGGCCCATATCACGTCGCGGTCGCAGTGGGGGCAGCAAAAGCCCTTTCGTTCAAAGAGTCGCTCCCCAAATGCCTGAATTTTGCTGACCTCGATTTTCTGGGCGCAACAGGGGCGCTTGAAGATCGTGATATCTGCGTAGACGTAACTCATTCAGAGGCCCTTTCGGCTCACAGCGTGCTTTAAATGCTATCGGTAGGCTCTTGATTCGACATGTGCCAAAATCTGTGCCCGGCTCGATGATTCCCTGCAAATAGCCCCCAATCACCTTATTAAGCCTTTTTAAATTAAGGGTTTAGTCCCTGTGCTTGCAGGTCGATGACCTGAGTAGGGCACCTATGCACCTATGTGAGGGGAAACCAAGCCAACATGACCCGAGTTGCCGTTCAGGATTTTGACAGACAGGTGGATTTGTTGATTCGCGCTCGATACAGCGCGATTTACGTGGTGACCTTCGAGGAAGACCGCCTGGCCGATATGCTCTACGCCATTGCCAAGAAGCAGGGAAAAAAGCTTTACGTGTGGAGTTCCCACTCGGGTCTGCTTCGCTACCAGAAAGACAAAAGACAAAGCGAGAGTGAGCCGCAACATTGCTCGCCCAAAGAAGTGCTCAAAGAGATTCATCGCCGGCATGACTCCGCCCTCTTCCTTCTACGAGACTTTAATCCGTACTTTGAAGACCCCACCATTGCTCGCCAGTTTCGTGATCTCGCGTCGGAATTAAAGAGCACCTACAAGACACTCATTATTTCCGCTGCCACCATGGACTTCCCCGTTGCGCTCGAAAAGGATCTTACGGTTCTCGATCTTCCGCTTCCAACGGCAGCCGAGTTGCGCGAACTGCTGCGCTCGATTTGTGTCGAGTTGGATCGCTCCTCTCAGGACTCCGTCCGTATCAACAAGAACGACATGGAGGCCCTGGTTCGTGCTGCGCAGGGGCTCACGCTGAGTGAAGCCGAAAACGCCTTCGCCAAGGCTGCGGTGCATGAAGGTGTGTTGACGAGTAAGGATGTAGATATTGTCCAGAACGAGAAGCAGCAAATCATTCGGAAGTCTGGGATGCTGGAGTTCCATCCACCCGACACCACCCTGGCCGACGTGGGCGGGCTGGATAGCCTGAAGCGCTGGCTTGCTCGACGCGGTAAGGCCTGGCACCCCGACGCGCATCAGTTCGGCCTTCCCGAGCCCAAAGGTATGCTTCTGCTTGGCGTTCCCGGCTGTGGAAAAAGTTTAACGGCTCGCGCCGTCGCACAGTACTGGGGCGTCCCTTTGCTTCACTTGGATCTTGGCCGCGTGTTTACCTCCATGCTGGGAAGCTCTGAAGAAAACATGCGACGAGCACTCGCCATTGCCGAAGGCATTGCCCCTGCTGTTCTATGGATCGATGAAATTGAAAAGGGTATTGGGGGCAGCGGCAAAGGCGAACACGACGGCGGAACGTCGAGTCGTGTGTTTGGCACCCTGCTCACCTGGATGCAAGAGCGCAAGGCCCCTGTTTTTGTGTGCGCAACCGCTAACCGTATCGACGACCTTCCACCGGAGTTGCTCCGGCGAGGTCGATTCGACGAAATCTTCTTCGTCGATCTCCCCGATTCAAGGTCACGCGAAGAAATCCTGTCCATTCATCTTTCCAAGCGCAAACGCAACCCGAAGAATTTCAACCTGACCGACCTGGCTGAACTCAGTCAAAATTTCAGTGGCGCAGAGTTGGAGCACTGTGTGGTTGAATCCTTGTTTGCCGCCTTTGAAGAAGAGCGCGACCTCGAAGACACAGATCTGGCGCAGGCCATGGCCGAAGTGACTCCGCTGGCAGTGACCTCGGCAGAAGACATCACGCGATTGCGAAACTGGGCACAAAAACGCACCCGATCCGCTGATTACCCTGGCCCACTTGGCAAGAAGGAAAATCCTCGTGGTTAACCTACGCTTCCGCCGCATTGAACGAGACGGTGATGGATCCGCGAAGCGAAACCAACAATCGGAACACTCGGGGAACGCAGAGGCTCAACCCCCACCGACAAATCTTCGACGCTCCCGTTTATCTCAAAAGCTTGAGCACGCCGGTTCGGCAGTGCTGAATCGCCGTGGCCCCCTTCCCACACACTTTTGTCGCAGCTGTGAAGCAGAAAATTCAATAATGGCACAGAGCTGTTTCAATTGCGGTGCTTCCATCGGAGGCCCCAACCAGGAAGCCTTTGACGCCTCTGTCCGTGCAGAGCGGCTTGCAGCCAAGAAAGAAACGGAAGAGGGTTTTCAGGATGAAGAGCAAGATCTTCATCCAACGATGGAAGAGGAACCTTATGACCCTCACTCATGGGCAGACAAGATATTGGAAGAGTATCTGCTCTCCGGCTTCAGCCGTTGGGCCAGACTCGGGTGGAAAGGTCGAGCCAAAGTTGTGGTTTCGCTTCTTTGCATCTTCGCACTGTCTCTCGCCGCAATACACCTGTTTCCAATCGCCTTAACAGTAGCCCCGATTCCCTGGCGGGTGGGTGCAGAGGTTATTGCGGCATTAGGGCTTACCTACCTTATTAAGCGTAGACGGGTTTAGAGTTCTCTCGTCTCGCATGTTATCGGTACGTACTTCCTGCGTGCCTTCGAGGAGGTTTTAGTTGTCTGACGGGTTCAAGAAGATCCTTATTCTGATCGGTATCGTCATTTACATGATCGGCCCCCTGCTGCTGGTCGCGATAGCTGGAAATATCGCGAGCGGCCTTGGGTGTTCCTTGGACGAAGGCTCTGTCTCAGAATGCCTGTTTATGGGAACCGACATCGGGGACCTCCTATACATGATGTTTGTGTGCGGATGGTTTTCAATTGCCACAATACCCACTGGGGGCTTCGCATTAATTGGCTTCGCGATATACCTGCTCGCGAGCCCGGTAGTATCACGTTCAAAAAGTAAAAAAAGCAAAGTGGCGTCGTTCACTGCAGGCGCGTTGCTTGCAGTCGCTATTGGCTCGCTGTGGGTCTGGGTTAACACAGATCTTGGATCCCACGAGTTAGAGACCGATACCTTTTACAAAAATGAATCGGATCCAACGTTTATAAAGGTGTGTGCCAAAGGCTCTGTCACCAAACTACGTAAATACCTTGCGGATGGCAGCGATCCCAATGTAAGTGGGTCGCAGGGTATGAACCCTCTTCTGGCTGCCTATCTAGGGCGGAACTTAGATGGATTCCATGTACTTCTGGAGAATGGCGCTGACCCGAATCTCATTCCAACTCGTGGAATAGATAAGCATGTAGCTGCTTATATTATGGGAAATACGACTCAGGACTGGAGGCCGGATGGCATTCCATATATGAAAGCTTTGTTTCAGCATGGATTGGACCCAAACCTCGGAGATGGCTCTTCGAGACTGATCCATTTTGGTGCCACTGCGAGAATGCCAGAGTATTTGGTAATACTTGTTGAAAACGGAGCTGAGATTAATCCTGATTTAAAGTGGCGGACACCACTGGCCTTGGCGATGCGTGACTCGCGACGATGGCGCAACGCCCTATATTTGCTCAAACAAGATGGAATAGGCGATCTAGAGAACGCAGTGACGGCGTTCAATCAAGAAATCCAAAGCCAAAGCCAAACTTTCGCCCTGCCTCCAGAGGAGGCGGCCATACGCAATCAGATTGTGAAGGAATTGGTACGGCTAGGAGCGTTGCCGGGTGCGAACCAGTGAACAAGATATAGTGAATAGCATTGTTGAATCAACGGGGTGGCGCGGGGCCGGTCCGGTGAGATTTATACGTTATGCATTAAGAGAGAGTCCCTGACTTTGACGTACAACGCTACAGAAATCAGAAAGCTTGCCAACAGCAACGAGCTTGAAGTTGAGGATATTATTGGCGCATCCTTCCTGAGAGAGGAGTGCATCGCAAGAGAGCTGGAGTCCTTAAGCTCACAGTGTCATTGGCCAGATGAGAATTATCAAGATGGGAAGCATGGAGTTCCATTTGGGAAATGGGTTAAGTTCGCATGTATCTTTATTCGGCATGGCTACCAGGGCTTAGTTGAGAGCTATAACGACTCAAGTGACTTTTCGCTTTCATTCTTGGAAACATATAAAACTCCTGAATCGGTCGAGGCAGTGTATGCCATTTCACAAAAAATGGGTGATTCCGCCTCCGCAGAAGAGCAGCATTCCGTTGCGAAAGCAATAAACTTGCTCTTGTCATTTAAAGGCAGTCCATCGTTGGGCGAAGACACCATTGAGAACTTAAGAATATTGCTGCATTCATACCTGACCCCTGGTTTGGACGACACAGTTAAGGCTGTCATATACTGTGCTCTTCGTGGAGTTGGTGATTTGGATTCGATAGATTTGATTAAGGGCCAGGCACCGTTAAACGAGCCTTGGGCAACAACGGCGAAAGTGGCTATAAATTCAATCAAAAAACGGGTTATGAGAGTAGAGGCTTGACCATTGACCGATGAAGATCGTCTCGTACCTGTATTCATGCCTACACTCAGTGCCGTTCTCATTTCGGCAGAAGACAAGAAGGGTAATGCCCTGCTCAGGCGTAGCGTTAGCCAGGAGAAACAACCATGCGAACATTCTGTTTCATAGCCCTGCTATTCGCCGCCATTGGTTGTTCTGACGTACCCAATGACCCGACACCAATCAACATCGAAACTCCCGATGGCAACATCACCGCTTACGAGTCAACCGTTGAACCAGTGCCCCAAAGGGTCACCGTTGTTGCCGGTGACGAACTAAATCGGCTCCAAGCGCTTGAGGTGCAGGGCCCCAACTTCATCTCCACGT
>PIVT01000590.1 GCA_003353845.1 Pseudomonadota bacterium | reverse complement strand
GCTGGTGATAGTCAGCCAGTATGTCGCAATCGCCTATCTTTGGCGGGCTTTGCGTGAGGAGCGTGATATCGGGAAGGAGCTGGTTAACAAGATGTTGGAAATGTCTGCAGAAGCCGCTACCATGGTGGAACGGATCACCGGGAGGCATTCTTGATTATGGCCAGAAAAAACTTCTACTACGATGCGCTATCCAGCGCCGAACAGGTATTGCAGCGTATGAGGTGCATAAATCAGGCGCTGTTGCAGGTGGATTTGAAGACAGACCCCCTGTCTCCTGAGTTCAGGAGTGTCGCGGCGACTGCCCTGATGGAGCACCAGATTAGATGTGAGGAGGTGATCCCGTTCCCTGTAGGTTACGATCCGCGCCAGTATACGTTCGGTATTCACATGGCAGTTAAGACGAAGCGATAAATCGAGATTACGTCGGGTTTTACCCCACCAGCCCGGCCCGGCGTAATAGCTCCCTTGGACAAGTTCACGCAGCCCCCTCCCGCTTGCGCAGCAACAGTCCGAGGGAGTTTCCCCTTTCAGATTAACCACTTCCCACGATTTTCTTGACTTCTCCACAGGCCCGGCTTACGTTGCGATCAGGGGGACGGTGGATCGAGAGTGTCACTGTCTTCGGGTCATGTGACAGGGTGAAAGATACCTGCTCGCGCCGCGGGCCAGCCGCTCCCCCACAACAAAGCGAGAGGAAACGACATGGCGAAGAAACCGGGCAAGGGGCACAACAAGCCGCCTAAATTGACGACGGCTGAGAAGCAGATACGTTCCGCAGTCAAACGAATTGAGCGACTGGACGAGGAGCGTAAAGCCCTTACCGGCGATATCCGCGAGATTTACGCAGAGGTCAAATCCAACGGCCTCGATACCAAGGCACTC
>PIVT01000589.1 GCA_003353845.1 Pseudomonadota bacterium | reverse complement strand
TGGAGCGAGGAAAAGGGGTATTTCGATTTCAAGCCCAATCCCGACTTCCTTACTCGAGTCCAAGAGTGCGCTCAGCCGTCGGACGTGCTCTTGGTGATGTGCCGCTCCGGTGGCCGAAGCGCCATGGCCGTCAACGGTTTGGCCAAGGCGGGTTACACCAATGCGTTCAACATCACTGACGGCATGGAAGGTGACTCCGCAAACAAACCTGGCAGCCCCGAACATGGAAAGCGGACCATAGACGGCTGGAAGAACTCCGGCGCGCCTTGGACCTACGATGTTAATCCTGATCAGGTGCGGCTTCCCAATAAGTAGCTAAAAAGCAAACTCTTAACAATAATTTAGAGAGACCATATCATGAAAGTCAATAGTCAGGAGACGAAACCTGAACTTCCCAAGGGGAAACAAACCGTTCTGGGACTTTATGTGACAGCGAAGGAAGCTTATGAGAAATGGCAGGCCAATCCTGACAAGGTCAAGGTCCTTGATGTGCGTACGCCCGAGGAATACATCTACGTGGGCCATGCGGAAATGGCGCTGAACATTCCGCTGGCGTTCCAGACCCACAGTTGGAGCGAGGAAAAGGGGTATTTCGATTTTAAGCCCAATCCCGAATTCCTTACTCGCGTCAAAGAGTGCGCTCAACCGTCGGACGTGCTTTTGGTAATGTGCCGCTCCGGTGGCCGAAGCGCCATGGCCGTCAACGGTTTGGCCAAGGCGGGTTACACCAGTGCGTTCAACATCACTGACGGCATGGAAGGTGACGCCGTAAACGAACTTGGCAGCCCCGAACATGGAAAGCGGACCATAGACGGCTGGATAAATTCCGGGGCGCCCTGGACCTATGACATCGAACCGGAACAATTGAAACTTCCCACGGACGC
>PIVT01000169.1 GCA_003353845.1 Pseudomonadota bacterium | reverse complement strand
CCGATCGCCTCGCATACTTCCCCTCAAAATAGTCGAGTCGCTTTTGAACCCATTCGTGATCGGGCTCGACGCCTCGGCGCTTGGCTTCCTGACGAAGCAGCGCACCATCGATGAGTTCCTGGCCCATCTCCACGCGGAATCTATTCAAAAGCTTTTCTGGAGGTGCGCCGTGAAAGAACGTGGAGCGAGCCTTGGAGATATAGGTTTGCTGATACTCCTGTGCGGAGATCACTTCCCCGTTGACGACGGCGAAGGGCAGGTCCTCTTCGGCAACCGCCCCTTCCTCTGCCTGGACGCTTCCGCAAGGAAGTGAAACCAGCAAGGCCAACAGGAGAAAAGCAATTGCTCGGCCCACTTTACAGATTTCTGTGTCATCAAGACATTTAGCGAAATATAAACTTTTCATTCGTGGTAGCTCCGTAATGAAGTGCGCCCCGGCGATGTGGCCGGGGCTAGAAACGTAATTGTGTAACCGAGTTTAGGTTATCGCGATTCCCTCAGCCCTGCTCCATTTGTCGCATCTGATCGCAACACTACACTCAAAACACCCGGTAAAAGCGGCAGTCTAAGCGACTTCGCAACACTGTCTTAAACGCCCGAAAGAGGAGCCAGGAAATTTCCCTGACTCCTCCCACGGTACTTATTTTTTACTTCTATCTTACGCCCTACACCCTACTTGATGTGGCAGGCCAGACAGACAGCACTCTCGTCATTCGACAACCGCATGAAGCTAACTGCGGGTGCGGCTGCAGCTGAATGAGGATCGTGGCAGCTAGCACACTCAACCGAGGGGCCCGTTCCGCCCACGAGGTCTGTTCGCGTGTACAGAATGATGTCACTCTTGTCACGCTTCGCAGCCGTTCCACCAGGAGTGTCAATCCACCACTGAGGTACAGTATTGATGGTTGCATACTGCGTATCCTGGAAGTCGGGGTCTGCGCCGACGTCACTGCCAGGAGTACAACCAGCGGCCTTACCGGCACAACCGAGTCCCGCGTAAGGCAAACTGACAGGGTGGTCGTCACGCAGGTCGGTGCCCAACATCGGGATGGGAGCACCCGTCATGGCAGCCATACCATCGAGGGAAACCGCGGCAGCTGTGGGATCGTTCCATCCACCGGAACCGGGCTCATTGATCATAACGTCCATGGCCTGGCTACCGTCATGGCAGGAAAGACACGCCAGGGAAACACTACCAACGGTAACTTCAGAACCGTCGAGTGTGACGGAGTTATTGGCGGAGTAGCGCGTGTAGCTAGCCGAATCCGGAACCTTCTTGTTCCAAAGAGGAGCTTCGACGCCCAAGTTGGCACCATGAGGCGTATGACAGAAAACACAAACTTCTGTCGTTCCCGTCACTGGACTACTCGTTGCTTGAGGGGCACCGTTAACACCACTGTTCGAGCCACCACCCAGGTTATGCTTACTATTCTTCACATCGGCTTGTGCCGCTGGCACCAAAAGAGCACCTACTACTGCGACCAATGCCACTCTCGAGATTTTTCCAATCATCTCTAAATTCTCCATTTCAAGATCTAAATCAATTCAACTCGTTTGATGCCTATCGACCCACGCTCCTCGCAGGCCAGCGACACCCATAGTTAGTGCAAGCGTGATGCCAACATTTTGCAAATGTGAAGGGCCCTTTATTTTCAGTAAGTTATGGCGACAGGTACATTTGGGTGGAGTGAGAAACCCACCTCAATTCTGAGAAATGACTCTCGAACTTGAGAGAAATTTCAAAATAGGTGTACATGGACTGGCACAATGGAGTGTCACTGGATTTATTGCCGATGGAGCTGGCAATGGGGTTACGCCAGGAGAAGTATAAACCTGCGACACAAACCAGGGTCACGGCCAATGCAAATCACAACTGTTCTATTCGTCGGCTCGTCGGCAACTTTGCCTGGCCGTTCGGAACCCATTTCCGATTCTGCGTACGGGCAACACGGAAGTGCGACAAAATTCACCCGTCACCTTGTTTGCGGTCTACCCTACTTCCTGCAACCCTCATCATTAACACGGGAACCTATTTATAGAACCTCGATAGCCTGCATGTATTCTGCGAGCTAAGGAGCAAACCAATGTCTCTTCCCATTGCGGGCCATCCAATCAAAATATTTTTGCTGACCGTCTTCCTTGTATCCTTGGGAGTAACGAGTGAGGCTGAAGAGCCACAACCCAGTGCAAAACATCTCTATCACGACTACTGTTCTGTGTGTCACGGAGACAAGGGGGATGGCGACAGCCGAGCAAAGAATAGTTTCGTTCCCCCTCCCCGCTCCTTTACCACACCCCAAGCTGCCTCCGACCTCACGAAAGAACGAATGTTGCTTTCCATTCGTGAGGGACGCCCCGGAACAGCCATGCCTCCTTGGAAGAACCAACTTGCCGATGAGCAAATCACATCTATCGCCAATTACATTCGCAATGTGATTATGATGCCCATCGCATCGGAAGACGCCAGCCGCGCGCAGCATCTCTATGCCACCAATTGCTCGGTTTGCCACGGTGATGATGGAAGTGGTGCGCGTTGGACAAAAACAAACTTCAACCCTCCCCCTCGCAACTTCACTCATCCCAGCGCGCGCGCAGAGTTATCCCGGGACTACATGCTCCATGTCGTCAACCACGGAAAACCCGATACCGCCATGCCGGGCTTCGCCACGCAGCTGACCTTGGAAGACATCGCCGTCGTAGTTGATTATGTGTGGTCGACCTTTATTCCGACGGCGCCCTTAACGGATCCCGATGCGACAGATATCGCAGAGTCTCGCGCACCACAGAGCGATGAAATCGGGGCAGGCGGTGTCGTCAACATGAATGCCACGATGCCCAACGACCTTGTGGGGGATTCGCGACTGGGGATGGCGCTCTATTTTGCCAATTGCTCCGCTTGCCACGGCAACACGGGGAATGGGCAAGGACCCAGGGCCTACTTCATTCTTCCCAAGCCCCGAAATTTCCAACACCCGGGTTCCCGAAGCACCTTTAATCGTCCCGCTCTGTATCGAGCCATCGCACGCGGAAAACTCGGAGCCGAGATGCCAGCTTGGGACACCGTGCTAACGGATCAAGATATTGCCAACGTCACCGAATATGTGTTTCAATCTTTCATTCGGACAGAAACTGCTGAGGCCTCGCCATAAGAAGCCTGCGTGAAGGAACGAAGAAACGATGTTCATCGCAAGCTCAATTCGGCGACATGGCCTCGCCAGAGCCTTCAGGCAGCAGGGGATGGAATGCGCGATGAATGTAGGCAATGATCGCTTCGATTTCAGAAGCTTCGAGCACCGACTTCCACGCCGGCATGGACGTGCCACGCAACCCATCGCGAATCACAACCCGCAAATGGGTGCGCGTCATGCCAGCCATGGCCGTGTCGCTGGTGAGATCTCGTGGGTGGGGTACCAAAAAGCTACCTATCCAATTGCGGCCGGTACCGTCGGCAGCGTGACAAAAAGCACAATTGCCGAGGAACAGGCGCTCCCCCTCCTGTTCCAAGGGAGTAAGATCAGAAATTTGAAGAGGACGATCATGAGCGGCGTAGATCGAGGCTCCGCTAAAAGCATCGGGGGGGAGCAAAGAATCCCCCGGCTTGAAGCCAAAGCGAGGGTAGGAAAGAGCACGACGATCCC
>PIVT01000587.1 GCA_003353845.1 Pseudomonadota bacterium | reverse complement strand
TCAGGAGAACCGGACAAATTTTCGGCTGTCGAATTTGGGCAAGATAGAAATCCTTGACAGTCGTCTACAGATCTGTAGCTACGACGGAGTCCATCTCCACGAACTTCTCACAAAATGGAGCTACCTCCACGTCAAGAACCGCCCTGCCTCGATCCAATAGCTTCGATTGAGCTTCTTCCTGGTATAAGTTCGATTCCGTAGACTTCATGGGTCTCCCAAATTGGTCTGCGCTCCCAACGACCTTGGGGAAGCTGAGAACGAGCTTCTCACCCGCTTCTAGCTCGAATGATGCAACTTTTCTCTCGAAAAAATAACTTCACTGCATTTCTGTGGCACGCAATAGATTCGACAGGACTGTGGCCTTTTGTAGTATACTATAACGGAGCCGTGACGCGAACGAGGGTCCGAAACGATGCATATTAAGAAGAGTTGTGCATCAAAAACTGGATGCGCCTGCCTGATATCGTGGTTCACGACGAGTTGCGCAGCGAGAGCTTTTCCGCGCGCTTCGGTCCCTTGTGAGGAATATGGATTTTTCTTCTCTAGAAGATTGATACTGCCCCGTGCTTTATGAGGAGAGCGGACCAGTAGCTGAGCCCTCGCGCCACATGAAATCATGGTGTGCGCGCGCCTTCGCGATTCGCGACGCCATCTTGTGCTTTGAGCCTTTACATTGCGCGCGCTCTTCGATTCATTTAATGTATAAAAGGGTGGAAATCTGGGGATCTCCGTTTTTAGAACTAACATGTCCGAACCACCACTACACAACAAGCCTTAAAAAAGAAATGTGGAACCAAGAACATGACTGCAACACCTCGATTCCCGGCCGGAGCAAGCAACGCGCGCATGGCAGTGGCGGTGCTTCACCCGCCGTCCGGCATCGGG
>PIVT01000168.1 GCA_003353845.1 Pseudomonadota bacterium | reverse complement strand
CCGCATGAGTATCAGGATCACGCGACCGACTTCCTGCTCGACCGGGGAGCTGCGGCGCTGGTACTGGACCCAGGGCTGGGCAAGACGTCCGTCGTATTCAACGCTTTCTGCCGGTTGCAGGAAGAGAATTTAGCTAAGAAAATGCTGGTAGTCGCGCCGCTGAGGGTGTGCCAGCTTGTATGGAGGCAGGAGGCTTTGAAGTGGACACAATTCAAGCATTTGAAAATTTCATTAGTACACGGATCGAAGAAGGAACAGGCGCTCAAGCAAGACGCGGACATATACCTGATCAATCCCGAAGGCGTAGCGTGGCTGGCGGCGCAGTTCTGGGGCAAGAAATTCCCGTTCGATACAGTGGTGATAGACGAGCTGACGAAGTTCAAGAACGCGCAGAGCGTACGCCACAAAAAGCTGCTCCCCATGCTGAAGAAAGTAAAGCGGCGCTGGGGCCTTACCGGCACGTTTCTGCCGAATGGCTACCTGGACTTGTTCGGGCAGATGAAGATTTTAGACGACGGTACGGCCCTTGGCTTCTATTACACACACTTCAGAAACAAGTTCTTTGAAAAGGGTTACGACGGCTTCAGCTTCAAGCTGCGGCGCGGCGCTGACGTCGCTATCGAGGCCGCTATCAAGCCTTACGTTCTGAGGATGAGCGCCGACGACTACCTGGAGCTGCCCCCGCTGATAGACGATATCAGGTCCGTGGAGATGCCGCCCAAGGCGCGTGTAAAGTACGAAACAATGAAGAAGGAAATGGTTACTGAACTGGATGGTGATCTGATTGAGGCGGGTAATGCGGCGGCTGCATACTCAAAACTCAAACAGATGGCCAACGGTGCGGTATACGCAGGCGATGGGGTGTTCGAGCCCCGGAAAGTGGTACACTTGCACGACGCCAAAATCGAGGCCGTGGAAGAACTGATTGAGGAGCTGGCCGGTAGCCCTCTACTGATTGGCTATGAGTTCAATCACGACCTTGATCGCTTGCGTAAGGCTCTCGGAGACGTCCCCTACATTGGGTCAGGCGTCTCCGGGGACCAAGCTGCCCAGATTGAGAAGGACTGGAACGCGGGCCGCATACCTGTGCTGCTCGCACACCCTGCCTCAGCCGGTCACGGTCTTAACTTCCAGCTTGGCAACGCGGCCCACGTCGCATGGTTCTCCTGCACCTGGGACTACGAGCTGTACGACCAATTCATTAAGCGGATATTCCGCCAAGGCAACAAGGCGCTGCGTGTCTTTAACCATATATTCATTGTAGAGAATACAATTGACAACAAGACGCGGGCAGCGATTTTAGATAAAGGGTTGACGCAATCGGGTTTTTACGATGCACTCAACTCAGAAATTTACCACGATGGTAACTCGGACGCCTCTCCGGATGAGGCAGCTAAACGAGAGGACAATTCCATGACTAGGAAATTGGAACGCAAGGGCAGAAAGAAACCGCCCAAGGAAGAAGTCGAAGATGCAGAATACGAAGACGTCGATGAAGATGACGAGCAGGACGAGGATGAAAAACCGGCCCGGAAGTCGCGCCGTTCATCCCGCCGTAAAGCCAAGGCTGAGGAGCCAGAGGACGACGGCGACGAAGAGGATGAAGAAGAGGAGGATGAAAAGGCTGCTCGCAAATCCCGCCGTTCATCCAAGCGAAGTTCGTCAGGCACGAAGCGCAAACTACGCGGCAAGTCTGAGGACGATGAGGATGAGGACGAAGACGAAGACGAGCCCGTAAGCAAGAAAGCGCGGAAGCAGTTTGACAAGAACGTCCAGGAACGTCTTGAAGACGACGAAGAGGACGACGATGAAGAGGAAGAAGCTCCTAAGAAACGTCGCAGTACCAAGCGGTCGCCAGAGCCTGAAGGCGGCGCACCGGCAGAAATTAACTATACTCTGCTTGCTGAAGCTATCGTAGATGTGATGGCGAAACGCCTGGCTGGTTGACAAAAGTCAACACCCTTGCTAAGTAGGTGATGTTCCAAGGGAAAAATGGAATGTCTTCTTGAAGCCCCGTAGCCTTAAAAAGCTGCGGGGCTTCTTTATTTGGAAGTGTTGGCCAGCTTCTCAACCGTCCGCATACCACCCAAACCCAGCATACCGAGCAGGATCGTCATAAGGTGCTCCATCTGGAGCGCCGGGGGTAGTGCCATTGTCGAGCCGGAAGCCGTAACAGCCCAAGCCAGCAAGTCGCGGGCGATGTAGTTGTAGGCAAGCGCAATGCCGCACGTCCAGCCGATGAAGGGACGCCAGCCAGCAACGAACATGGTCCGATGACCGGCCTCGATCTTGTTCAGCTCGACCTGGGCCTTGGCTGGCTCCATAGCCATACGTGCCATGACAGTCTCAAACGCTCGCTTCTCTTCGTCCGTCTCAACGAACTGGTCAACGACGTTAGCGACGCCGGACACAACGTCCATTGCGCCGCCGCCTAGTATCTTCGATAGGAAGCTCATTCGGGTAATCCTTCTCTTACGCCGGTCGCACCAATGGTCAGAACCTGGTTCCTGTTGTTACCGTGCTGATCGTAGCTTGCGTGGACCCAGCCAGCAGTTGGGTCATTGGGTTTGTAGAACTCCAGGATGAGCTGGTCAAATTCAAGGTGACGCTCGATCCAGCGGGCCAGCAGAATGTTGTCAACGCCGGGTATCTCAAAGTCTGCGGCCATGCCTTTCGGATGCTGCTTCTTATTGAGGTAGCCAGCTATCGTGTTGTCAGACGTCAGAGCCAGGTAGCGTTTGATTGCAGGCTCACACAGCACCGCTTCCAGCCCCATAGAGCGGTAGCCAGAGCTGGGCGCGAACGGAATGTCATAGTTCTCACGCACCGGCTGAAGGACCCGTTCGCACAAGTGGGCCAGGTTGACGATGATCCGCGTGTCGTCGTTACGTCCCTCGACCAGCGAGTTGTCGATCTCAAGACGGTCAGCCGTGTGGGACTTCGTCAGCTCAGCGAGCGTGAAGTTATTCGATAATTTCATGGTAAGCACCTACTGGTTGGCCGCGATCTCACCGGCACCGAACGAGGCAGCAAAGGCGCTGAGAATATCGGCGTCGTTTACCCCGGCTTCGCGGACCTGGGCGAGTGTCGCCTTGGTCTTCGTCGGGTCAAAGATATCGCGGGCGATTTGCTCAACGGCTTCGTCGGGCATTCCGGGCATGTGTCGCCCGAGAAGAGAAGATAAGGCCCGAGCCCGAGCGGTTACGAACGTCAAAGGATGGCCTGCGACGGCTGCATCAGCGACGTCTTTGACAACGTCGTCAGTCTTTTTGGTCAGGTTCGAGCGGACTTTAGGGGTCACGGCCTCGATATTCGCAATGGCCCGAGCCTGGAGCCGCCCGATCTCCTGGAGCTGCTTAACCTCAGCTTCCGGCAAAACGGCTCTCAGACGGCTCACAAGGGCGCTCTCTTCCGCCAGGTCCTCTGACAGCTTAGCGGCCCGTGTGACGCCCTCCTGGGCTACGTCAACAAGCTCTGAGCGTGCTCCCGCAGCTCTGGCCGGGGTGATCGCCTTATCAGTCTCGCGCCGGGCAGCGGCCTGGACCGCGCCGGTTTCTTTTGACCGGACAGCTTTGCGCCCGGTTGTCAGGGCTTCTGCCTGTCTGGAACGCTGGGCGAACTTGTCGATAGCCTCCGCAAACTCTGGGCTTTG
>PIVT01000586.1 GCA_003353845.1 Pseudomonadota bacterium | reverse complement strand
GCCCTTGTGATTTTGAGATCGTTGATAAGGAAGATTGAACCATGAAGATTGAAACAACCGCAAGTGACCTGAAGGCCGTGATCGCACGTGCCGCGAAGATCACACCGAAGCGGCCTAGCGTTCCGGTGCTGGCCACGTCTAAATTGGCGGTAAAGGGGGACATCGAGCTCCAAGCCACCGACCTAGACAACCATGCATTTTTCAAGGTCAAGGGTAAAGTCCTTGAGGAAGGCGAGGCCCTGGTCACAACGCACGCTCTCCTGGGCATCCTGAATCGGGTGCCTTCGGGAAGCCTCGTTGTTCTGGAGCAGGCCAAGGAGGGGGCGTGGCTAACTGCCACGTTCTCTGGTGCCGATGTCGATCTGGTGTGGGAAGACAAGGAGATGGGAGCCCACATTGCTGACTTCCCGGTCCAGCGTGAAATGCCGGAGGTGTCAGGATTCCACATTGACGCTTCCGTCCTTCGTGACGCTTTTGAACGGGTGCTGTTCGCGGTTTCGGCCGAAGAGACACGCCATTACCTAAATGGGGTTTTCTTGCACCATGAAGACGGAGGACTGGCTGCCGTCGCCATGGATGGTCACCGATTGGCAAAGTGCGTTGTGCCGTGTGAATGGAAACCGGTAGATCTTACCCCCGAGGTCATCGTGCCTACTTCGGCGATCAAGACGATTCTTGAAAATACCCCGAAAGATTCCGATCAAATGGTCTCGTTCCAGTACGGAGGTTCGGAGAAAAGTCATCCTCATCAGCTTAACGTTGTCCTGTGGCAAGATGATTTTTCTCTGCGTTCTCGCTTGATCCGTGCCACGTACCCAGACTATACGCAGATCATCAAGGACCCTGCCGACATGATCGCTCTGCCCCTCGATCGAGAGCGGTTGGCCAA
>PIVT01000167.1 GCA_003353845.1 Pseudomonadota bacterium | reverse complement strand
CGCGCCAGCAGCTCTAGCGTTCGTGGCTTGAGTAATTGAAATTCGACGCCGGCCAGGGTTCCGCAATAGGTAATCAACAAATCCTGCTTGCCAAACACGGTCGTGCTGCACATGCCACCTATAAAGGTAGAGCCCTTGCGGGTAACGATCTGGGGATTGTTTCCCAGCGGCCCCGAGGGCAAATGAGCATCCGAATTGTAACCACCGCTATGGATCGTGCTGATATTGCCAGGTGCGAGGTGTGGGTGCTCTGCAAAGGAAACGTCTATAGGCTTTGCGGTTGCGGGCCGGCCGATAAACGCTGGACCCGTCACGGGCTTGCTGGAAATGGGTACTGGAAGCGTGCTCTGAGAGGAGGCTCCGAAGACGATAAAAAGAAGCGCTGAGATAGGCAGCGCCAAGAGCGCGACCAGCGCGATGAGAACTATTTTATATCTTCGCATGACCCTACCTTTTACGGATATTTATAGAACCAAAATGGAAAGTGTTGTTAGGGGTGTCGTGCTTTCAATATTGCATTGCCAGAGAGTTTCGGGAACGATTGTGAGTTAGCCTAGCTCATACCGTTCCATATAATGGGCGAAGCGCTGTCGAACTTGTTCCGGCGTCAGGCTAAACATCTCCAGGGTGTAACGATGGGTGCCGTGCTTATCCCTGGGATTGTTCTTCACGAAGTCTTCCATCCGCTTCTTCACATCTGCATTGAAGTCCCAGCCAAAATGATCATAGAGCTGTTCGATCTGCCCCAGAGGATCAGCCATTAGGTCGGGGAAGCGCACATCGCATATCTGCTTGGCTCTTTCGGGGATGGCATCCCGGGTCGCCAGGGCGCGATCCAGCGCCCAGCCCCAGCGATCCAGTTTCTCTCGCCCGATTGCTGCCGTGTCCACACTCTCCTGGGTCACAGCGCGCATGTGGTAGACCAGGCTGGCCTGAGAGGGGATCACATCGCATGGATTGCGGTGGGTCTGAATCAACTGCGCATCTCCATAGACCTCGAAAATATCGCCGATGAATGGCAGATGCTGGGGTGCCTTGAGCAACCACCGATCTTTCTTGTAATGAAATTGCAGGTGCTGCAGGTATCTACGGTGGGCCTCGTAGACATCCACTTGCGGGCGATTCACATACCAGTGGTAATAGCTGGGGATGTCAAAGACGTAACTATAGTTTCTGCTCTGAAACTCCCTCGCGGTGATCGTGCTGCACTCTTCAGGCAATAAGGCCTCTACAGGATGGATCGCCTTCAAGTCGGGCACCATCGTATCGGTTTGAGCGAAGCGCTTTCGGGTCTTTTCGATCCGTGGGTCCGTGGCATAGCTCTCTGCTCGCGGCGGCGGAACGGGATAAACAACCTCCCAGCTCAGGGGTACCCGGCGGCTTGGATCCTGTGACAGCAGATTGTAGAGTATGGTCGTTCCCGTACGAGGCAGCCCCGCAATGAAAATGGGAGCTTTGATCTCTTCCTTGTCGACATCGGGATTGCTCTTGCGGTAGTCCACCATTTCCAGGCGGCCGATCAGGTCCTGTTTGATGGAGTCGGCGGCCATGAGGCGGCCGAGGGTCGTCAATCCCGCTTCTTGTTCCAGGGCATCCAACAAGTGAGTCAAGCCTTCGCGATGTAGGCCATCACCAAAGTCGTTCAATCCAGTTGCCCGCGATGCCTTCTTTAGAAGAACCTCCTGACGCAGACTCGGGAGATTGAACCCCGCACTCCGAAGCAGCTTTCCAGCACGGTTCAACCAGCGCAATCCCTGCGGCAATTGGTTAGTTCCCAAGCTCATGCAGTCTACTCCCCACCTTGGATGTTCATTAAAGAGCTCTCTCGCTACTAGCGAAAAGTTAGCTTGCAGCGTCAACTCGCAATATGGCCGCCCACGTTGATGCGATTGATCGGATCAGGAATCATACTGCGCGATTCGCAGCCAGCGGCACCAACGCCGCCGAGATCATTCGAATACGGGGCAAGCCGATTTGCCATCATATTCCTTCTCCTGTTCATCATCGCTCGGGCGGATTGGGCTTCGAGATTACGTCAGGGAGAATTGGCAAGTAACCGCCCATCTGGAAAACGCGGATTTCCATATGGAAACGATTGGGGGCAAATCTAGGAAAATATGGGCTAGAATGGTGAAGATCTGGCCATCTCGCACTATGCGGCGGCCACGCGTTTCCAAATGGAAAGACCCCGGTGGAGGGGGCAGATGGCTGATATCGAGCAGTATTTCGTGTTTGGGACCGTCGTGAAGGCAGGTAGCTTCTCCGCAGCCGCCAAGCAGCTCGGTGTCTCCAACTCCCATATCAGCAAGCAGATCGCACGGCTGGAAAAGAGCTTGCAGGTGCGCCTATTTCAGCCCATGCCGCGGCGCAACCAGCTTACCGACGCCGGCAAGTCG
Source organism: Pseudomonadota bacterium (assembly GCA_003353845.1). Classification (GTDB taxonomy): domain Bacteria; phylum Myxococcota_A; class UBA9160; order UBA9160; family JADFDR01; genus GLO-12. The sequence continues at coordinate 1,258 of PIVT01000167.1, read as the reverse complement.
CTGTTGGCAGATACCGAAATGCTGCTTGCCGGATACGATCAACTGCAACAAACCGCCGAGAGTATTCATGCTGAGCCTAGTGGCCCGGTGCGCGTGGTGCTGCCGCCGCTGCTGGCCAAGATTTTCTTGCTGCCTCGATTGCCGGCCTTCCTGAAGCAATTCCCCAAGATTCAACTCGAGTTGACCCTTGCGCAAGCGACCCTGCAGGCCTTCTCGAAGAATGTTGATATGGCCATTACGCTGGGTAGCTTGCCCGATAGCTCACTGATCAGTAAGCGAATAGGGGAGCTGGGCGCCTCGCTCGTGGGAACGCCTGCTTACCTGCAGGCTCACGGTGTCCCGCAAAAGCCCGCTGACTTGATGCAGCTGAATTGTCTCATCACCCATTACGAAACGATCGGCGATATGCACGAGTGGGTCTTCATTAAAGATCAGCAATCCGTACTTGTAACCGTGAGAGGCAATGTCCGCGTCAACGATCACCAAGTGATCGAGGAGCTCGTGTTGAGCCACGCAGGGATTTCCATGCTTGGCGATTATTTCACCAAGGACAAACTGCAAAGCGGTGAGCTGGTGCGGTTATTGCCGGATTACGAGACGCCGATCAAGACACCTGTCTACGTGGTGTATCACGATCGCAAATTAACGGTCCCGAAGCTGCAGGTGGTCCACGACTTTGTTATCGGCTGTATTGATAACTAGGATTCGCAGGCGCGCGAAAGTTAACTGACCTTCCCCCGCCCTCATGGACGCCTCCCAGCGTTACTTCCTTACTTGATCGCGAAGAGATCTTCATTCCTAATCACTTTGTGTGATTCTCCCAATACCACCTGAAATCGGGTGATCACATGAGTAGACCTTACTCCTGAAGTAGCTGTGAATAAAGACGTCCCTGAGAAAGGCATGAGCCGGTTTGTTGGATATCCTGACATTGTGCCAGATGTTGCGAAAGATGTTCTCTGCCGATAAAAGTTCTTGATAATTTTTCCAATAAGAATCATGCAGCTCTTGCTTGGAGAAGTTTTTCGGTTGAAACACAACATTTGTTAGATCGAACGTAGACCAGTTGCCATGCTCGATCCTGCCTGCAGCCTCCATCTCGGCGAAAAGCGCTGTTCCCGGCAAGGGCGTCAAGATCCAGAAGAATGCAATTCCAACATTGTTCTTCTTGCAAAACTCAACCGTATATCTGAGCTGATCGGGAGTGTCTTCATCAAAGCCGAAGATGAAACTTAGATACGGTTTTATTCCGTTCTTG
>PIVT01000585.1 GCA_003353845.1 Pseudomonadota bacterium | reverse complement strand
GCCCTTGTGATTTTGAGATCGTTGATAAGGAAGATTGAACCATGAAGATTGAAACAACCGCAAGTGACCTGAAGGCCGTGATCGCACGTGCCGCGAAGATCACACCGAAGCGGCCTAGCCTTCCGGTGCTGGCCACGTCAAAGCTGGTGGCACCGAGGAACATCTGGCTTCAAGCAACCGACATGGACAACTATGCGCATTTCAAGGCCAAGGGTAAAGTCCTTGAAGAAGGTGCGGCCCTGGTCACGACGCACGCCCTCCTAGGCATCTTGAACCGGGTGCCTTCGGGCAGTCTCGTTGTTCTGGAGCAATCCGAAGGGGATGATTGGTTAACTGCCACGTTCTCCGGCGCCGATGTCGATCTGGTGTGGGAAGACAAGGAGATGGGAGCCCACATTGCTGACTTCCCGGTTCCGTGTGAAATGCCGGAGGTGTCAGGATTCCACATTGACGCTTCCGTCCTTCGTGACGCTTTTGAACGGGTGCTGTTCGCGGTTTCGACCGAAGAGACACGCCATTACCTAAATGGGGTTTTCTTGCACCATGAAGACGGAGGGCTGGCTGCCGTCGCCATGGATGGTCACCGATTGGCAAAGTGCGTTGTGCCGTGTGCATGGCTGCAGGCCGATATCCTACCCAGTGTCATCGTGCCAACGGCGGCGGTCAAAACTATCCTTGAGAACCTCCCGAAGGATTCAGATCAAGTGGTCTCGTTCCTGTACGGAGGGCCGAAGGATGCTGAGCCTTATCAGATTCGCGTCACCCCAGATCAAGATGATTTTTCTCTGCGTTCTCGCTTGATCCGTGCCACGTACCCAGACTATACGCAGATCATCAAGGACCCTGCCGACATGATCGCTCTGCCCCTCGATCGAGAGCGGTTGGCCAA
>PIVT01000584.1 GCA_003353845.1 Pseudomonadota bacterium | reverse complement strand
CGAGACCGTCGCTCCCAGCCCGGGATGATGGAAAGCGTGGCTCAAGGCCAACGAGACCGTCGCTCCCAACCCGGGGTGATGGAGAGCGTGGCTCAAGGCCAACGAGACCGTCGCTCCCAACCCGGGGTGAAGGAAGGCGAGGCCGCAAGAGCGCAGCAGAAACGTCAAGATAAAAGGCGAGACGAGTTTGAACAGCGAATGCGCGTAAACGAAACCCTCCCAACAGCTTCAGCCTTCCCAACCCCGCAAGACTTGGCAGGATTCGAGCAATGGCCAAACATCGCGGTCGCTGCCTTATGGGAGAGCACTGGCATCGCACGATACCGCCGACATGAAGACATTTCCGATCCGGATGTACGGGAAAGTTATGTGAAAGAGATTGACGCCGCGGTGGTGACGGACGATATTTTGCAGCGATGTGTGAGTGCGTATGTGGACCGTACGTCTAATAAGCGGACTTTGGCTTCGTGTGCATCGTGTGGCATCCGTGATGTCGATCGAGAATACCGCCAAGATCTCCCTTTGAGCGAGTTGCATGACTCGTGCGTCGAGCTTACACGGGTTGAGCGTGACGCTTACTTTGCGTTTGGAGCGTATCGTTCATGTTACTCTCGGTATGAGTCACGTCACGAAGGCCATGTGTTTTATCTGCATCCGGACTTGGTGTATGTCAAACCTAATGAGAATGCGATAGACGTCGAGATGACCACATTGTGCTTGCCATGCCTCAATGTCATCGAGAAGTTGGAGACCGACAAAAAGCCAGCGCTTTCCATTGCCGCCGGACATGATTACGGTCATCCATCGCGGGCCCCGTGCACGTACGATGGCTATCGTGGACTGCCTTCTTTACATCTCTTTGAGAAAATGGTTTTGCAACGAGTGGTTCC
>PIVT01000583.1 GCA_003353845.1 Pseudomonadota bacterium | reverse complement strand
GTGTGCGAGACGAAGTCGTCGCCGAAATGGCAGTCGGCCCTCGCGTTTCGCAACGCCTTGCCGACCGTGTTGTGCGGCACATGGCTCGTCCCGTCGTTACGGGCAAAGAGCCACTTCGGGTTCTTGTGTGTCACCCAGACGGCGCGAAGCATCTGTAAGGTCGCTTCGCTCAGTGGCAGGATGCGGTGCTTGTTCCTCTTGCCGATCACGTGCAGGACCATCTGCTTGGAATCGACAGCCGCAACTGGCAGGCTCACTGCTTCATTAAGCCTGAGCCCGCAGGCGTACATCAATGCGAGGCAGCCCCGGTAAACCGGATGGTGAACCGCTTTAATCAGGTGGCGACATTGCTCATCGGTCTTGGCCACCGGTAGACGCTTCTGTCGCGGGTAGGCCACTTTTTTTTAGTGAACAGGGGCCATTCGCAATCGAGCGTGATCGCATACAGAAACCGCAGGCCGGACCAGTAGTTTTGAAAGGTTCCCCGGGCAACTTTTTTCTCGTTGCGCAGGTACAAGGCGTACTCTTGGAGTTGCTGTTCGGTGAGTTGATCAGCGAGCTGGCCGAAGTGCAACTCCACCTGACGGACAGCGCCGAGATAGCTCCGCTGCGTTCCCTCGGTAAACCCGGCCAGGGTCATGTCGAGGACCATGCGGTCGTAAAAGCTCGCAAGGGGACGATTCGGATGGGACATGGTAATACCTCCTGAAGATAATAAAGAATCAGGGCCGTCGCACATAACGATGGCTGAAATTCAAGAGTATCACACGAACCCGACAGAAGACGGCTTCTACCACCTATAACCACATCCCAACCCAGCAACCGTCCACCCTTCTGCGGCGAAGCCGCTTAGTTCAATCCTTCTTATGTTCATCATTCTGGATGGAGTTT
>PIVT01000582.1 GCA_003353845.1 Pseudomonadota bacterium | reverse complement strand
GGGACCAGGCCTCCACAGCCTGGCCACCTCTGAGCAGGAGAGTTCAGACCGCTCCCCAGCCCACCACCCTGACCTCAGGGTCTTTGCTGTGAAGCCCTGAGGCATCCGTGAAGAATTCACTCATCCCAGAGGGAAACAAGCCAACCCCGTCCGCGAGCTGGGTGCATCTGAGGGACTCTCTCCACCGGTCCACAGCCCCACATCTCGTAGCAAGCCCGTACAGCCTCGTGGCTGGGTGCAACATGCTCGCAAAGTTGACGGGGCACATAGCGCCCAATATTCTTTGATGGATGCCGGTAGCTTCAGGGCACTGCCACCAACAGTGGTGGAGGGTTTCAACCGTTTCCCCACACCTGCAATTGGCCTGGCCTCCATTCCAGTGTTTGGCAATAGCATTGGTGATGACATCTCCACATTGCACTCCAAGGAGGGCTCCGTTGAGGTCGGCCGGCAGCTTCAACCTGGTCCTGGTCCTCTGCGTGACTTGCATGTGCACCTGCAACATGCCTTGCCCCACAAGGGGCAGCTGCACCGCCAGCTTCCTGGCATCAACCTGCCACAGCGCGTGCTGGAGCCACCTCTTAAGCTCACATTCAGTGGCTTCGAGTGGTCTGGTGAGTTTAAGCCCATCCACTGCCACCAGTTCTTCCAGGTGCCCAGTGGCTTTGAGCATACTGAGGGCAGCCTTGGCAGCAGCGACCGGCCCTCTCCTACCTTTGCCCACCTGCCACAACCTTTGCAGCTCTTGGGTATTGCGGTATCCAAGTCTGACGACTTTTTGAAGGAAAAGGAAGGGTTTCCAGGCCATCAGGAATTGCGGGTCAGCTCTCGCACCCAGCTCACCGCTGTGGAACAACAGCCCGTCCCTACACCTATGCCCTCCCATCCAGAC
>PIVT01000581.1 GCA_003353845.1 Pseudomonadota bacterium | reverse complement strand
GTGCGAACGCACCTTGAACTGCGCAACATGCAGCTGAACCTGGCAGAGCTGGTCGACAAGCGCACGGATGAACTCGCCAGAAGCGAAGCCAAGTATCGCAGTTTGGTAGAAAACGCCATTGTCGGGGTTTTTAACTCGACGCTCGATGCCCAATTTACCTTTGTTAATGACGCCATGGCCCGGATGTTTGATTTTGACAGCGCGGAACAGATGATTGCTCGAGGGTCTCTTGAACTCTGGCGTGATCCAAAGGATCGTGAAAGGATGTTGGTCGCGCTTCAAAAGCACGGCAGTGTGACCAATTTTAGAGCGGAATTCATTACCCATACCGACCGGCACATCCACGTGCTTTTCTCGGCGAAACAGGCTGGCAATGATATCGTGGGGATGGTGATGGATATCACGGAATTGCAGGAGGCCTATACCAAAATCGAGCAGCTGCAAACACAGCTGCAGGCTGAAAGCGCCTACCTGCAGGAAGAGATCAAACTCGAACATAACTTCGAAAATATCATCGGGCAGAGCGAAGCCTTACAATATGTGCTGCACCGGGTTGAAAAGGTTGCCCCCCAGGATTCCACGGTGGTTCTTTTAGGGGAAACCGGGACGGGCAAAGAGCTCATTGCGCGGGCCCTTCATCAACTGAGTTCCCGAAGCAAGCGGCCTCTGGTGAAAGTGAACTGCGCAGCCCTGCCCGCTGAATTGATCGAAAGCGAGCTGTTCGGCCGTGAAAAGGGGGCCTTTACCGGGGCAACGACGACCCAGGTCGGACGCTTCGAACTTGCCAATCAGTCAACGCTTTTTTTAGACGAAATCGGCGAATTACCCCTCGAGCTCCAGGCCAAACTATTGCGCGTGCTTGAAAGCGGTGAGTTTGAGAGGCTGGGAAGCCC
>PIVT01000580.1 GCA_003353845.1 Pseudomonadota bacterium | reverse complement strand
CCAAATTCGATATGGGACTGCCTCTCTCTAAGAACGGATATTTATCCCTACGTACGCCGAGGATTTCCCTATCAATGGCTGCCATCTCCAGTGTCCTGCACAGACAGGATTTGCAAAGCGATCTTAGGTTTTCACGTGTGTTTTGCGTGCGATGTCCCAGATAAAGACCTTGTTGCATAAATACCGATCAAGGCGTTATACGGTCATGGTTTGTTGTTTGAGAAGAGTTGTGTGAATGTCGTACAAGTTCAACGCCAGCAGGCGTCACAAATTTGACAGGAAGAAATATAGCGTCACGAACTGGTCCGATTATAATGAGAGCCTTCGGCGTCGTGGGGACGTGACAATGTGGATCGATGAGAATGTTGTCGATCGGTGGGCAGCACCCGCCAGCAGCTCACGCGGTAGACCGGCGAGCTTTTTTGACTACGCCATTGAGGTCTGTTTGCAGGTGGGTTGCGGTGTTTGGCCTGGCGTTGCGCCAGAGGCAAGGATTTGTGCGTTCCCTGCTCGGGTTAATGGAGTTTGAGCTTCCGGTACCAGATTTTTCTACCTTGTTGCGACGAGCCGGTGGCTTGCAACTGGCCAAGCCTGCCGCAAAGAGCAGAACGAACCGAGGCTTCTTGTGGTCGATAGTACTGGCGTCAAGATCTATGGCGAGGGCGAATGGCTTCAAAACAAACACAAAACCAAGCCAACGCGGCGAGCCTGGCGCAAACTTCATCTTGGTATGGACTTGAACACAGGTGAGATTGTGTGCTCCGATCTTACTTTTGAAAATGTAGGTGACCCGCCCGTCCTGCCTGAGCTTCTGGATCAGGTTGAAGGTAATGTTGACAAGTTTCTGGCTGATGGAGCCTATGACGGTAAGCCAACACGGAGGCTTCTTGAGA
>PIVT01000579.1 GCA_003353845.1 Pseudomonadota bacterium | reverse complement strand
CTATCCATGTTCGAAAACCCCGATTTCATAAAGCGCAGAGCGAGAGACCCGGGGGGGTGTACCCTACGGCCGGGCGGGCGCCGCTCCGCGGCGCTAAGAGTATGATTTTTTAAAATACCTACCTTGGTAGGTAGCTGTACGACTGTAGAGCAGAATGCTGGGGAGTGGCCCATCGCCAAAAGAAAGTATCTTGAGTCCCTAGCTAGCTAAGAATACAAAGTATCCTCCAAAAGGAAGGGAAATCATAATGCCGAAGGGCCCATGGATTAAGGTAGCTTCTCAATCTCGTCGTGGTCATGGTCAGGTTAGAACGTTTGTCGCCATCTCCATGGTCTAAGGTAGCTTCTCAATCTCGTCGTGGTCGTGCTCAGGTTAGAGCGTACGTCGCCATGTCCACTAACGGCACGGTGTGGACTTGCGTGAAGAATGGCGTCGCGGCTTGCGGTGGCAATGGCGACATGATAGAAGTGAAGGCATTTGATGTCATTTTCCTTGTGAACAAAGACACGAAAGTGCTAATTGCAGTTGGAGTTGCGACGTGTGATGCCCGTAATAGTCGGACCGGGCCTTTTGGTGAAACATTCCCAATTCATTTCAACGTTGATTGGAATTTGAAGTGCCTCGACATTTCCAAGTCCTTGGGTCTATTCTACTCCAAGGGAAGCAACCAGGTGACTCCTGAACGTTTGGAAGATATCCGATCCTTAATCAGTAAGGCGCCTGCCGGATCTCCTGTCGCCCCACCTTCGGCACCCCCTGTCGCCGCTGCCGAAACGAAGCCTATGGCTGTTCCGGCGGCGCCCGCCCAAGACCCCCCCCCTCCCCCCTCAGTGTGTTTTTGCCCCTACTGCGGCGAGGAAGGAAATTCGGGCCACAATTTCTGTACCAAATGCGGG
>PIVT01000578.1 GCA_003353845.1 Pseudomonadota bacterium | reverse complement strand
ACTTCCAGCTCCGTCACCAGGTTGGCCACGGTCTTGCGAACCACAAGGTCCTTCTTCAAAGGTGCCCCATCCTTCACGGAGGAGCGGACGTAGTCACACAGCAGTTCCACTCTCGCCTCAATGGGCGAGAAGGTGAACATGGTGAAACGTTCCAAGTCCAAGGCTTCAGAGATGTACATGAAGCCCTCGTTGAGTTCGCCCACGCGGTATTCGTCGTCCACATACACATCAGTGAAGAAGACCTGGTTGGAGATCTCATCGCCAATGGTGGGCATGCGCTGGATGTCGAGCCCCGGGGTGTCCATGGGCAGCAGGAAGAGCGTGATGGACTTGTGCTTCTTGGTCTCGGGATTGTGATCGGTCTTGGCGCCTAACCAATACCAGTCGGCGAAGTGCGCCGAGGTGGTGAAGATCTTGCAACCGTTCAAGAGCCAACCCTTGCCGTCTTCCGTGCGCACGGCCTTCAAGGTCATGGCGGCGGCGTCGGAGCCAGCCTGGGGTTCGGAGTAGCCCACGGCGAACTCCACATCATTTTCCAAAATCTTGGGCAGGAACTCTTTCTTGAGTTTGTCCGAGCCGCGGCGAATCAAGGTCTTGCCGATGATGCCCACGCCCTTGCCGATTTGGGGTGCGCCCACACGGGCCAGGGCCTCGTTCAAGATGTACTCGTAGACGCCTTCGCCGTCGGAGCCGCCGTATTCCTTGGGCCAGGTCATGCCCAACCAGCCCTTCTTACCAATGGCTTTCATGAAGGCGCGGCGCTTGGGGGTGTCCACCAACTGCGCCATGTTCTCGCGCGTGATGTCCATGACATCGGGGTCGCGGTTGGCTTCAATGAAGGCTTCTACTTCTTTCTTATATGCTTCTTGTTCCTCGGAAAACTCGAAATCCACGAG
>PIVT01000577.1 GCA_003353845.1 Pseudomonadota bacterium | reverse complement strand
CATGTCGCCAATGTCGGTTTCGCCATTGGAAGAGATAGTGCCGACCTGGGAGACTTCGTCGGAAGATTTGATCTTCTTAGAACGGCTAACGAGGTCGGCGACAGCGGCCTCGACAGCCATATTGACGCCGCGCCTAAGGTCCATCGGGTTCATGCCGGCGGCAACGAATTTGGTACCTTCGCGAACGATAGCCTGGGCCAGAACGGTAGCGGTCGTGGTTCCATCACCGGCGACATCGTTGGTATTGGAGGCAACTTCGCGCACCATCTGCGCGCCCATGTTTTCGAACTTGTCCTCAAGTTCGATTGCCTTGGCGACAGTTACACCGTCCTTAGTAGAGCGAGGGGCGCCGAAGGATTTGTCGAGAACGACGTTGCGGCCCTTCGGGCCAAGGGTTACCCTGACGGCATTGGCCAGGGTGTCGACACCACGGAGCATTTTTTCACGGGCGTCGCTGGAAAATCTTACTTCTTTAGCAGCCATTGTTTCTGTCCACTTTACGTTTCAGTTTTGGGGGAGAATCATACGAAAAAACCCAGCCGAAAGGCCGGGCTTGAGCAAACTTGCTTATTCGATGATCCCCATGATGTCGGATTCTTTCATGATCAACAGATCTTCACTGTCGACCTTCACCTCAGTGCCGGACCATTTGCCGAACAGAACCCGGTCGCCTTTCTTGACGTCCAGAGCCGTTACACTGCCATCTTCTGATTTGGCGCCATTGCCTGCGGCAATGATCTCACCTTCCATCGGTTTTTCCTGCGCTGTATCTGGAATTATTATGCCGCCAGCCGTCTTGGTGTCTTCTTCAACACGGCGAACCAGCACACGGTCATGGAGAGGACGAAATTTCATCTCTCGATTACTCCTAAAAAGTGTTTGTCTGTTTCCATCTTA
>PIVT01000576.1 GCA_003353845.1 Pseudomonadota bacterium | reverse complement strand
TGTGGTTGGGGCACCGGCGGGTTCAAATCCATCCCCGGATCAGGCTGGGGCATGGCCGAGTTGATGGCGACAGGGCATTCATCCCTGACCGAAGCGTTCTCGTTGGACCGGTTCGCCGAAGGGCGGTTTATTGATGAGAGCGTGGCGGCGGGGGTGGCTCACTGATGCGAAGGGCGGGATTAATAGATGTCACCGGACGGGCAGCCATCCTTGGATGGCTCGCTTTTTCGATCGCTTTCGCAATGAAGCTAGATGGTGATATGTTTCAACGCATGGGGGCAGCTGGTGTCGCCATCGCGGTCGCGTATTTTGCTTTTGTAAGGCACGCTCAGCCGTATCCATTTGGCCTTCACGAGCGCCTTTACTGGCTGACGCGAACACTCGACCTTCACCGTCGCGGCCTAAATACTGCTTTATCAAATTCCACAGTAATCGCTGCAGTCTGGAAAAGGCAGTGCGAAGAAAGGGGGGAAGAAGTTCCTCAACCAATCTCTGAATTGGCTGCGGTGTTGGAACACGCTGTCGATGTGTCTGAGCAAGAAAAAGCTTTCTCTGTGAGTGATGCCGAAAAGTCGTTTCGAGAAACTGTGAACAATTCGAATTCGGCCGATGAATTGGTTTCTTCGGTCAAGTTTAGATCAGACACTGTTCAAATGGTCGTTGTCGTTGTTGCTACTCTTCAATGGGGTTTTGGCGATTTGTTATTTCCTAAGATATGCGAGGCCGCCTGCTAATGCCCTACGCTGAACACATGGCCGAAACCATGCGCGCCGACCTCGGCATCCAACCGGGCCTGTCCGAGAAAAAGATGTTTGGCGGTCTCTGCTTCCTGCTGCATGGCAACATGGTCTGCGGCGTGCACAAAGACGGCGCCATGTACCGACCCGGCAAACCGCG
>PIVT01000575.1 GCA_003353845.1 Pseudomonadota bacterium | reverse complement strand
TGCAGGAGTAGGGGGCCAGCGCGCGGCACGGTCCCGGGGTAGGGGGCCAGCGGGATGTCGATCACGGTCGATGTTGGGGACTTTCACGGCGAATGAAGGGTGGTTCTGGTGGTAATTGATGCTGTATTTACCGATTCCGAGCTCTGTTTGGCCTGAAATGGCGCCAAACCGTGGGAAATCGACATCGTAGGGGTCTGCCGCAGATCGCGCAATGCCGGCGTGCCGCAGATCGACCGTACGTCGCGCGCACACAGCGCGGTCCGCAGGGGTCGCGGCTCGGCAGTAGACCGTCGATTTCCATATCTCCAAGCTGGTGAGGAGTTAGAACAAACGGATTTCAGATTTGGAATCGTCGTTTCAAGGCTGTTCCGATTGTACCCTCGAAAGCCTCCAGATCGCGATCCAATTCTGAGATCTGAAAACCCCATGATTTCGGGGGAATTGGAGGCCATTGGTTGGTGAAGAAGGTTCTTGTTGGTCACAGTCGGCTCTTCCAGAATGATGTTGACCCCTGTTTTGCCCATTTTTGGAGGGTCTATCACCTGCAAACATGGTGGGGGATGAATGCACACAGTATGCATAGCCGTTGTGCTCGCTTAATCAAGCTTGAACAGCAGGATTGAACCAGCTCGGTCCCAATATATACTCTTGATCACCGAGCTGGTCTTCAGCCAGTTTGGTTTTACAACCGGGGTTATAGTGGTGGGGGCAGAAAGCGCGTTGTAGCAACAAGCAACAAGCAAGCAAGCAACTAAGGTCCCTAAAAGCCATAGCTCCATGCAGAAGGCTGAAAACATGGAGCACGATGCAGGTGCTGATGTGGAACGTCAATGCGGTTCGTTTGAGCTATTGGGTGTCGAAATTGGTGCATTCCTGTGCATAAATTTGCATGAATAC
>PIVT01000574.1 GCA_003353845.1 Pseudomonadota bacterium | reverse complement strand
GAGCGCGCCCTTCTCTGAGTGCATCGACCAATGCGAGCAATTCGTAGAAGTGTGGATCCCGAAGCGCTGGCGCAGGAACAGACTTATAGAGCGGCGAGAAGGCATAGCCACGAACCCTCCCCTCTGGAAAAGGCCAAACGGGGGGAGGCTCATCGGGTTGACTGATTTGCTCGTTCAAAGGAGGGGCTGCATAGGAGGTGGGAACGCCCCGCGTGAGTTCACCACGCTCGGGCGGAAAGGCGTAGCGAATACCATGAAAAAGAAACTCCTCCAGCGGCTTGATGGCTGGCTTGATTCTTCCTCCACCATCCACTGCGAGCTGTGCTTTCAGCACGCGCTTTGCCGCCGCATGCACCTCGGAAGGACTCATCCGTAGTTCCACGGCGAGAGAGGCGTAGGACCAGGACTGCGACTCCATAGCCACGAGCTTAAGCAGTAGGACGATGTCTTGGGGCTTCAATATCATTTAACCATTCTCTATTCGCGAATCTCGAATAGCGAACAATATACTCCCCATTCCTCAGAGTGCAAGACTCAGCTGTGCTCCAGCCCACTAAACCAGCAACACTACCATATAAGCTATTGATATTCTTAGGTTTTTAATAGTTGATGCCGCCGAACGAATAGATAGGTAGATGCAGCGGCCTTTCCGTGCCGGTAGGCATTTATGTCAGGTTTAGCTTTCTTGGTTTCAGTGTTGAGCATCTCACCATTTATCCGAAAATGAATACAAATGGGTTGGGACTACCCGACCGGCGGAGGGCTACTTGGGCTACCAGGTGGCCCTTCTGCTTTTTGGCTTGCGGGGGGGGGTATGCAGCAAAGGAAGTGCGTAGCCAGGCGTAGATCCAATCCCCCTGCATGCGTGCCGAAAGCTTGCCCTGCATCAGCCATGATTTA
>PIVT01000573.1 GCA_003353845.1 Pseudomonadota bacterium | reverse complement strand
GGGGGGGTGTCTTGGGGGGGGGGAGGGGTAAAACGAGTACCTCACGTATGCGCTGTCCAGCCCTCCCCCTCATGTTCTTGACCTGATGCCCACCGAGCCCGCCTGCTTCTACCCGCAGCATTGGCTTTTGTGCCATATGGGTTCATATTAGTTCAAGTTCAAGTTGATTACACCCGAAACGCGCGTTTAGGAAACACGTTGCTGCACCGCTGGCTCTCGAGTTGGGCGCAGTTCTTGGATTGGTGTTTTGTTGTAAATCGGAGGTGGCGTCATAGGTAGCCTGCCACCTCGGCTGCGCGGCGTGCCTCGTTCTCGCGTTTCTGTTCCGGTGGCCTCCTGGTGTCGCCCCTGGGACGCCGTACGGAGGGTTGCCGATGGCGAACGGGGTCCTGAGTCGCGGGCTTATGCCAGTCGGCGCGGCTCTTTGCTAAAGACAAGCCCTGAACTACTGAGCCCAACCCCCTTCTCGCGGACTTGTCAGTCGGCACGGCGGCTCTTTGCTGAATTTCCGCCTTGTACTTTTGAGCATATACTGTTGAGCCTACTTCCTTCCTCGTGTTTTTGACCTTGTGTGTACCGAGCGCACTCACTACAACCCGCGGCAGTTAATTTCGTCTCACATGGGTTTGCATAACGGCCGAGTTTGAGTTCAAGCCGCTTCTGCAGGAAGAAGTGGGCGCGCTCGGTGCACGCCAGGTCAAGAACACGAGGGGGGTTCTGGCAGGCCTAGGCGCAAAAAGAGTCTCCTTTCTGGATAGGTGTAGGTGTTTTGGCCCCGACAGGGCCTCTCACTTATATTTCACTGGGGGCTTACCGATGACGCCGAGCTCCGGACACGAGGCTGGACACCGCGTGGCAAGGGGCAAGGTTTTCTGGAGGAGCCGGGCTGTAGTTGCATAATAGGG
>PIVT01000166.1 GCA_003353845.1 Pseudomonadota bacterium | reverse complement strand
AGCCGAGGTCGCACAGGTAAATCCGCACCCCATCAAATCAAATAACCAGTCCCGATATTTTGCCACCTAAAGATCTTCTCCCCTGGTCGCAATAAGACCTCAGGCGATCCGGGTTTCCCCCTCCTTTTGAGAAGATCTAAACGGTTTACGACTCTAGACCTCTACACTACATGCACTTCGTTTCATTAGACCCAAAAAGAATACAATTCCAAGAGCAACAAGAATGCACAGATTTTCATCGGGCTCGGGGACTATGATGGTTGCAATCCACCCCTCTTGAAATCCATCGGGGTTGAAGCCATTGTCCACGATGGTGAGGCTATCGCCATCAACAGCAACGGCCTCTGCGGATTCGAGGCTCCATCCATCAAGGTTGATGCCTTCGACATCCACCAAGTAGTCTTTGACCGACATCACCCCCGTCGCCTGTGTCCAGAAAAGCGCATCGGTCTCGTTGTTGAAGTGACCAACGACAACCGAGCCATCTACAGAAACGCCCTCGGCGAAAGTACTTGGGCCTGGGGCGACTCCCAGTTGCTCCATGCCACCAGCGGCAGTCCAGCGAAAGGCACGGACGCCGCCCGCCACATCAGAATGACCGACCACGACGGTCCCATCCTCAGAGATTGCTGTGGCCCCACTATCATCACAATTCTCGCACGGGAGGATCATGCCGAGACTCACCATTCCCTCAGAGTCCGTCCATATAAAGGCCTCTTCGTGTCCACCCGCGGTGTCACTCGTTCCCACAACAATGGAACCGTCTCCCGAGATGTCATAGGCTTCGCTTTCTAGCCCTCCGAGAGTCCCGAGATTCTGCACGCTATCCGTCCATAGGGACGCCTTAAAATCGAAAGACGATGCCGGTTGCGCTCGTCCCACAACAGCAGATCCATCGGAGGAAACGCCGTAAGCAGTGCTTGTATAGCCACCAAGGGTTCCCAAGCCCGTCATCACTCCCGTATCACCAAAATCCACTATAAATGTCTCGCTCGTGGAGGCAGCGTCAGAATCGGATACGCCCACGATGATCGACCCGTCGGGGCTGACCGCAAAGGCCTGACTCCCGAACAGCCAACCAGGATCGATGGTCCCCAGCGACTCCAAGCCACCTACGCTTGTCCAGCGAGCAGCCACGTTGCCACCGTCTTCTGCGCTAGCTGCGTACCCGACGACAGTGGACCCATCGCTAGAAACATCCTGTGCCGAGCTGCTATAACCGGAACCCCCCAATTTCCCCATACCCTCAAAGGACCCTGCTTGAGCAAAACTGCTGAGAGATGAAAGATAAAGGAGTGAACTACACGCAACGAATCGAATCAGAAAACCCACTAATCACCCTCCAAGAATTTATTAGAAGTGCAAAGAGTCCGATAAAGTCAGCGAGCTGAATACACAAAGAAGCCAACTGGCAAGTCGAACGGATCTCACAAAAAACACCCCACGCAAGAAAGCATAAGCGAAACTCAGCACAATAGAGTCATTAGAATATCGGTTGGCCAGGTGTTAATCTTGATTTAAACAGGCAATCTATTAATTGCACATTAGTGATATCAGGAGGAAATTTGAACAAATCGGCGGCATGCCTGACCCTGCCCCCTAAAACTCGTCTAGTCCGAATGTTTGCACTCGGGCGAATAACAGTTTCTTGGAATTGGAACCAGGCTAAATGGCGCGTCACATATCTGGTGGCTTAGTTGGAATTGCGGGCAGGGGTGGCGCGGGGACTCTATGCACTACGGGCGATACTCCCAGGGAAGGCCCAGGCTCTCGATGTATTCAATCGCATCAGACTTTTGATCCACAATCCCGATCCCAATTGACGTATCCATCACTTGCATCTCTGGATCGCGGGACAAGAGCCAGCGCCCATTTTTTAGAGAGACGAGGACCGATCTCCCCTCCGAAAACACAACATACTTACTAAAGCGCAGTCGAGTCTCACTGGAGTGAAACACGGCAACCATGTTAAAACCGGCTTGAGATAACGGCTTCCCGTCATCCCTGACCTTGTAAATCAATATTTTTTCCACTTCGCTCTCAGTAAGCCCAACGCATTTATATCGATAGACTGATGCGTATTGGATCTTGTTCGTATATCGGCTCTCCTTCTGGATGACCTTGCATTCCTCGCACGCTTCCAACGCAGGCTCTGAACCTCTCTCCGCCTCGACATAGTCTTCGACCATGTAGAACACCCATTCTGAGTTCTGCTCATAGGGGCTGCATCCAGCTACCAATTGGGCCATCAGAATCATGGTCAGCATGAACAAGCACAGCACTAAGTCTCTCCTCCTCGTCTGCTTGTTTGAATTATGGCAACTGAGAGCCATGAGGGCATCCCCTGGCCTGGAATCCGGTGATCCGAGCAGAACCTCCGCACGGGCTATAAAACTACGGCTAGCCACCATCACCCGGAGAACAGTGCTTCTAGTGCCCTCTGGCCTCATCGGCTCTCTTGTCGATAGTGATTGCTGGACTGGGGCCTTAAGCCCTAAATGCCAGTATCATGAATTCCGATAAGCTTGTTTAATAGTCGTCTGGGTGGTACGGGGCCAGCCCGGTGAGGTTTGTTCGTTATGTACCTCAACTGGGTGGCGCGGGGCCGGGCCGGTGATCGTAACCGCTTAACAAACCCCGTCAGCTTTTCCGCGTGACGTACGCCGGGAACTGATCACGATCCATATTGAAGGGAAGCAAGGCTTCGATCTCTTCGAGACTCGTTGCCTTGGGCAACTCCGTAAAGATGTGCTTCAAATAAGCGTAGGGCTCGACGCCGCTGGCTTTGGCGGTCTCGACCAGGCTATAGAGGTTGGCGCTGGCTTCGGCGCCTTGCACGGTATCCGAGAAGAGCCATCCCTTCCTCCCGACGACAAAGGGGCGAATCGCATTCTCGACTAAATTGGTATCGAGCCGAATTCGGCCGTCTTTGGGAAAGCGAACGAGCTTGGGCCACTGCTTGTCGAGATAGAAAAGCGCTTTTCCAGTGAGGCTCTGCGGTGGAATCAGCGGGAGCGATTCGTCCAGCCATGCTCGTATTTTCTTGAGCCAGGGTTCTGAGTGCTCTTGTCGAAAAGCACGTCGCTCTTCGGCACTCATCTCCTTCGCTTGTTTTTCATAGGCATACAGCTTCTGAATCAACGCCAAGCCCTGCCGCGCGCGGCTCACCTTGGTGGATTGCTTTCCTTTCTTTTTGCTCTTGTTCTTCCCTTGCGCTTTGAGTGCCTCATCGAATTTCCTGCGCGCATGTGCCCAGCATCCAATGTGCGTAATGCCAGCTTGCGCGCCCACAGCGCTGTAGCCTTTGTAGCCATCCGTATGCAAGTAGCCCTGGAATCCATTGAGTAACCTTTTGGGAACTTCCGAACTGCGCGAAGGATCATAGTCGTACAAAACAAGTGGTGTGCCTTCGGGTTCTCCGTATTGCACCCACATGTACGATTGGCTCGTGGCCGGTTTCCCCGCCTCTTTCAAGACTTGCAATCGTGTTTCGTCGCACAGCAGATAATCGCTTTCGAGCAGCGCATCGCGCATCAGATTGATAAGCGGTTGAGCCAAGGTTCCCGCTTTCATCATCCAGTTTGACGTAGTGGAACGCGGGATATCAATCCCGGCGCGTTGCAGAATGTTTTCTTGTCGGTACAAAGGAAGTCCATCGACGTATTTGCAAGTGGCGATGTGAGCGAGCAAGCCGGGAGAAGCCATGCTCTTGGGAATCGG
>PIVT01000075.1 GCA_003353845.1 Pseudomonadota bacterium | reverse complement strand
TGCCGCTGAAGGAATCGACGCCGATATCCATTGGATTAGTTGTGCGCCAGACCTTTCTCGATCGAGAAAATGAAATCGTGGCCGACTTGCAGATTGAGCGCTTGGGCGAAGACAAGAGCGCGTCCTTGCTCACACCTGAAGTCATGGCTCAAGGTCTCACGTCGACCTCGAATCTCGTGCTGGGAATTTCGACACTTTTCGCTACTTGGGCAGAGGATTTCAAGAAGAACAAGAATGCCCTGCCGCTGTTTGACACCTCCAAAGCCGCCTTGGCGGGTGGTGATCCCACCATCACCTACTACCACGGCTACTTCGATCTCTCTCCCGAAGAGGCGCTGGTCATCGAGGTGACGCCGCCCGAATGCGAGTACTGGAATTTCCAGCTCAATAACTATTGGATGGAATCGCTGGACTACCGCTTCTTTCCTATTGTCATCAACAAGCACAGCGCGGCACTCAATGCAGACGGCTCAGTGCGCGTCGTGGTTTCCAGTCGCAATCCCGGCGTGGCCAATTGGCTGGACACGGCCGGACACGATTTCGGTACCATGTGCTGGCGCTGGGTGTGTGCCGAGGAGTTCCCGGAGCCCAAGACTCGTGTTGTAAAAATTTCTGAACTGGAGGCAGGGGGATGACCAACCCCAGCCGAGTTACCTCGCTGCAATACGACAAGCCTTATCGGCCCTGGCCCATTGCAGCCTTGAACGCCCTGGGTGCGGGCCTGTGCAAGCTTGGCCTTGAACCCGTTTCCTTGAAGGAGGCATCGCTCATCGCCGCGGCGCGCAAAAAAACCGGCTTGCATGATTTTGGTGATGAAAGTTTTCGAGTTCCCATGCGCATCTTGTTGGCCTCCATTGAGGAGGAGGCCCGGCTCAACACCTTGGGTCGCATCATCACACGACAGCGTCTGGTGAGCACCCTGGCCACTCGCTTGCGCGCGCAGGAACTCTTCGATTTGCATCCCGAGATTCTCGAACAAGAGTTGGCACCCCCTGTGGTCATCGTCGGTTTGCCGCGCACGGGGACCACCTTGCTCCACCGTCTGCTCTCCAGTGATCCAGACAATCGCTTTCTCTCCTCGTGGGAAGCCAGCAATCCTGTGCTCGAACGCCGTGCCGCCGACGGTGGCCGCGCGACACGCATGCGTTATGCCGAAGTGGCGGAGCGAGGTTTGGCTTATATCGCCCCTGACTTTTTCGCGGTACACCCGGTAGAGGCTCGCGCTCCTGAAGAGGAGGTGTTGCTACTGGACTACGCCTTCATGAGCACGGTGCCCGAGTCGACAATGCGTGTCCCCTCTTACGCAAGTTGGGTGGCAGAGCAGGACAATACGCCCGCTTACGAGTACATGAAGAAATTGCTCAAACTCTTGCAGTGGGAACGTCCTGGCAAGCGCTGGGTGCTGAAGACACCTCACCACCAGGAATTCCTCGACACGCTGCTCAATGTCTTTCCCGATGCCAAGATTATTCACACGCATCGCGATCCCATCAAAACCATCCCCTCTTTCTGCAGCATGATGGCCCATGGCTACGGCGTCTTCAGCGACGAAGTGGATCCGCTTGAGGTAGGTCTCGACCGGAGTCAGAAACTGATCTACCAGACCAAGACCAGCCTGGCCGTGCGGAAGCGCCGCGGTGATGAACAATTCATCGACGTCTCCTATTACGATATGATCACGGACCCCATGAAGCAGATCCGCCGCATCTACGATTTCATCGGGATTCCCCTGACTCCGGAAGCCGAAGAACAAATGATGAAGTGGCAAAAGACGAACAAGCAAGGAAAGCACGGGAAGCACCTCTACCGGTTGGAAGACTTCGGTTTGAGCCGGGAGTCCCTCGACGCGGAGTTGGCCGAGTACCGCGAACGCTTCGACGTACCTCACGAGTAAAGTTTAATTCCAGAGAGTTTGATATGATCTGTCGGCTCTTGATTCAGGCGGGAATAGATGAGGTTCGAAGCCGGACAGACAATGATTGAGCGAGGTTTTGAGCTCTGGACGGCCTGGGTGATACGCCATGCCTGGCTCGTGTTGGCAATCTCCACGGTTACCACCCTCTACCTCACCACTGGCATTGCCCAAATCAAAACCGAATTTTCCGGCGATTCCTATTTGCTGTCCACCGATCCCGCGCTTCAGGTCTACCATGACTTTCGCGACCAGTTTGGTATGGACAGCGTCATCCTGGTGGTGGTGGACCCACCCGAGGTCTTTGATCTCGCCTTTTTAAAGAAGTTGCGCTTGCTCCACCGTGCTTTGGAAGATCAGGTTCCCCACCTGGATGAAATCGACAGCCTGGTCAACGCGCGCCACACCCGCGATGAAGATGGTGTGTTGATTGCCGAAGAACTCATGGGACACTGGGAGGGTACGCCCGAAGACCTGGAGATTTTCCGGCAGCGGGCACTCAGCAATCCCTTGTACCGCAACACGCTCATCAGTGAGGACGGCTCCTTGGTCGTGCTGGTGCTCAAGCCAGCGACCTACTCTGCTCGTTCGCCCGGACGGGAAGGCACGGACGCAGGGTTTGGCGAGTTCGACGATGGGGCATTTGAGGGTGCCGCGGCTGAACCGATCTACCTGCAAGATGATGAACAGTTCGAGATGGTCCGCGCCATCGAAGAGGTGACCTCGGTTTACGAGGACAGCGATTTTCAAATCTTCCTGGCGGGAGAGCCCGTTGTGGGCGAGCGCATGGTGGACATCACCTGGGTGGAGATGCCAACCTTTGTCTTTCTGGCCATCTTGATAATCGCCGGCCTCCTGCTCGCAATCTTCGGACGTTTGCAGGCGGCACTGCTGCCCATTGGTATCGTGGCGGGCTCTGTGTTGTCGACCTTCGGCCTCGTGGGGTTGTTGGGCATTCCCTTTACGATGATCATGCAGGTGCTTCCCTGTTTCTTCGTTGCCGTGGGCGTCTGCGGCGCCGTGCACATCCTGAGCAGTTTCTTTCAAGAGGTTCGTCTCGGGCGCGATAAAAACGAGGCGATCATCTACGCCATGGGTCATTCGGGCCTGGCTGTGTTGATGACGACGCTCACCACCGCGGGCGGACTGGGCGCCTTCGCCACCGCGAAACTCGCACCGGTGGCCATGCTCGGTGTGGTGGCTCCCATGGGCGTGATTATCGCCATGGTCTACACCTTCACCGCACTGCCCGCGGCCCTGGTCCTGTTGCCGCTGCGCCCACCTCCGGCCCGGGGCAGTGGCCGTACCCTGGCTCTCGTGGAAAAGTTGGAAGATTTTCTGGTCGGCGTGGGGGATTTTGCGACAAGTCATGCCCGATCTGTTCTCTGGGTGACCTTGCTTCTGGTGTTGGTGGGGGCTTCGGGCATAGCGCAACTGCGCTTCGGCCACGACACGTTGCGTTGGCTCATGCCGGACGATCCCGTGCGCATGGCCGTGGAACACATGGACGATACCCTGGGCGGGATTGCGGATGTAGAGTTGCTGGTGGACACCGGGCGAGAAAACGGGTTGTACGAGCCCGAAACCTTGCAGCGCCTGGACGCCGCCATGGACTACGCCAAGAGTGTTCAAGGTGGTCTGGTGCAGATCTCGCGTGCCACGTCCATTGTGGACATCATCAAGGAAACGCATCAGTCCCTGAATGAAGAGGACCCCGCTTTTTATGTTGTCCCCGAGAGCCGAGATCTCGTGGCACAGGAACTCTTACTGTTTGAAAACAGCGGCTCCGACGATCTGATACAGTTTACGGATTCTAGTTTTCAAACGGCGCGTATCAGCATGGCGGTGAACAACGCCGACGCGCTTCACTACGTTCCCTTCTTGGAAAAGATGCGCCTGGGCATTGGGGAACAACTTGGCCCCGAGCTGAATTTTGAGTTTACCGGAGGGGTGGTGTTATTCAGTCGCGCCTTTTCCGTGTTGCTCGACAGCATGATGCGTTCCTACATCGTGGCGCTCATTGTCATCACGCCGCTCATGATGTTGCTCATGGGCAGCGTGCGCTTGGGGTTGATCAGTATGTTGCCCAACCTGCTACCGGTGTATCTCATCCTGGCCATCATGGGTTGGTTCGACATTCCCTTGAGTATGTCGACCTTACTGATCGGCGGCATCGTCATCGGCGTGGCCGTGGACGACACGATTCACTTCATGCACCAGTTCGGCCGGGAATATCAACGGACGGGCGATGTCACAAAATCCGTGCACGAAACACTCTCGCGCACGGGGCTGGCCATTTTGAGCACTTCCATCGCGCTCATCGGGAGCTTTGGTGTGTACAATTTCGGCGCGATCACGGGTATTCGGCAAATGGGTTACCTGGTGGACATCGCCATCGCCATCGCATTGATCGCGGACCTTGTACTGGCACCCGCCCTCTTGGTGGTGACAGCAAAGTTTCTCTATCCCTCAAAAACTGGCGAGAGCAGCAAGTAAGAAGAGCATTGTTTGTTCTTGTCACTATTCCAGAAGCTTAAAGGAAATGGCTGAAAGAAAGCCGGCAAGGGTGCTTAGACCCACTGCGTTGGCCTTGCCCAGGTGAACCGCCTCCGGAATCATCGCCGCGGCGATCATGGTGAGCATTGCCCCTGCCGCCAGCCCTTCAGCAAAACTCAACCAGGCATGACTCAGTGAGTCTGCAAGTAAGAAGCCGGCGCCGGCGCCGGCGGCCGTGATGACCATCAGCGAAAACCACAGGAAAAAAATTCGCTGCTTGCCCCAGCCCTGAAGGCGCATGTTTGCTGAACTCGCGCAAGCTTCGGGAAAGTTGGAGAGAAATAATCCGGCGATCAAGGTGTAGGGAACGACATCGCCAAAGCTCACCGAGTCCAGAACTTGTACCTTGCTCTGAAGCAGGATGAGCAGACCTGCACCAATCACGAAGCTCTCTGGAATTCCATCGAGCAGGATCCCGAGCCAGATGGCGAGAGGCGCTCCTTTCTGCTCCTCTCTCACTTTTTGCAACTGAAGGGCATCGGGGAGCTGGGCTCCGGTCTTGAGCGCGTGCCCGGCCTGCCGCAGCCAATTCACGGACTTCTCGTCTCGGGCGGCGACCAGCTTCTCAATAAATTCCAGACGCTCGGTTGTCAACTCGCGGGTAGCCTTGTCGAAGGCCGACGAAAGGGTACGAAGTCGATCGGCGTCGGCCTTCGAAAGCAAGTACCCGCTGATCTCATCCCGAGCGATCAATGTGCCCGGACAAGGGACCTCCATGATGAGTGGGATCATTCCCACCACGCTGCCCGGTCCAAACTCAGCTTCCAGACCTGAGGCTGTGGTGGCGTCGACCATGCCGTCTGTGACGAAGACGAGCATGCTGCCGGGCTCACCTTGCTTCAAAATGACATCACCCGCGTCAAACTTCACGGGCTGAACCATGTTAACAAGGGAGTTGATGTGTTCGGGAGACAAATCCTTGAGCAAAGGAAAACGGGAGAGTTCTTTCAGTTCCTCCATCTGTCGGTCGTGCTTCCGGGCAGTGAAGTAGGCGATGGTGCTTGAGGTTCGGCGCAGGAATCCGCCGTGGGCATTCACGATTCGATCGAGCAGAACAAACAGGGCTCCGCCGAAAACAGCTCCCGCAATTAGCGCAAGAAAGTTGGTGTGCGGGTTACCGCGGTGTGAGTTCCCGGCACCCTCTTCGAGCGCGAATACAGTTGGTGCCACTAGCTCTACCGATAGTGCAGCGATCAGTGCGCCGGCCCCGAACGCAGCCAGTACAGAAATATAGATGGCCCGAGGCTTGGTCTGCAGCCCAAAGGCTGAACCCAGAGGCAGGGAGACGGCACTGATGGCCCCCAACATAATTGCCCAGATCAGGTGTTCTGTGCTGAAGTTCTCCATGTCATACTCACCCTCGATAACCGTAATAGGTGTAGTGCCTATTGTAAAACGAGTTTGGTTGTTCGAATCATTTTAAGACGTACACTTGATTGAGCAGATATTAAGGAGCGAATCAATGATCGAGCAAGTGAATCACTACTTTCACCGCGCGGCAGATGTTCTCGGTATTTCCCCCACTGTTCGCGAAATCCTGTTGACCCCCAAGCGCACCATCAAGGTCGAGATCGTCACCCAGAGCGACGACGGAAAGCTCATGCATCATTTAGGTTATCGCGTACAGCACAACCGTTCGCGCGGGCCAATGAAGGGTGGGTTGCGTTACCACCCCCTGGTGGACGAGGACCACGCCGCGGCCCTGGCCGGCTTGATGACTTGGAAGACGGCGGTGGTCGACGTTCCCTTCGGTGGCGCCAAAGGCGGGATCAACTGCGACCCTTCCAAGCTCAGCAAGACCGAACTGAGCAATATCACCCGCGCTTTCGTCCGAGAACTAAAAGAAATGATAGGCCCCAACATCGACATCCCCGCCCCCGACGTCAACACCAACGAAGAGGTGATGGCCTGGATCATGGACGAATACGCCAACTTCTATGGTCACTCTCCTGCCGTCGTCACGGGCAAGCCCGTCCACCTCTTCGGTTCCGAAGGGCGCAGCGAGGCTACGGGGCGAGGTGCCATCATCGTGCTCGAAGAATGGCTGAAGGATGAGGGCAAGACGCTAAAGGATCTTAAAATCGCGATTCAGGGTTTCGGAAACGTGGGCAGCTTCGCGGCTCGCGTGGCCGTCGAGAGTGGAGCCAAGGTCGTAGCCGTGGGAGACCATGGCGGGGGCGTGAACTGTGCGGAAGGCCTCGATGTCGAAGCGCTTGCTACTTGGGTTCGAGAGAACGGAAGTGTAAAGGGCTACCCCGACGCCGACGCGATGCCCAGCGAAGAAGTACTGACTTGGGATGTCGACGTGTTGATCCCCGCTGCCCTCGACGGGGTCCTCACCAAGGAAAACGCTCGCGATGTACGCGCGTCGGTGATCCTCGAAGGAGCCAACGGGCCGACAAACTTTGATGCAGCGGAGATTTTCGAGGAAAGAGGCATCACCGTAATCCCGGACATCTTGGCCAACGCGGGGGGTGTGACCGTTAGCTATTTCGAGTGGACGCAGAACATCCAGCAATACCGCTGGGACCTCGAACACGTGCGCCAGGAGCTGACCAAGACCATGCAGCGTTCCTATCGTGATGTTCGACGTATCGCAGATGAAAAGAAGATCGACTTGCGTACTGCGGCCTTTGTTCTGGCCATCGATCGCGTGAGCACCGCAGCGCTCTCGCGCAACGTGGTCAAGCAGTCGCTCTCTGAGTGAGTTCCACGACGAGTTGGCTAATCTACTTGCTGGTTTCACCCTCTGGCGCAGGTACTTTGAATACGATCGAGTAGAACACCGGCACCAGGACCATGGTGAGGATGGTTCCGAAAGTGAGCCCCACCATAAGCACCACCGCCATGGAGACCCAGAAGAGATCTTTCAATAGTGGGATCACGCCGAGTATCGTAGTGGCCGAGGCAAGGGCCACGGGCCGCAAACGCGAGACCGCCGCAAGCGTCACGGCATCATACTGGGACTTCCCCGCAGCGAGTTGGATGTCTACTTCGTCCAGCAATACGATGGCGTTCTTGATCATCATGCCGCAAAGGCTCATGGCTCCCAGCAAGGCCACGAAACCAAAGGGTGATCCCGTGCCCAACAAACCCGCCGTGATGCCGATGAACACAAAGGGAATGGTGAGTAGGATGACGATGGTGGGACGGTAGGCGTTGAAGAGCGCGACGATGATGAAGAGCATGACCACAACGGCGGGCACCATGCCTGGAGTGAGGCTGGACTGCGCGTCATACGTGCTCTTGAATTCTCCATCCCACATCAGCTCGTAGAGAGGTGGTAGCTCGATGGCGTTGAATTGGTCGACCACACTGGCATACAAGCTGGGGAAGGTGGCGTTCGCGGGTGAGGCCTGCACCGTGACCGCCCGGCGCCGGTTGTAACGCACGATGATGGGGTCTTCCCACTCCGTTCGGATCTCACTCACCACCTGTTCGAGGGGGACATTTTCTCGAGAAAGGTTCGGCGTGATCTGCAAGTTGCTGAGATCGGCCGCTGCATTCCGCTCATCTTCAACACTGCGCAGGATAATCGGAAGGAGATCATCTCCTTCGCGGTACAAGCCGACCTGGATGCCGTCGTAGGCTCGCCGCGTCGCCGCCGCAATGTCATCTCGCTGCACCGACGCCCAGCGTGCCTTTTCCTGGTCATAATCAGGCACGATCTTGGCCACGCGCTGCCGCATGTCCGTTCGAACTTCCTTGGCCAGGGGACTGGCTTCCAAGATGGCCATGCCCTGCAGCCCAAGCTCGCGCAAGGTGTCGAAGTCGGCCTCCGCGGGGCCTGAGAAGCGCGCTTCGGCTTTCCAGGTGTCGGCAGGACCGACCCCATATTTACGGAC
Source organism: Pseudomonadota bacterium (assembly GCA_003353845.1). Taxonomy (GTDB): domain Bacteria; phylum Myxococcota_A; class UBA9160; order UBA9160; family JADFDR01; genus GLO-12. The sequence goes on along the minus strand of PIVT01000075.1, from coordinate 7,541 downwards.
GCGAACCAGCGCCTCCGGTGTCACCTTGGCGACGTTCTTCTCAAGCGCAGCCGTGAGCGGCCCCACATCTTTATAGCTGTCGGTGTTCACGATGAGCTGCGCGTAGCTTTGCTTAGCCCCTTCCGGATCCACGGGGAGGTAGAAACGCGGGGGGCCAGCCCCGATGAAGGACGAAATGTTCTTTACTCCCGCTTCTGCACGAACCTTCTCCTCGATTTTCGCTAACTCCGTGGAAACATCCTGGATCCGCGTTCCCTCCGGCATCCAGAAATCAATCATGAATTGTGCGCGCATGGAATCCGGGAAGAACATCTGCTTGACGGAGCCGAAGCCCACGACGGAAAGGAAAAGCAGCCCCACCATCAGGCCTACAGTCATGTAACGACGTTGAATTGCGGTGCTCAGAACCCCGCGAAAGACGTCATAGAACTTCCCGCCATAGGGATCGTCCCCTTCGCTGCCCTCTTCGGGATCGGGGATCAGGTCCATGCACTGCAATGGGGTCACCGTCACCGAGAGCAGCCAACTCATCAACAAGGAAATCGCCACGACGGAAAAGAGCGTGCGGCAATATTCTCCCGCGTTGGCCACAGAGGCGAAGATCGGGTAGAAGGCCATCACAGCCACGAAAGTCGCTCCGAGCAGCGGCCAGGAGGGAATCGACGCTGCCTCAATGGCGGCCTTCTTTCGTTCCATGCCTTGACCGAGACGCACGACGAAACCGTCGGCCACCACGATGGAGTTATCGACCATCATTCCCAGGGCGATGACCAGGGCTCCGAGAGACATGCGTTGCAGATCGATCCCCATGATCGACATCACCATGAAAGTTCCCAGGATCGTGAGTATCAGCCCACTGCCAATGATCACCCCCATACGCCAGCCCATGGGCAGCGTGAGTACGACCAACACAATGAGGATGGCTTGCAGCAGGTTCACCAGGAATGCGCTCACGGAGGCAGCGACTTCATCGGACTGCCAGGCAACGCGCGTCACCTCCAGCCCGATGGGCAACTCGGCGATGAGCGTTTCGAGTCGCGCGTCGATGGCCTTGCCCGTGTCGACGACGTTCCCACCCGACACATTGGCCAAAGAGACCCCGATGGCGGGCTGGCCGTTGAAGCGCATGCGCGTTACCGGGGGGTCGACGTAACCGGCTGAAACCTCGCCCAGGTCGCCAATCCGCAGCAACTCTCCTGTGCGGCCACTGGAACCGGCGGCCTCGTCCATTGCACTCGGACGGATTTGAAGTTCTGCGATGTCCTCCGGCGAGGTGAACTCACCGGTGGGAGAAACGCGTAAGCGCTGGTCTTGAATGTCGATGGAGCCCGCATCCACCACCATGTTCTGTCGTTGCAGGGTCTGCTCGATGCTCTCCGGGGTGATCCCTAGCTCCGAGAGCTGCTTCTCGGCGGCGTCGATGAATACCGCCTTCTGCTGCACGCCCCAGAGTTCGACGCGCGACACCCCTTGAACGACGCTGAGTTCCTTCTTTAGATGGTCGGCATAGTCTTCAAGCTCCGAATAAGTAAAGCCGTCTCCGGTAACGGCGAGCACGAAGCCGTAAACAAAGCCGAAATCATCACCAACGATGGGCTCGCCCACGCCCGGCGGCATATTGGGGCGAGTATCGCTGATTTTCTTGCGCAACTCGTCCCACACCTGTGGGAGTCGATCCGACCAGTACTCTTGCTTGAGATCGATGGCGATGGTCGACACGCCGGCACGGGAGGTCGAATAGATGTCGTCGATCTGTGGAAGCTCTTGGATGGCTTGCTCAAGCCGATCCGTGACCTCGAGTTCCACTTCACTGGGACTGGCACCGGGATAATAGGTTGTGACCCCGGCCGACTTGACACTGAACTCCGGATCCTCGAGCTGTCCGAGGGAAAAGAAGCTCACGATTCCACCCACCAGGAGGAGAACCACACAAAAATAGCTGACCGCACGTTTTTCGATGGCGAGCTCGGCAAGACTCATCGACTGATCCCTCCCAAGCTACTCGAGAATTCGAACTGTTTGTCCATCGCGCAGGAAGTGCACTCCCGCCGTGGCCACCCACTCTCCGGACTGGATTCCAGACTTGAGGATCACGCCGCGGGGAGTCAGATTTCCCAACTCCACCGGCCGCAGCGAAACTTGACCGGACGCCTCGTCGATCACCCAGACGTAGGAGGTCTGGTCTTTCTCCGAGAAGATTGCGCTAAGGGGTAGCTCGTACCCATCCAGATTTTTGTCCTCGGGCAATTCCAAGCGCGCCGTCGCCTCTCCCGCCATGCCCGGTTGAATGAGCGCGTCGGTGGGAGCATCCATGATCAAGGTCACGGGATAGGTCCGCGTTGTCTGTGAGGCCTCGTTGCTGATTTCCTTGATCTCCGCTTGGAACTCGCGGCCGGGCACCGTATCGAAGCGGATGCGGATCTCCTTGACATAAGGCGCATTTCCGATGCTTCGTTCGGGAACGTCGATGACCATCTCTATTTTCTCGGTGTCGAGTAGGCGCAGGACCACCTGCTTGGGCTGCACCGCCTCAAACTTCTCCACATAGGTCGCAGCTACCGTTCCCGAGAAGGGTGCAAAGATATGAGTGTCATCAAGGGCCTTCTGGCGGATCTTCACAGTGGCATTCGCTTGGTTGTAGCGGGCTTCGGCATCAGTCAGATCCTGCTTCGAAACCGCGCCACTTTCCTCGGCCTTACGGATTCGTTGCATATGGGCTTTCGCCCGATCGCGCTCCGCGGCTGCGCGATCCAATGCGTTCTTGAAATCGCGCGCATCCAGGCGGGCCAGCAAAGTGCCCGCTGTCACGATCTCCCCAACGTCGACGCGCTCAACCACCGTGCCCTGCACCTCGAAGGCCAGGTTGGCCTCTTGCGTGGCCTTGGCGCGTCCGGGGAACCAACGGCCCTGAATTTTGCTCACGTCGCCGAGCTTGATGGCACGCACGGGGCGAATCACCTCGGGTTCAGGCGGATCCTCACAGGCCATGCCTAGAAGCGCCGGTACGATTAAGCCCACAAGCCACTTGCCACTTGAAATCATCGTGTTCCCTTTCTAGATCAATTGGAAGAGGTCGCCACCGCAACCTCTTCCGCTGCCCATCCACCACCGAGCGCTTTGTAGATGCGGATCAAGTTTTGCGAGACCCGCCCCTCACTCTCACCCAAGGCATCTTGTTCCAAGAAGAGAGAGCGGTCCATGTCGAGCACGTTCTGGAAATCGGTCAAGCCGGTGCGGTACAAGATCAGGACCAAATCGGATGACTTTTGTGCTGCAGCCGTAGAGCGCGTCAAGGCATCTCGCCGTGCGCTCTCTTCGACAAAGGCGACCATGGCGTCCTCGACCTCTTCCATGGCACGCAACATCGTCTGCTCGTAACGCGCTGCGGCTTGGTCGGCACGCGCATCTTCGACGCGAATCAGGCTGCGTACGCGCCCACCGTCGAAAATATTCCAGCGAAAGGTGGGCCCGACGCCCCAGGCCTTGTTCCCACTGGAGAAGAAGGAGCTACTGCTGTACGCAGCGAACTCAAAACTTCCGTTGAGTGAGAAGCTCGGATAGAGCTCGGCGGTGGCCACACCGATGCGCGCCGTCTGGGCTGCAAGCTCGCGCTCTGCGCTGCGCACGTCCGGGCGTTGGCGCAGAAGCTCAGTGGGCAAGCCGATCAGAATTTCACTGGCTTCCGGAGCCGGGATGGGTTCATGCACTGAAAGCTCGGCGTAGAGCGCGTTGGGGGGCTCACCCATGAGAACGCCCAATCGATGGATGGCCTCGGCCAGTCGCTGGCGCAGGGCAGGAACGGCAGACTCTGTGCGCGCCAGATTCAGTTCGGCCTGACTCACCTCCAGATCGGAACCAATCCCCGCATCGCGGCGGTCCTGCGTGAGCTTCAGGGCGTCACTCTGCGTCTTGACGTTGCCAAGCGCGTAATCGATGCGTGCTTGAAGAGCGCGGATCTCGACGTAATTGATGGCCACCTCGGCGTAGAGTGTGACTTGTACATCGCGATAATCTTCGATGGAAGCTTGCATGTCTGCATCCGCAGATTCGACGGAGCGGCGGATGCGACCCCAGACGTCCATCTCCCAGACGGCGTCCATCCCCGTCGCATAAAGGGTGTCGTGACGATCGGCCGGTGCTGGCATGTTTTCGGAGATGCCTTTACTGGGGCGCGTGCGCGCAATATCGCCACCTGCGTTTGTATCGGGAAAGTACTCACCCTTGGCAAAGCCTACCCGGGCCCGCGTCTCCATGATCCGCGCCAGCGACTCCTGCACGTCGAGGTTGCCTCCGCTCGCCCGCTCGATGAGCGTATCGATCTGCGGATCGCCGAAGATCTTCCACCAGGTCCGCAGGTCCACCTCGCCCGTGGCCAGGCCCCGCGTGAGTTCCTGGTGCCAGACATCGGGCATCTCGGGCTCGTCGGGGACATAGTCCGGTCCCACGGCACATCCAGCGAACAACGTAAAGCTGATAAAAATCAAGGCGATGAATAAATCGCGCTGGCCTGTAAAAGAGAGAGTGGATCGAGGAGTTATTACACAGGAATGAGTTGAGCCTTGTTGCAACTGACCAACCTCCGAGTCATGCGTGGGCCGCAATGCTAGCGGGGTCTCAGCCAGCAATACAGGAATATTCTCCCGAAAGACGCTGAAGCTCATAGCTCCGAAAATTTCACAACCTGCGCCTGTGGTGTTTCCACCTCACCTTCCACCAACATGAATCGCCAGAACGCAAGGCCCAGGGCGTTGCCCTCGGTGTCCATCCAGTTGGGCTTTCCCGGATCTTCGTGGGCGATGATCATGCGGAAACTGCCGTCGGCCTCGAGTTGGGTCTGCTTTCGGTTCAGACTGATGCCGCGATTGGCGTAATCGAAGGTTTGGGTCAAGCGGTTCCAGAGCGACACGTTGGCACAGCGGCAATCCGGCCAACGTCCGGTAATCACCAGCGCCTCATCGGGCCCCAGAAAATACGGCGCCAGACAGTAATGAGCGTCGGCGGCCGTGAACCCGAAATCACCGGGCGGCACCGGCGTCGGGAACTGGTTGGGCACGATGGACACAAAATCTGGTTGTTCTCGATTGGCCATGGGCTCGATGCCCAGGGTTCGAGTTCGCAGGAATTCAGCCACCCGGCGGATTCCCGCGGCGATGCTCACATCGTTGGGGGAGGCGGGCGGGGGACCGGGATTCAAGGTCTCGATGGTGAGCGGGGGCTCACAACTCGGGTCTGCAGCTGCCGCGGTTTCATTTTCAAAGTAATGGCGCGTGGTGATGCGGGAGACACCTTCCTCCACGGGAAGCCAGTTGAATTCTTGTGGCTCACCTCCCAGCAGGACTTCGAAGCTTCCGTCCTCGGCAATCTCCATGCTGGTGTCATTGAGCACGCCGGCGATCTCGGTATGCATACCGCCACCTTCCGTGCCCTTGTCCGTGGTGAGTGAAAAATAAGCCGCGCCGTGAATGTTCCCGCGGATCCGGTAGCTGTACTCCGGGCTAATACAGGCATCGAAGTAGACGGCGTCGGGATTGTCCCCCGTGATCTTTCGCGTCGGTGTCACGATGCGACGAAAGTCGGGTCGCGAAGGGTCATTCTCATGGAAGAGGACGAGTCCCGTCTCTAGATAATGCATGATCGCACGATGCGAGAGCGCAACGTCCTGGGGACTGTGCAGGTTCCACTCTTCCCCCGACCAACGCGCGTCGACCTCCTTCAAGGTATCGATGAGTTCGTGAAGGGCTGCTCGGCTTTCGGTTTGGACGGTCATGGGGACTCCTGAGCAATGTGCCGCTGGCACCTGGGAAAATCTTGCGCAGGAAAACTACCCGATTTACACCATTGATGATGTGGGGGAAGGGTCTGAGGATTAGAAACTCTTGGCACACCGGGAGGGATTCGAACCCCCGACCCGCAGGTTCGAAAGCGGTTTTAAACCCAAGAAGAAACAGTGACTTAACTTCGACCGCCAAGCAAGATGCTGATGCCTGAAAGTAAAGAAACCCGATGCTTTCGAAACAGCACTCACAAATGTTAACCATCTCTCGAAGCTTGTACTCATAACTCCCCTCTACGTAACAATTTGGCGTATCCTTAGATCATCAATAGGTAGTACCGTCTTAATCGAGAGTGACTCGTATCTGGCAGGAGAGGACTCAATGTTGAAAACACTCTTTGCGGTGCTGTTCGTAGTATGTGTGATGTTGGCAGCGGGATCGGCCAGTGCGCGATCTTTCCACAGCTGCGCGATTCAGGGTGTGACGGGCGCAGTGATCTGCTGGGGGGATGACGTTTTCGGGGAAGCGACCCCGCCTGCCTCCGTGAATGGAACGAAAGGCACAGCCCTCGCCATCGCTGCGGGTTATGAGCACAGCTGCGCGATTCAGGGTGTGACTGGCGCCGTGATCTGCTGGGGGGATGACGGTTCCGGAAAAGCGACCCCGCCTGCCTCCGTGAATGGAACGGGAGGCACAGCCCTCGCCATCGCTGCGGGTAGTTACCACAGCTGCGCGATTCAGGGTGTGACTGGTGCGGTGATCTGCTGGGGGCGGGACGATTACGGGGAAGCGACCCCGCCTGCCTCCGTGAATGGAACGAGTGGCACAGCCGCCGCCATCGCTGCGGGTAGTTACCACAGCTGCGCGATTCAGGGTGTGACTGGCGCAGTGATCTGCTGGGGGGATGACGATTTCGGAGAAGCGACCCCACCTGCCTCCGTGAATGGAACGAGTGGCACAGCCACCGCCATCGCTGCGGGTAGTTACCACAGCTGCGCGATTCAGGGTGTGACTGGCGCAGTGATCTGCTGGGGGGATGACGGTTCCGGAGAAGCGATCCCGCCTGCCTCCGTGAATGGAACGGGTGGCACAGCCATCGCCATCGCTGCGGGTGGTGACCACAGCTGCGCGATTCAGGGTGTGACTGGCGCAGCAATTTGCTGGTGGGATGATGGTTCCGGAGAAGTGATCCCGCCTGCCTCCGTGAATGGAACGGCGGGTACGGCAAGCGCCATTGCGGTCCCCGAGCCCTCCGCTGCTCTACTCCACTGCACTGTGTTGGTAGTGCTGATGGGGTTGGGGGCCAAGCGGAGATCAAGGCTGGCATAGCCTCAATCGAGAGAAATCCATGGCACGCCAGGAGGGGATTCGAACCCCCCGACCCTCAGGTTCGAAGAGCGAAAGAGGCCCCTTAAAAAACAATAGGTTACGTCTATAGGGTGGCAGGGGGCTGCACAGAGCGGCACCTGGATGCGTGGAGAACGGCCCCAAACCCACGAATGGCACTATAACGGCCCCCGTAGTGTGCCAAAACTCAGCCGACCCAAGACGCGAGCAATCCTGGAGTATTGAAAGCTGGCATGGAAAGTGTCTCTTAGATTATCAGCTCAAATGGTCCAAATCGGTCTGACGGGAAACAAGCAGAGCCCTTCGTCTCACGCCTCGATCCACTCGGCCTCTTCCGCGAGGAAGGGGCGGAAGTCCAGCTCGGGGCGGATCTTGTCGAAGATGCTGGGGAAGACGCCCTCTGCGCCGTAGCGTTTGCGC
>PIVT01000572.1 GCA_003353845.1 Pseudomonadota bacterium | reverse complement strand
TCAGTTGTTGGTTTTTGGTTTGCCATAGTTCTCTCCTCCTTCAGATGTGCTGCTGATTTTGGATGCTATTGCTTTCTCAATGGGCGACGGCTCCCACTTGCCGTCGAGAATATCTTGTTCGGGCCAGTAAATGCGCAGGGCCAGCAGGAAGGGGCCATCCGGAGCAGGCAGCCAGTTCGATTCCTTGTCCGGGCCAGGCGACTCGCGTTGCAGGTAGATGGTCACCGAGCCATCTTCGTTTGGCGTAAAGCCCGGGGTGCGGTCGCCAATCGAATAACGTTTGATCGGGTTGGCAACCATCAGCATGGCAGGTAACTTGTACATCGTCACCGACCAGAAGGCCTTCACCGGCGGCGGGGTCTCGAAATGGATGACATAGTTGTGCTTCGAAGCATCCAGAGGTTCGCCATCACTGTCTTTGGCTGCGGTGAAGTTGTAGGCTTCCTCGGGGTTGTTGCCGTAAAGGCCGAGCATATTTGCAGCGGCACGCATCAGGTCTTTGCCCCCCACCATCGAACGGTAGCCAAAGCCCTCACCGATCAGCGTCCAATTATTGACATTGCGGCCAACCTTGAGACTCTCGGCTTTGATCTTCTCATGCGCGGCAGCGACACCCCCGGCGACAGCCTCGCGCACCTCCGGCGCCAACGTATCTGGATCAAAAGTCTTGCCGGCCTGCACGCCAATCTTGGCCCATTCTTCCAGCAGAGGACGTTCGTCCGGGCCGGGTTCGAGCTGACCCAGCAGGAAATTGAAATAGTCGATAAACCCGATCGAGGTAGCCTTTTCAGGATCATACGTGGGGAAGGCGGGTGTGGGTGCAGGCTCAGGCGCGGGCTGCCCCAGGTAGGCACTCAGGGGAGATAGTGTGAACTGGTCTTGCAGGGCGTTGACTGCGGGCACGTC
>PIVT01000571.1 GCA_003353845.1 Pseudomonadota bacterium | reverse complement strand
GAAGCTACGGGCCGGGCAACGGGCCAGGCCATGGTCGGGGCCGTCGTCAAGTCCGAGGGCATGGACGGGAGCGGCGAGCTCAACTGCACCGCCCTGGGCCGCGGCCTGAGCGGGCGAATTCCCACGCGTGACGTCGACGAACACGGTGGCGTTGGCAGGAGCGGCAGGCTCCAGTGTGCGGCCACGGCAGGGCCGGCGCACAGCGTAGAGGTGATCCGCGAGGCAGAGCAAGCGCTGGCGCTGTCGTACGTGAAGATCCTCGGCACGCTTAACGTCGCGGACCTGTTCTCCAAGCCGCTCGTGGGGAAGGCGTTCAAGCTGATGCGGGGCATGGCGTTGGGGCTGACTGAGAAATAGTCCTCAAGCGCGCGAGACCTGCGGTCGCGCTTGCTCGAGGGGGCGTGAGGGAAACAGGGTTTAGTGTTTGATAAGATGGAACGAACGCCCGCTCCGGCAGAGCGAGCGCTGGGGGAAGACCGAGAGATGCTGATTGGTTCGCTATGTTTTCCCCAACAATCCGCGGGTTGTTTCATCTGTGATCGCTCACAACTGATTCACTACCTCCGTACCCTCCCAAGACAGCCTTTGCTTGTTTCTATAGATATAGTAACAGCCCGCGATTACTTCGTAAATAGCTACACCTATTTGCCTCAATTACATAAAAGATCAGCAGCCTGTGGTCTTTCGACTTAGACTTATTCCTTGGCCCGAATCGACTTTTTCGCTCTTGCCTGCTCCTCAGATGGAGGTGACGGCGCTGCCGGGGTTGGCCCGGGGCATTGTCTCGAATCGAGGTTCAAGTGGCAGGGACAGAGCGACGACACGCTGCGCGTGCGAACACGCCATGGCATCGAAGAGTCGTTTGGAGATTTGTCGAGGTCAAGTGGCAACGACAGTGCGACGACACGCTGC
>PIVT01000570.1 GCA_003353845.1 Pseudomonadota bacterium | reverse complement strand
GGAGTCAACAAATACTCAGAACAAGAGTATCGCGCTCCGGGTTTCAATACGCGGTACATTTCTCTCGCATGGTCATCCAGCTCCTCTTTCTTGAAGAAGGGCCAAACGGCCCCGAATGAATAGCATCCATCGAAGGTGCCTGATTCGTACTCGAGCGGCTCATGATGATTACCCACTTTGAAGTGGAGCCGATCGCTCATCTCACATTCCCTGGCCCAGTCGATCGCGCTTTCAATCTGATGCGAATCGATGTTGTAGCCGGATACCTGACCACCGGTCGACGTGGCGAAGTGATACGAGATTCTTCCTCTTCCGCACCCCATATCCAATAGATGGGACTTTTCAGGGTTCTCGAGGTCCATCCTCTTCAACACAGCTTGTTCATTCAACAACTGATTCCCATACAAACCCTGCGATTCGTCCAGCTGTGGCGGGATGTAGAGCTTTTCCACGTCGAAGATCGTCAAGATGTCGCTCAAGACCTTGTAGCAATCCGCAACCGCCTGGGTCTCGTCCTCGGTCTTGGTCTCCTCACCCGCTTGCATTCGTTGGAAGAATCTATACGCGTCGATATAGGCTTGCTTGTCCTCTTTGGGCAACTTTGCCAATCGTTTCATCGCGATGAACGAGGTCTTGATTCTGTACCAATTCATTCTGTGCCCCCCTGTCAGTACCGCTGCAACTCATTGAAAAATTATACTAGGCCCGGAGTGGCTTGAACACTCGACCAATCGGTTAGGCGAAATTCCCCAGATGACCTCCAAGTTTGGGAGAATCATACCTGTCCCAAGCAAAAACCCCATCCGGCGATTCTTGGTCCAAGGGAACTTGCATCTCCAGCTGGGTGCACAAAAAGAGCGAGACGCGGGCCCACTGGACCGGCGTCTCGACTCTTTGGTAGCGGGGGCCCGCTT
>PIVT01000569.1 GCA_003353845.1 Pseudomonadota bacterium | reverse complement strand
CAAGCGGACACCTCTGGTTCGGTTGCTTCTTCTCTTGGCGAGGCGCCCCGAATGCTGCAAGCCCTGACCAGAACCGTCGATTGGCTGTCTGAACTCTTTGGTATTGTCGCCGGATGGATGTTCTTCGCCATAGGTATATTTGTGGCTTACGAGGTCTTCATGCGCTACGCGCTCACCAGCCCGACGGTCTGGGTGGATGAGATCGCAAGGATCTTTCAGGTGTGGGCTACCTTTGGCGCGACAGCCTATGTTCTAAAGCACCGCCAGCACATCGTCATTGATTTGGCGTTCCGGGATGCGAACACACTGGGGCGGCGGATTGTCGAGACGTTTTCGTTGCTTGTTATCGTGTTTTTCGGATGTGTCGCCGCACGATATGGCTGGGACATCTGGCTGAAATCCACGCTCGCCGGGCACACGACAGACAGCTACCTTGCAGTACCCAAGGCCTATACTCAATCGGCGATCTGGGTCGGGTTTGGTTTGCTGTCGCTTCAGGCTTTGGTGGAAATCTACCGGGTGTGGACGGGTCAGGCGAACCTGCAAAGCCATGAACTTGGGGGTCACTGACCCTTGGAAACCATTCTGATCATCGGGGCCCTGCTGGGTTTGCTGCTTTTGCGCGTGCCCGTCGCCTTTGCCATGGGCGCCCTTGGGGTTGTGCTGCTATGGCTGAAAGGGCTCCCGCTGATTGCCGTACCTCAGCGCCTGTTCGGGACGATGGACAGTTTTGAACTTTTGGCCGTGCCTTTGTTCCTGCTCATGTCAAACGTGCTGTTGAAAGGCGGCGTCGGACGGGATCTCTTTGCCAGCGTTCAAGCATGGGTCGGGCATTGGCCCGGAGGATTGGGTGTCGCTACGATCAAAAGCTGCACGCTTTTTTCTGCAATTTCGGGTCGGCGGACAACGCCTTGA
>PIVT01000568.1 GCA_003353845.1 Pseudomonadota bacterium | reverse complement strand
CGGAAGAAACCCATCTCGCCGGTATCGAGCCACAAGACAATGACCCATTCCTTCGTTTCTTCCCACCAAATCACCTTCGGATCCCGGTTGTTACCTTTCACACGGCCCTGTACAGGATTGCCTTCGTACTTGGTCCAGGTGCGCCCACGATCGTTACTATAGGCGATCGCTTGAGTAAAGGGCTGCCCCTCTGACCAGGGGCCTGCGTCACAGTCGCCGGAATAGGAGAAGATGGTAATCAAAGGCGCTTCGTCACCGGTCTGGAAACCGGTTGTGTTATTCAAGTCAACCACACCAGAACCCGAGAATATGGTTCCGTACTCATCCGGATGTATAGCATCTCCCAACTCTTCCCAGTGGAGAAGATCTTTGCTGACAGCATGGCCCCACGTCATATTTCCCCCGAGCGAGCTATAGGGGTTGTGCTGATAGAACAAATGGTATTCACCTTTGTAATACATCATGCCATTGGCATCATTGTTCCAACCCCGCTTTGAAGAGAAGTGCAATTGCGGACGCAATTTTTCTGTGTAAACTTCACCTGCACCCGGAAACGTCTTATCTACGCGAATGGCAAAGAAGCTGTCCAACTCTTTATCGGTGATTCGCGCAGCCCTGAGAGTGGCTGTCTTCCCACGGAACTCCTGCGTCTCCGTAAAAAACCAATAAGCCGGCTCACCGGGAGCAAGTCGAATAAAAAATTCACGAACTTTTTCGCCGTCCACCTCAAGCGTAAGGAGCTGAACTTCGCTCTCCTCTTCATTCGTCTCGTCAGCGACGGGAAAAATGACGTACTTCTCATCAAGAACAAGTTCCCGCGCGACACCCTCGAAGATTTTTTCCTGTGCGAAGACCTGTGCTGTTGAAAAGAACATTGCAGCCCACACAACGGCAACAATCCCTAATCTCAATACGG
>PIVT01000567.1 GCA_003353845.1 Pseudomonadota bacterium | reverse complement strand
GATATAATGAATGCTTAGCTTCACTCGGTTGCAATCCTCTTTGTATGAGGACATTGCATTCGTCTATATGTTTTGGTGTATTGCATATAGATCCTTGTGAAAAGATTTGTCATTTCTTCATGTTTTCTTGTTTTTTTGATGATTTTACGATTGTTAAATATTCTGGGTATACGTCTCAGGCCGCGGATACAAGAACGGGGTCATGTTTGCCTTTTACTAACATGTTTGAGAGAGAGAGTCTCTACCGACCCAATTATTAGTATTTTTTCTTTTGATTCATGTATATATATTGCTAAAATGTTTTAAATTCTTCTTCAGATCATGATATTTTCTTAACCATTACAAAACCGAAAAGTGTTGTTTCTGTAACAACAATTCAATTACACACAAAGATGGCTTAACAGAGCTGCTTTTGCGCCTAGTCATCGATTGATACATACTCAGATATGATATCTGAATTCTTCTCAAAGAAGAGAAACATCAATTTCTTGAACTTCAAGTTCAAAATCTTTCAAATGTGTGATGGTTTTGGTACTAATATCTTTGATCTGTCTGGAGTTTTTATTTCATTCTACCATTATATTTATATGTATTTTAGGAAATTATATCTGATACAAGAATGTTTATCTTTCGTTTATTTTGTCTTAAATTGAGAGATCTTAAGTGTGTCATGTCTTTCTAATCATGAAGTATATTTGATAATCTGGACCCAGCGCTTGTCTATTGATTGTATGACCTTCTTTGTATGAAGGATTTCATAAATTTTTACTATCATAAGACAATTGGGGGGAGGATTTGATGATATAATGAATGCTTAGCTTCACTCGGTTGCAATCCTCTTTGTATGAGGACATTGCATTCGTCTATATGTTTTGGTGTATTGCATATAGATCCTTGTGAAAAGATTTGTCATTTCTTC
>PIVT01000566.1 GCA_003353845.1 Pseudomonadota bacterium | reverse complement strand
GTGCCGAGGCCTTCAATCAGGATATTGGTTCATGGGATACATCATCAGTTACTGATATAGATTCTATGTTCAAATCAGCCAAAGCATTCAATCAGGATATTGGTTCATGGGATACATCATCAGTGACTGATATGCATGCAATGTTCTATAAAGCATATGCCTTCAATCAGGATATTGGTTCATGGGATACATCATCAGTTACTACTATTGAGTATATGTTCTGTAAAGCCAGTGTCTTTAATCAGAACATCAGCTCATGGGATACATCATCAGTAACTTATATGAATCAAATGTTCGATGATGCCAAGGCCTTCAATCAGAGTATTGGTAAATGGGACACATCAAAAGTTACTAATATGAAGTATATGTTCCGTAGTGCCAGTGCCTTCAATCAGGATATTGGTGGATGGAATACATCATCAGTAACTTATATGACTGAGATGTTCCAATATGCCAGTGCCTTCAATCAGGATATTGGTTCATGGAATACATCATCAGTTACTGATATGGAGAAAATGTTCCAGGAAGCCAGTGTCTTTAATCAGAACATCAGCTCATGGGATACATCATCAGTTACTGATATGAAGTTTATGTTCGATGATGCCAGTGTCTTCAATCAGAATCTATCAGGATGGTGTGTCACACAGATATCTTCACAGCCACTTTATTTTGATAGAGATTCAGCTTTGGCAAGTGGAAACCTGCCAGTATGGGGCACCTGCCCATCTCCAAGCCCATCGCCAAGTCCATCACCAAGTCCATCACCAAGTCCATCGCCAAGCCCATCTCCAAGCCCATCGCCAAGCCCGTCATCATTGTTTTACTTGGCAAGCAATGGCGTCACTATTATGTGCCCCAATGCTAAAGTTGGTGATACTGGGGACGTCAATAGTACAACATATACCAAGAGAGATGAGAC
>PIVT01000565.1 GCA_003353845.1 Pseudomonadota bacterium | reverse complement strand
GAAAAAAGAATAAATTCACCGAGTGGGCAGGGTGGCATGCCCTCGTTTTTAGCTGTAGGGTGGGTGCTCGCACCCTGTCAATTATACACAAGTGCATCTTCCTTGGGGCCGAAGGCGGTCCAGGCGAGGGCGAAGTCGGTCATTCTGCGAATTCCAACCCATACCGCCTGGGGACCCGGTGGGGGATCACTCGAACGATTATTGTAGCCGCCAAGCCCGGCCAGCAGTGGCATGAACTCGGATAACGTCGGTGGACTTTGCGGCAGCTTTTCTTTGGTGGCGATACGCCAGACGGACTTCCACTCGCGCTCCTCGAAGACAGACGTGCAGGGCAGCGTCGGGCACTCGCGGTTGAGGTACGTCAGGTACATCACACGCCACGCGATGATTTTGTAAAACGCCAAGCAGTTCTTCAGCCGCTCGGTCGTCTCCAGTTGGATCTCTTCGACACGGCAGCCTGACTTGAGTATTCTGAAATAAATTTCTATCGCCCAACGCGCTACATAGTAATCGATGATGCGCAGAATCTCTTCAACGGAATCGATCGGCAACGTAGTGATCAAAAGCCATGACACATCCGTGCCGTCGCCAGGACCGTTGATTTCCTCGACAAGCACGACATTGTAGGTAACCGTCCGCAGTGAGCCGCGCGCGTGCGGCGGCTTCACCGTCACGCCAAGAGCACGGATTTGAAGTTTGGCTTTTCGGGCCTCTCGCTTGGGTGTCTTTGAAAGAGAAATCGTTTTCTGAACTCGAACATTCGAGGCGATCACTTCGTCGAGAACTTTGCGATAGACATGCGGCCCCGCGTCGATATCCCGCTCGGGTGTACAGCGTGGCTCCTTGGCGCGAATCACAAAATCGGCTGGCGTGGCGTGTTTTTCGGCTTCCAGGAAAATGTCATAAATATCGGCTTCGCT
>PIVT01000165.1 GCA_003353845.1 Pseudomonadota bacterium | reverse complement strand
CACGCTAGTACCGTCCGGCGACGACACTCGAATTTTTTTGTTTTGTGCCAAATACCTATCAGCAAGCTGGTATACAAGACCGGTGTGACGGCTTGGGTGGTGCACACGAGCCTGGACTTGGAGCTTGAGAAAAGCTACTTGAGACCCAATCGAACTGTCCTTGCTCTCCAGTTCGTCCTTCAACTCGCGCACACTTGAAACCAGCTTGGTTTCGTCGCGTACATTCGCCGTCTGCATCCGCTGCAACGCTAGCCGCGCATGCTCTTTCCTCTTCTCGGCCTTGCCCGCTAGCTCATTCTTTTTGTGTAATCCTAGGGCGGCTTCTTGTGCCTTCTTTCTATTCACCATATCACGACCAGAGATTTTAGTCAGTGTCGCAAGCGCAGCCTCCAATCTGGGTGCTGCTTTGGAAACAGCACCATCCTCTGCAAAGGTACGATTCATCACCGCGCATGTCATGCCGGCAGCTCTGCTTTGCGCGAGACTTGGGAATCGAATCAGAAACGTCTTGGCCACAGCGAAAGGTGACTCAGCTAGGTTGTTGTGTGCCGAACAAAATACAGCAATCGCCCGTTGCCAGTCCTCGATCTTTCCGTCTGTGTACATGCCTTCTTCCTCTGTCAAAAATTCGGCACAGCTGTGCCGAAGCGATGCTTCTAAACCCTCACCAAAAAGTTTCAGCATGGTCACCACATAGGGCTTGAAAGCGGTCCAGTCTTTCCGCTTAGATGGATCCAAGTGCTTGTTCATCACTGCGTCGCGAAGTCCGAGACTTACGCCACTAGCATTGTGAGCGAGAGCACTCGCACTTTTCTCGTACCACACGGCGAGCTTCTCGTTCTTCTCCCATGGGCGCCAACCTGGCTGCGTCAGCTCAAGGCATTTATCTTCGTCCTGCAGCTGCTGGGCAATCAAAAGCATAGGGTCGTAATAAGCCCCGTACTCAAGAGGGTTCAGTGCCTCCTCTTTCCCCTTCCCACTACCCAACGCGCACAAGGCACGGAGCTCGCGCCATATCCGATGGTACATGAGAGCGCCGGCATGCACGTATGCCTGGTACGGTAAAAGTGCGAGGCGGACAAGAATTGAATCGGTGAGCACGTTCGCTTCCCCTTGGCGGTAAAGGTCCGTCAGCTCAAGCACAGGGTTGATAAGCGGAAGGAGCATGGAGCAAGAGCTCAAAACGCCTTCAAACCGCTCGCCAACCTTTCGGCCAGCTGCCGAGTATGGTGCATACGGATATTTGTCTCTGAGAAGGTGCATAAATTCAAGCCCATCGTTGAGGAAATATGCGCCAAAGCCCTGCAGGATTTTCAATATTATGACGAAGAAAGTCATGATAAATATGGGAAGGAGATTGCTTGAGATCTTACACTGTGGACAAGTTTTACGATAGAAAGTACGAGCGACGATGGGCTTGGTTCGAAACGATCGTTGAAACCAGCTGCGTCTCGAAGCTGGCTGCCAATCAACTCTTTGACGTACGCTGTGGCTTGTTTGTTGAAACGGACAACTGGGAGCTGGCGAAGGTGGTGATTACACTTGTTATCGAGTAACTTCGTACGCTCTTTTGGCATCGCACTCCAAGTGGCTAGACCATAGTACTCGATACCGTCAGCTTGCTTGAGTTTCTCAACTTCAGCTGCTGCGCGATTCGCTACATTACACGTGTCATGCATCAAGGCAAGGAGCTTGTGCAGACGTACACCACCATCAACGACCGGCACCAGCTGATCCACAAGACTGGGCGTGCAGCCATCAGCCATCAGTATCTCTCGGACACGCATAACAACGCCCTGCGCTTTCTTAAAAAGGGCTTGAATATGCTGCGCGACCTCAACAGCTTTACCTCCAACAAGAACACCACAGCTTTCTAAATGGATGGTCACCGGTTCTTTATTCTCGTCGAGGACGCTAACCCACATCTAACAAGAGAAAAGGTTGTATTCTTAAGTTTGAGGCTAAAATATAATCAAAAGAAGAGGAAAATGATACCTACGTTGAACGTTGACACTTGGCCTTCCGTGTTTCCCATCTTTGTCTCGTCGCTACCCGCGTCAACTATCGTCTTGGCTTTTGCAACCGCCATATAGGCATAAGCTTCGGCCTTGAAGGCCAAAACATCCCGTCGCTCCTGCCACCAGCGTACCTGAGGGAGTTGCACATCCTGCTGTGGTAGAGCGAAGCGAAGCGATAACTCCACAATCGACCTCGCAGCGGTAGCTGAAGCTCCCGTGACAAGGGCACGATCAACAAGATTACACAGTCCTTGCGGCATCGGCCGCCCCTTGCCAGCACCCGGGCCCGAGGGCCGAGCTGTGGCTATCGAATCAGCAGCTGTGATTGCTACTATGGGCCCACGTTGATCTTGGCTGGGCTCTGTGGGTTCGGCAGTATGGCCCTCCTCCCTATTTCGGGGATCGCGGCTCCTTTCCTTCACCTCGGACTGCCGGCTCCGGTGCCACTCCAATCCGCGCTCTAGCTCCTCAACGCGGTTCTCCAAGTCACGTACAGCCGGAAAGGTAGTGCGAAAGCCACGGCTACCGGAAACTGCAGCCGCAAAAGCCTCCGGGTCCCGGGGAAATGCAGAATGAATTATTTTCTCAATGCAGCGAATAGTACTGTAGACGAGGGCTGCTTTATCTCGGCTGCTCAAGTCTTGAAAGCTGCTTTTTGTCCTACCTATCTCACTCGAGAGACGCTTCTGTGTCGGGATCTCGAGGCGCTTCGCAACTTCGCTGAGTGTTGCAAGTGTGTTGGGAGGTGATTCTTTTTGAGCACTTTGATTTTTGAGCGCCCTTGCATGCTCCGAAACTGCGCCATCAATTTTCGACTTTAACTCCGATACTTCGGCTTCATGGGCTGCAGCAGCCTCCGCCAGCAGCTCTTCTACGCCAGCTTCAAGGAGATGACTGGCTGCCTTTGCGGCACCTAACTGTTTCTGGAGAGCAGCCAATCGTTTCGCATTTTCGGCTCGCTTCAAGGCTTGGCCTTTCTTTACTTCGATTAAAATCGCCGCGTGTCTAGCCTGAGCCTCCTTGGTCGCGCTTCGTACAGCCTCCTCGCTCATCTCTAATGCACGCGCTGTCATTCTTTCCAGGTCAACTTCTCTAAGGACGCGCTCCTTTTCCAAGTTCCCGCTCGCATATCTGAAATCTGCCGCACATTTTTTGAGCCTTTCCGTAAGCGTCAAAGTTCTCTCGCGTTCGCGTTTAACTTGCCAAGTTAGCTTCTTGATTTCGGCAGTGTGATTTTCCGCTGACTTCTCCAAAGCCTTACGAAGCCGGCTAAGTTCACTCTCTTCGCCTGCTGGAAAAAGGTTATTGTGAAAATCAAGTGCCATTCACTGCAAGAAATCCAGGCAAAG
Organism: Pseudomonadota bacterium; assembly: GCA_003353845.1. Taxonomy (GTDB): domain Bacteria; phylum Myxococcota_A; class UBA9160; order UBA9160; family JADFDR01; genus GLO-12. Next base: position 420 of record PIVT01000165.1, on the reverse strand, counting down.
TTTTTGAAGCTCACTTTGGGTTTCTGCAGCTCGGGCGCGCATTACTCTTTGCTCGGGTTCTGAGTGCTTTGAAAGTACATCAGCCGTAAGGCCGATCTCTTTACGTGAGCCCACTACGTACACGACATCGTACAGCTCAGTGACTTTGTCGCGACCCCTATATGCCTTCGTAATCTTGCACACGCCCCCATCCTGGTTCACATTGGCCTGCTTCCGTCTTGAAGCCACGGCTAAATCGCCCACTGAAAAAACCATGTTAAGGATCGCCAAGTTCAATGTGCACGTCACATCCTCGATGCTGTTCAAAACCGATAACTGGGGGGGGGGGGGGGGGCGGCTTTTTTTTTTAAATGCCACCCCCCAAAATTCTTGTGTGTACGTACCCCCCGTGGTGTTTTTTTTCCTCATTAAAAAACATCC
>PIVT01000018.1 GCA_003353845.1 Pseudomonadota bacterium | reverse complement strand
TAAGAATCATTATGACAACTAAAGGCGGCCGCGCCTCAATTCATCCGCTTGAAATCCGCTCTCCCCGCTCTATTCTCTTGGCTTGGGATCGGTTTTCGGCTCTCTGGGCCATCCGATTTTCTCCGCGTCCGCTCGGGTCCGTAAGTTGAATTGATATACGTGTAATTTAGGAAGTAACAAGTAGAATAAGCGAGGTTTCGATCGCCGGTAAAGGGCTCTTGATCCCCGAGAACTCCTCGGACACGCCATTGGAATGGAAAAGAGCGATTTCCGTCTTCCAAACCCGGCAGACAACCCGACGATGCTCTGCTATGTCCCCAAGTGGAGGGCCAGATGGAAGGATTTTTCGCAAAAATGTCGCAACACCCCATCACGTTATTGCTCGGGTTCTCCCTTCTGATCACCTCCTGCGCAACGCCCCCTGCCCCTCGCCCACAGGGGGGACCCGAGCCGACCGACCCTTGCGTGGAGTGGATTGTCGATGTGTTGGCCTCGGATAAGATAAAGAGGCTTGAAGTAGGGGCTGAGGGCGCCGAAGGAACGATGCTCTTCCTTGAGAAGGAGTTTCGCGCATTGGGGCTCAAGCCATGGCAGGAAGGCTATCGGCAACCCTTTCAAGCAGTAAGCCGAGTGCAATTCGGAGCAGAGAACTCACTTAAGATCAGCGGCATCCCGGGTCGGGTCGGCAGTGAGTTCATGCCGCTCAGCTTCTCCCCAGCGGGTGTATTTTCCGGCTCCCTCGTCTTTGCAGGATATGGGATTCGTGCTGAACCCCTGGGTTACGATGATTATGAAGGCATCGACGCCAGGGGAAAGGTTGTATTGGCGCTTCGATACGAGCCGGGCCCGTCCGATCCAGCGAGTCCTTTCGATGGGGATCGTCCCAGTCGTTGGTCGGATCTTCGCTCCAAAGCGAGGTGGGCACAAGAAGCAGGGGCTCAGGCCTTGGTACTCATCGATCTGCCCGGTGAGAGAGAATCGGAAAGACCCCTGCCCTTGTTTCGGCAGCACGGCTCCCTTCTTCGCGCCGAGTTGCCCGTGTTACAAGTAAACGGAAAGCTTCTTCTACACCTGCTGGGGCGCTACGGCCACGACCTCAATGCGCTGCGTGCCGCAATAGATCAAGAATACAAACCCCACTCTGTCGAGCTGCCTGCCATCAAGTTATCGGGAAAGGTCGACATTGTGACGACGGAAATTGCAATGAACAATATCCTCGGCGTTTTTCCGGGGCGCGGTGAGTTGGCCGACGAGGTAGTTGTCGTCGCTACGAATCTTGAACTTTTGGGATTGGAAGGGGCTAAATCCAGTCACCCGAAAGGTTCGGAAATCCATCAAGAGGCAGATGACAATGCATCGGGTGTGGCAGCAATGGTTTGCGGTACGGCAGGAGCCGTAACACACTTCGAAAATCGTTCCTCATCTCATCGCAGCCTGGTCCTTGCCACCTTTTCGGGCGAAGAACTCGTACACGCGGGATCCCAGTATTACTCGCAGAATCCACGTTTCCCGCTGACAAAAACCGTGGCCATGCTGAACCTTTATCGAGTGGGAGGTTTACCTGGCGGTCCGGCGACCATCGACTTTGCAGGAAAAGAAGAAATCGCAAGTTCAGTCAGCGAATTGCTAACAGAACTCCTCTCACAACCGGACGCCCCGGCCGATCCCGGCTCAACGCAACCCTCTTTCCAAGTCGGGGATCACCGAGCCACCGCAGGACGCGCTCACCTGGGAACGGTTCCCGATGTGACCCGAATATCGGAACCAACAGGCGGAGTCCTGTTAGCGAGCACGATCCCAGGCAGCCCGGCCGCAGAAGCGGGTTTGCGCGCAGGTGACCGAATTGTTCAGATGGCCGGCATCCCGACCCCGAACATCGGCGTGTTCACGAGGGTGTTGCTGGATCACTCCGTTGGGGAAAGAACGGAGATCGTCGTTCGCCGCGGCGAGCTGCTGCTTCACTTTTGGGTCACACTGAAATTGCGGGAAGGGTTATCGCCGCTGCGGTGAGCTTGCTTTGGCGTGGTGCCCTTCTAGAGGTGAATGCTCCGCAAAACATCCGTCAGGGTGTCCGGCACTCCCAGCATCATCGCGAAAAGTGTCGCAAGTCCGATCCAAAATGCGGGTGCTTCGGTGATGGACTTCCTTCGCCCCATGAGTTCGGACTCGATTCCCTTGAGCACGACTCGCTCTAGCTCAGACTTGTGAGGCTTCTCACGCAGTTCATTCACCGCGAACGGGCGAAAGCTCAACGCGATCTTCCGCAATGCGATGATCAGCACGAGGCAGAGAAACGACAAGCTCTTGGGGTATGCGCTGAAGGCGCAAGCCATTGCTGCACAGAAGGCCAAAAGCCCCGTCGTCATGTTCACGTAGTTCAGCCACGGTTTTACTTCTTGCTTGGCGATGTGGATGATATCCTCGGGCGCCTTTCCCAAGACCAGGCTTTGATCACTTTCTATTCCGGCCATTCCTACACCCCCATCCAAAAATTTCGCTGATGCTTGTCGCATTTCCGCGAAAGATCAACGATTGTTTCCCCAATAGGCAGAGCAAAAACGCTCGTTGCGCTGAATCAGACTACACCAACCCGCCAATGATGTGGGGGATTTCTTTGGTCGCAGAAACTCGGGTCAGCCCTCGGATCGGGGAGCTATTAGTAGATACCGCCACCCCCATCGTGGCAGTCGTCGCAGAGGGTGAACTCATCGAACTCGAAGCCGTCCTCCGGGTGGATGAAGGGGAGGCCCTTTTCGATATTTATGTTCACTTGATTGGTGGCTTCGCCTTGCGTCAAGACCAGATGACAGATCGTACAGTCGGAGGTCATCGGATCGCCGTTGGTGTCCAACATGGTGTCATTATGGCAGCGGAAGCAACCGGGTGAATTGAGATGCCCGATGTTGTCGGGATACGCGGACCACCGCGCTTTCATCTCGGGGAAAACCGTAGTCGCAGCAATCCGCTGGACCTCACCGATGGCGGCCTTCATCTCGCCTTTTCGGGTATTGTAGACCTCGGGGTACTCCGTTCTATAAAATTCCCGCAGGGTGTTGGCGATGCCCGTGCTGGCATCTTCCGGTGTCTCGTAACGGGTATCCAAGGCGAGGACAGCTTCGCGCTTGATGTAGGGGAGAGTGCGTGGGATGGCGCCGTCCTCCAGAGATGCGTTGACACTTGCAGTGGCAGAGGGATATTGATGGGCTGGCCGGTTGTGGCAATCCATACAATCCATTTCGCGAACTTCCAACGTCTCCTTCTGCTCATCGGTGAGCGGGTAGTCCTCGCTGTTAAACTCGGTAAAGCTGCCGTCGGCGCGACTCGTGCGAACCCAGCCGATCTGCTGGCGCCTATCATCCTTGGCGATGTACTCGACCTTCGACGCGATCAACATATGGTAATGGATGCCGGAGCCCTTCTGAAAGGTAGTGTTCTCACCACCGATCTTGATGAGCATACGGAGTTGATGAAGGGAGTTCTCCTCGTCCGATAGAAAGTAGGAGCGTCTCAGCTCCTTGTAGCCGGTGAACTTACGGCGCCAGTGACACTCTTCGCAGGTTTCCCGTGCGGGGCGCAGATCGTGGATGGGCGTCGGGATCGGGCGCGAGAATGTGTCGAGGTGAACCGCCACGATCTGCCGAGCACCGGAGATCTTGGACTTGACGAACCACTCGGCCCCGGAGCCGATGTGACACTCGACGCATGCGACACGGGCGTGCGAGGATTCTTTGTAGCGCACGTATTCAGGATTCATGACTTCGTGACACAGCTGCCCGCAGAACTCAACAGACTCTGTGGAGTGGTAGCCCTTAACGCCACCCACGGTAGAGAGTACGAACACGAGTGCACCCGCGATGAGGAAACTCAGCGTGGCATAGCGATGCTCGGGGTTCCTGAAATCCAAGTGGAACTCAGCGAGCGATGCAGCGTGGTGCCCCGCTTTCTGACTCCTTCGTTCCTGAAGCATGCCGACGGGAATCAATATGAAACCGGTGATGAGCGCGACGCTGCAGGCGATGAAAAGGAAGCCGTTATAAGGCGAGCCGTGGCCGGAGATGAGTTCCATGATAAAGACGACGAACCCGAACAGGAAGCTGAGCACCATCAACACAAGCCCCGCGAACGAGGTCCAATTGCGGTGGTATCGGCTGGACTCTGTAGAGTTCTCTTCTTCAGAATTCATGACCAGTTCTCCTTCATGGGTTCTCTCACCGGGGTAGTCACAGCTTCTTCCTCGAGATCCCGGGTTTCATGCGTGCTTTTCCGTGTGTTCTCAATGCGGGGGCTCGTAGCCCATTCTCTCCAAAAACAAAACTCTATTCATGACGCCCGTCGCCGGATCGGTGGCGTTGCGTTCGGACATCATGTGGAATCGAGCGAGTTCTCGAAATGCGGTGAATTGCCTCAGCACTTTAACGTGTCGAATTCAGGGTGTTTGTGTGAATTGAGACCCGGATGCATCACATCTAGAATCTAGGGATACAAACCAGATGCGCATTTCGAAGAACCTGACAATGCGATGTCTAATAGGTCGTGGCGGATAGGTTGGATCACGCGGCGAAGCGGGAAGAGTTCGATATTTGTGTAACCGGGAGGGGTGCCGGGGGTACGAATACGTAGAACAAGCAACCTTTTCCCCGTCCGGCGACGTGTACTAGCCGATTGCCCTGGTGGAAGGAGCACGCAGGGCAACCGGCCGTTGGGGTTTCTTTTTAGAGCTGCCGTCTAGGGTTGATAGAAATGGTCTTTCAGATTCACCGCGTATCCAATGGTCACATCGGGCTTTGAATTGTGTACCAGTACCTGATGGAAACTCATTCGCTTTCCCGGCAGTGGAACATCGGTCACGTATTTCACAGACGGAGAACCTTGAATGGGGGATAGGCTGCCGCCCGTCCATTTGTAGTTGAATACAGTGGGCAGGTGAGCATCGATAAAGATCTCATTGGTGGGCCAGGAAATGGAGGGCAGGCTGAAGTTCAATGCTCCCGAGAGGAAGTATCCACTGCCAATCTGACGCAATAAGAGTTCCACCGTGCCGCTCTGGTCACCTGATCGCAGCGGAGTAATGTCAACCAGGATTTTACCATCTTTGCTTCTCGTGCTTGATCCGATCCCGTTGACGTAGACACGGTCCAGTGTCTGACTCTCGGGAATACTGAGCTCGATGGTCTTTTGGCCGGCAAAGCGAAGCTTGTAGAGAATCCTCAGGATATTTGTCCCGTCCAGGGTAGAGACAACCGACGCGTGTGCACTCCGCACCGTGCTATCGATTTGCGGGGCGACGAGTTTCTTCTTCTTTTTCTCAGGAACCGAGGCCTTTGTTCGGGTCCAGCTGATTTGGAATTGGTTGTCTTCCGGCAACAGCGTGATGCCCGAGGCATCCTCAGAGCCAAAGGTATTGTGCAGTGAAAAAGAACTTCGATCAAAGTCGATCTTGCATTGAGCCAGCGTGGCATTTGCGTAAGGAATCCGGATTTCCCAGACCCCATCGACTTTGTCGGCTCCTTGGATGAATTTGACCGTGAATTCATAGGACCCTTTTTTGTTTGTGATGAAATACAGGGTTTCTTCTTCGACAATGAAGTTTCCATTTTTGACCTTGGGAAGTTCTGTCAAATGGGTGATTTCATTCCGTTGAAAGAGAGGAACCTTGGCCCAGGCTTTATCGCTGAGTACATGAAGCTTGATCCGTGCCTGGAACTCGGCTCCATTGTCCAACAGTCGCCCGGTGATCCGGATCTGGTCCAATGTAGAAACCACCGGAGGAACAGGAGGTTCTTCTTTGCGCGTATTTTCATCGCGCTCTCGGTACAGCCTCAGAATTTCATCCAAGGGCAGTGTGGCTTGAGAGGCCTTTTCCTGTTTTTCCGTTTCACTGGTTTCTCCTGCTGTGGCGGGCAGTGTTCCCAAGGAAAGAAACCAGAGGCTGAGTAGTGAAAAGAGGGTGCAAAGTTTCATCGTTGATTTTTGAATGCGCATCATGGTCTCCATTATTCGCTTACCGGTGCGGGGTCTTGGGTGGGTGAGCCTGGAACAAAGGTGTTGGCGACGAGATCACCTGGTGAGAAATTTTCAATCTCATCAAGCAGGTCGCGAAAGTACGATCTGGTCGTCAGGTACATCACAACCGCCAATCCGATCAGGATCTCCAGTGCGTAAATCAACCCGGTGTAGCCTTGCAGAATGACGGCCAGCGTGGGGATGCCCAGAAAGGCCATGATCAGGCCGGGCAGTACCAGGCGTGGTAGTTCCGGGAACAGGTTTCTTAAATAGGTGACGAGCAAGGCCCCGATGATGAAGAACGTGAGGGGATAGGCCAGATAGAAATGCATCTGGGCAGCGAAATACGGGAGCAAGACGAAAAAGAATACATAGCTAGATGCAATCAGATAGCTCTCGTAACGCAATATTTCTCGCTTGCAGTAGGCCGACAAGAGAATGATCGACGCAAAAAGCAGAACGAAGGTGGCCCAGGAACGTTTGATCATGGTGAGTATGATGGAGTCGAAGGATTCTTCGGAAGGCAAAACCACGCCGACGGGAATGCCCGATTCCAGTGCAGGGAAGACCCAACTGAGCGAGATCCGATCTCCTTCGATGAGGTCGATATCGGCCGGCAGAGTCCCTGCAGCGTAATCGTAATTGTCTCCACCCTCGATATTGATATCAAAGTGGACGTCGTTGGCGGGGAGAGAGGGGTCGAGGTGATAGGTGAAGGAGTCCAACCCTTTTCCTCGGAAGTCGACTCCAACGGAGGTTTCATCTCCCGCTTGCAGTCTCCCCGTCCAAACGAGGCTGTTGTTCTCTTCATCGAATTCGATGTCGACCTCATCGTCACCGACGTAGAAGTGGAGATCTGACATCAGGATTCGATTCTTCTGGGCGTGAATCGGGAACACAAACACGACATCGATGTCGAACTCTTCAGTGTTCTCGATGACGTAGTCCGCGCTGAAGTCGAACTCAAAACCTGAGAAATAGACAAGACCGCGTTTTCGGTAACTCATGGAGGCGTCGACGCGGACTTGTTGGCTCTGCAGCGGCATGGGGTGGAGGGTGTTGAACACGGACCCGCTTTCGACATAGCGAACGGAAGGTGCGGGTTGGTGGATGGGGGTTCCCCAGCGGTTCAAGACATCGTCGTAGAGTTCGCCGTTGGCGAAACTCCAACGATCTGAGACTTGCCCTGAAATAACAACGGAGGCAAAGAGAACAATCCCAAGCGCTCCCCAAAAGAAATGCCGGGCAGGAAGGGAAAGGAGTTTGAAAGGTTCACTGATTTTCATGCTGATTCTCCAGTGGCGGCATTCAGGCGCGCCTGTTTTTCGTGTTGAGAGGAGTATCGGGGAGCCATATGGAGAGGACGTGCAAGGAGCGGAGCGGAAAGGTTGTAAGCTTGTGCAAAACCTGTGACAGCCATGCACCAAGGCCTCAGCGGAGTAGTGTTTGTAAAGGTTTTTCATTGGTTTTCTGAATGAGTTGCCGATTCCTTGAGCAGGAGACGGGGGTTTGGGAAGCGCCGGCAATGTCCTAGTCTTTGGTCGAAGGTTGTCGTGAGGAGACGGGATCATGTCCCAGGTACTGGTGGTTGACGATGACAGGCATATTCGAGATGTCGTCCGTTTTGCTTTGGAGAAAGCTGGATTCTCCGTCATGGAAGCCCGGGACGGGGCCGAAGCGCTAAGCCTTTTTGATACGCAAGGTGTAGACCTGATTGTGCTCGATGTGGTCATGCCAGAATTTGATGGCTTGGAAGTTTGCAAGCGCCTGCGCAAGACCAGCGACGTCCCAATCCTGTTTCTTTCAAGTTGCGACGATGAGATTGATCGAATCGTAGGCCTGGAGCTTGGCGCTGACGACTATATCACCAAGCCTTTCAGCCCGAGAGAGCTTGTAGCGCGGGTGAAGGCCGTGTTGAGAAGGCGCCCCACGGCAACTGATGAATCTGCGCCTTGCCCTGATGAAGCCAAAAGCTTTGACTCCGATGTGCCGCCCGTTGCTCAGCGCGGCAGGTTGGTGTTGGATTCATCGCGGCACCAATGTCAGTGGGACGGAAATGAGATCTCCCTGACCGCCACGGAGTTTTTGCTTCTTCGATCCCTGCTCGGCACAGACGGGCGAGTTTATTCGCGCAGCGAGTTGGTGGATCGTGCTTGGGGTTACGGGCACCACATGACAGAGCGAACCGTGGACAGTCACATACGACGCATCCGAAGTAAATTGGCTGAGCTGGGTGCCGACCCCATTGAGACCGTTTACGGTGTAGGGTATCGGCTGAATGGCTAGGGGACTTCCGTCGATTCGCTGGAACCCGACTGTTCGACAGCTGCTGTTCGGCGTCAATGCGATCATCCTCTTGCTGCCCTTGGGTCTGATTCTCTTTTTTCACGTACTGGATACAGGGCTGGTTCGTTGGACCGAGCAACGATTGATTGCCGAGTCGGTTCTCATCGGAGAGGCCTGGCGTGATGCCTATTTGGAAATCAAGGGCGAATCGCCCGCAACCCATGAATCGATTCTCCCTCCCGGCCATAGCGGGAAGCTCTTCGTCCCCATCGAGCCCACGCTGGATTTGAGTTACGGCGTTTTGGGGCCGGCCCCCGATGCCTTGCGACAGATCGCAGTCACAGAGACAGCGGAGGTGCAAGCGGGGAGACGGATTCAAAATCTCATGTCCCATGCAAAGGTGTTCAACTTGACCGGAGCCAGGGTGTTGAATGCGGACGGTTGTGTCATTGCATCTACCGGTGAAGATCTTGGAGACTGCATGGATCACTTGAATGAAGTCCAGGGCGCCATGCGAGGGCGGTATGCTTCGGTGGTGCGAGATCGCATTAGCGACCAGCCGCGCGCTTCATTTACCAGTATCAGTCGACGCGGGCGGCTTCGTGTCTACACGGCAACGCCACTGTTTCACGACGGACGCTTGATTGGAATTGTGCGGATGTCTCGGACGGCGCTGTCCCCCGAGGCCGCGCTATGGATTCATGGACGCCAGCTGACCTTCATTGTCGGCCTGACATTATTACTGGCTCCCATCGTGGCTTACACTTTTTCACATTGGATTTCGAGACCACTTCGAGACGTTACTCGCATTGCCAGGAGCGCATCCACGGGAGAGACACCTCAAAGCTTTCAGCCGGAAGGGGTGGTAGCCAGTGAAGTTCAGCAACTGAGTGTCGCCTTGGAGAAAATGACAGGGCAATTGACCGAGCGCGCCGCCTATATCGAAAATTTTGCAACCACCATGAGCCATGAATTAAAGACTCCTATTACGGGCATTCGCGGAGCGGTGGAGTTGCTCTCGGACGATTGGCAGGCGATGTCAGATCAGGAACGCAATCGGTTTTTGCACAACATCGATGTGGATGCACAACGGATGGAGCAACTGGTTCGAGGGCTCATTGAACTCGCTCGTATTCCCGGGGCACATGACGATCAGGTGGAGGCTATTGAACCGGGCCAAGCGTTGCGTGATTTATGCATGCGCTGTAATCCCGGTATTGAAGTAAGCATCGACGGCGAATTGCCAACCCTGCACATGAACCCACAGCATTTTGAAAGTGGGGTGCGCAATCTGGTGGACAATGCGCTGCGTCACGGTGAAGGAAAGCCTGTTGTCGTCGAGGCGAAGCAGTTGGATAAAAAATTGAGGATTCGGGTGATTGATCAGGGCACAGGCGTCAGCGAACTCAACCGAGGTCGAATCTTCAAACGCTTCTTTACCACCGAGCGCGAGGCTGGTGGTACGGGGTTGGGGCTCGCCATTGTGCAGGCCATCGCCAGTACGCGAGATGGAAGCGTGGAGTTGGAAAGCCGCGAAGGCGAAACCTGCTTCACCTTGGTTCTCTAATCAGGATGATTCCTTGGTGGGCGAGTTTCAATGCATCCACTTGAAATCCGCCCTCCCCGCTCTATTCTCTTGGTTCGGGATCGGTTTCCGGCCGCAATGCCAGGTGGTGTGGACGAAGCACTAGCTACAAGTTACGCGTGGTCAACTTGGGCCGACCGGCCAATACAATCACATCGGCAAAGCTGGGAAGCTTTCGGGCAATCCAATCGAAAAAGCGCAACAGGCGTTCGGCCACGGGCTTGGGCAACTTCCCTACGTTCTGGGTCCACTTGGGGAAGCCCCAGAGCAAGGAGACGCCGCGAATTTCTTCGATCTCCACGAACTGTCCCATCTGCTCTTTCATCAGTGCCAATTCGTAGCGCGTGAAGTGATCGGCGGGCACATCGTAGTGGCGACGACCGCGGCGAATGGGTTTGCCCAGTAGGTCTTCGCGCACATCGTCCAAGGCCCGCGCCAGGCGACAGGCCAGGGATTCGAAATTGGCGATGGCCAGGACCACTCTTCCATCCAAAGCCGTCACCCGCGCCATTTCAGCAATGGCTTCCCCGGGGCAATCGAAGTGGTCCAGCGCGCCTTTGCAAAAGGCGGCGTCAAAACTTCCCGTGGCAAAGGGCAGCGCATCTCCCCAGCCCTGAACCCAGTCGGCTTGAGATCCAGATTCCTTTGCCGCTTCCTCGCCTTTTAAACGCGCCCAGGCCAACATGCGCAAGGAGGGTTCGCAACCAATGACATAGCTGCCATTTTCTGCGATCTGCAAGGCGTCCTGCCCGAAGCCGCTGGCCACATCCAATACGCGCTTGCCCTCGCCCGTGCGGGCAAGTTCGATGGTGGCGCTGGTCATCCGCTCAAACAAGAACTCACTATCGAGTGTAGTTCCAGTGGGAATGACGTCGCTCATATCGCGATCGAGGTCGACTACTTTCATGGGGCTGGGACTCTAGCTCGCGTTAATCTGGGCTGCCCAGCTTTTCAGCCCTTGGATTCCAGCGATGGAGCGGGCGGGAAGATGAAGCCCTTTTCTTCCATGGCCTCGCGCAATAGAGTGCGCAGGGTTTCATTGTCCCAGGGCTTGGTCAGCAACTTGCGCACGCCACAGCGCTCAAGTTCTTCCGTGGGAACCGACTCTGTCCAGCCGGTAATCAGAAAACACACCAGGTGGGGTTGGCGCGTGGAAGCTTCGGCCAGAAATTGCAAGCCACTCATCCCGGGCATTTTATTGTCGGAGAGGATCATGTCCATGCGACCCTGGTCCAAGATGGACAAGCCTTCATCGGGCGTCTCGGCGGTTTGGATCTCGTAGCCCTCTCGGCGCAGCGCGCGTTGCAGCGCCGTCAAAATTCTCGCTTCATCGTCGACGATGAGAAGCCGCGGCCTTGGATTCGATTCTGGAGGTGTCATGATCCCCAATCAGCCTGTCGGCAGATCCCGTAGTTTCGGGTCATCTTCAAGGGGAAGAGAGATCTCGAAAGTAGTGCCTTTCCCCGCCTGACTGTGCACTTTGATGGTGCCGCCATGGCGACGAATAATATTGAATGTCGTCGAGAGTCCAAGGCCCGTCCCCTCCCCGACCTCTTTCGTGGTAAAGAACGGATCAAAAATGCGATCCAGGTTGGCCTGTGGAATGCCTACACCACTGTCCCGAATAGTCACCCGAACCTCGCTGCCATTGTGACTCGTGCACAGGAAGATTTCCCCGGTGTCCCCGCTGTCGCCCAGTTTTTCCCGAATGGCCTGGTAGGCGTTGACCAGCAGATTCATAAATACCTGCTTGAGCTGCATGGGATAGCCCTGCACTTCGGGCAGGTCGGAGTACTCTTTTCGCAAAACAACCGAGTGCTTCATCATGCTCCAGACCAGGTTGACGGTGGTGTCGAGACACTGATTGATATTGGAAGGGACGCGCTCTCCCGTGTCCTGATGCGAAAAATCACGCAGATCGCGAACAATGTGGCGGATGCGCTCAGAACCTTCCAAGGACTCCTGCAGCGCCTTGCCAAAATCCGTCAGAAGAAACTCATGGTCTAATTCTTGACTCATGGACTGCAGGGACCGGGAGACTTCGTCAATTCGTTCCATGTTCCCAGTGCCAATACCCTCTTGCAATTCCTCCACCTTGGTCCACAACTTTCGGATATCCGTCAGGTACTCATCCATCTGAAATAAGTTGGCGTGAATAAAGCCCATGGGGTTGTTGATCTCGTGGGCCACACCCGCCGCCAGATGTCCGATGGAGGCCATCTTTTCTTTCTGCAATACCTGGCGCTGCAAGGCTTTGATTTCCGTCAGGTCCTGGAAGATGGCCACAACGCCGTCGGAAATCCCCTCATCCTTCAACAGAGGTGCACAGGAGATTCCGATCTCCAGGTGACGGCCATCCGGCAACTGAATTTGCACTTCGGCTCCGCGAAAGCTCAACCCTTCGTCCAAGGTGCGCGATACCACGACTTGCTCGCGCTCGAGATCGGGGAACCACTCCCAAATGCTGCGCCCGGTGGAGGCCATGTCGCCCAGAATGTGCTCTGCCATTCGATTGCCGGAGGTGATGCGACCCTCGGTATCCGTCACCACCAATGCACTGTTCATCCCCTGGATGATGTTTGTGTTGTAAGCCTGAAGCTCACCAATGCGTTTCATGAGGTTTTCGCGCTCGCTTACATCGCTGAGCGACAAGAGGATGTGTCCGTCCTCGGCAAACAAACGGGCGCGCACGTCGAAGGAATGTTGAGTGCCATCCTCGTCCGTGGTGCGCATGGTCTTGGCGGACAAGGACTCACCCTTGGCCGTTTTTTCCAAGAGCTCTGCCAGACCCGCCTCGCCCATGAGGTCGTGGGGCAAGACTTCGGAAATAGGCTTGCCCGCAACCACGTCCACGTCAGCGTTCCACACGCGAGAGAACTCCGGGTTGAGAGAGATGATTTGTCCCTGCGAATTCAACACGGCCAGCGCCGCAGGTATCTCGTTGACGATGGCGTCGTTCAAACGCTCAAGGCTTCGAATCCGTTCTTCGACGACACCCTTTTCTTTCTGAGCTCGCCAGCGGTTGATGTGCTCCAAGGCCACGGCGGGCAACACATCTTGGTAATCACCGCGGGCCGCCGCCACACAATCCACAGCGCCCTGTCGAAACATCTCCAGCGCCACACGGTCAGAATGTTCTGAATGCACGACGACCACGGGGGGACCGGCGTTGCGAAATTTTTCCAAGACCTGAAAGACGTCTTCACCCAAGGCGTAGTCAACCACCACCAGAGCGGTATCCTCCTCCGACGCGAGGGCGATGCAATGGGATGCGGTGCGCACCTGCTCCACATCCACCTCGCCACCAAGGCGCTGCAAGGCCTTCACCGTATCCAGGGGATCGGGTTCGCCGAATCGGATCTGCGGTTGTGCCACGACGACACGAACCGACGCGTTGGAGTCGTTCACCAGGCTCCTTTCTTGCCACTTGCACTCGCCATGCTCATGGGCCCAAGAGCACAAGCTTACCGGAAGGCACCCCGTGATTCACTCAAAATAGCCTTGTATTCCTATGGATTTACGACTCAATTCCGTGTCGAGCCAGCTTGCGATAGAAGGTGCTGCGGCCAATTCCCAGCTGTTTGGCTGCGGCTCGCACGTCGCCCGCTGAATCCTGCAGCGCGCGCTCAAGCGCGCAGCGCTCGTAAGAGGCCAGGGAGAGTTCGACCTCGGTCAGGGGCTCCGATTTAACGCGTGAGGAAGATCGCCCGAAGGGGAAATCCGATGGATCCAAGAATTCCTTCTGCGTGAGGGCCACGGCAGACTCGATGACGTTTTCCAACTCCCGAACATTGCCCGGCCAGTTGTGCTGTAACAGCTGCTCCAAGGATTCGTCGGACACGCTCTGCACCACGGATCCCTTGGCCCGATGTCCGGCCAAAAAGCTATGAATCAGAAGCGGAATGTCTTCCTTGCGCTCGCGCAAGGGCGGGATTTCAACGCGAACGACATTCAGGCGATAAAACAGGTCCATGCGGAATTGACCCTGGGTCACCATGCTCGACAAATCTCGATGGGTCGCGGAGATCACCCGAATATCGACGGGGAGCGCCTCGCCAGAACCCACGGGCCGCACCTCTTTGTTCTGCAGTGAACGCAGCAATTTGGCCTGTACCGAGAGCGGAATCTCTCCAATTTCATCGAGAAAAAGCGTGCCCCCGTCGGCGGCACGAAACAGTCCCGTGGCTCCAACGGCACCCGTATAGGCACCGCGCTGATGTCCGAAGAGTTCACTTTCAATGATGGACTCGGGCAAGGCGCCACAATCCACAGGGACAAAGATTTTTCCTGTACGGGCGCTCTCGCCGTGAATGGCCTTGGCCACCAACTCCTTTCCCGTCCCACTTTCCCCTTGAATCAAGATCTGACTTTCATTGTTGCGCAGGCTCTGAATGGTTCGAATCAATTTGCGCATGGGAGGCGAATTCCCAATCAGCCCCATGTCCGAACTCCCGGGACGATTGCGCAACTCCTGCTCCAACTGATGGTTGCGCGTCACCAGTTGCCGGCGCTCCAATGCTTTTTGAACCGTGGTATTCACGCGATGCACATCGTCGAAAGGCTTGGCCAGGTAATCAAAGGCCCCACGCTGCATACAACTCACGGCACTTTCCACCGTGGCGTAGCCTGTCATCATGATGACCTCGACTTCGGGCCGCTCGCGCTTCACGCGCTCCAGTACGTCGACACCACGCGTTTCCTTCATAAAGAGATCCAGCAACATCACGGCCAGGTCGGGGTCCGACAAATGCGGCTCCAGCTCCTGCATATCCGAGGCAAGTCTCACTTTATAGCCATCGGCTTCCAGAATACGGCGCAAGGCCTGGAGCAAGAGGGGCTCATCATCCATGAGCAGGATGAAGCCCTCGCCAATCTCCCCTGAGGGCCCAAAAGAGGAGTTTTTCGATGGTGCTTGCGGATTTTCTTGCATATCTCCCCATCGGTCCCAAGTCCGGGACTCTTGAGTTCAACAGGCACCTTGAATCCCAAATGAGAGAAACTAAACTCAGGTAAACCGAAAGGAAGAAGTGCTGCCCCTTCATGACCACTGAACCCCACCTAAAAGCCCACGTCCTTGTTGTCGACGATGACGATGGCTACCGCAGCATGCTGGAGCGCATTCTGATTCGCGCGGGCTATTCCGTGACCACGGCCTGTGACGGTCTTGAGGGGATGAAAGCCGTCAACTCCGAGCAACTGGACCTGGTCCTGGTGGATGTGAATCTACCCGGCATCAATGGCATTGAGGTGGTCCGCCAGATCCAAGAGATCGACAACACCCTCCCCTGCATCGTGATCACCGGGCAAGGCAGCGCGGAGTACTCGCTGGAGGCCCTGAAGGCCGGAGCGCACTGGTACCTCGACAAACATTTTGAACAAGGCAACCCCGATCCCATTCGCCGACTTGTGGAACAAGCCGTGGAACACAAACGCTTGAAGGTGGAGAATCGACTGCTCCATACCCAACTGCGCTCGCAATACGGTTTTGGAAATATCGTGGGCAATAGCCCCGCCTTGCAGGAGTCGCTGGATATTGTGCGCAAGGTGGCAGACTCCGACAGCACCTGCCTCGTTACCGGTGAAAGCGGCACGGGCAAAGAACTCTTCGCGCGCGCCCTGCACTACAACAGTCAGCGCGCCGACCGCATGCTGGTCACAGTGAACTGCGGAGCCATCCCCGAGGAGCTCTTGGAGAGTGAACTCTTTGGCCATGTCAAAGGTGCCTTCACCAATGCCTCAAGTCATCGAGAGGGCCGTTTTTCCGTCGCCAATGGCGGAACCATCTTCTTGGATGAAATTGGTGACATGAGTTTGAACCTGCAGGTGAAACTCTTGCGCGTGTTGCAAGAACGAAGCTTCGAGCCCGTAGGCTCCTCCAAAACCATCGCAGTCGATGTGCGCGTCATCGCGGCCACCAATCAAGACTTGCCTACGGCGATTGCCGATGGCCGCTTCCGCGAAGACCTTTATTACAGACTCAATGTCATCCCCATTGAGGTCCCGCCCTTGCGCGAACGGGCGGGCGATGTCGAACTGCTTGTGGATTTCTTTATTGAAAAACTCAACAAGAATAAGAACAAGAAGGTTCAAGGCATCGATTCCGAGGCCTTGAACCTACTCAAAGACTATGGCTGGCCAGGCAATGTGCGCGAACTGGAAAACACCCTGGAACGCATGGTGGTCCTGCGCAGCGAAGGCGAACTCGACATCGGCGATTTACCTCGCCAGCTGCGCACAGCCCCGCTGGCCAGCGCACCCACGGCTCCCTCCCTTCCCAGTTCAGGCGTCTCCTTCAACGAATTGGTGGATCTTTTCGAAACCGACCTCATCAGCCAGGCCTTGGACAAAACCAGTTGGAACAAAAACAAGGCCGCGAAAATGCTGGGGCTCAATCGCACCACACTGCTTGAAAAGATAAAAAAGAAAAAACTTTCCTCGCCTGACACCGACGACTAAAAGCGTCAATTCCCACCCTTTGACGACCGAAATTTGTCACTGAAGTGACGGTTTTACGGCACCTCCAATCCAGTAGCGTCGAGAATTCAACACTTCTGCCGGCTCGTTGCGTAAAACGCAGCACTTGGCTGCAGTGATTACCTGAAAAACTTTTCACACTGCCATTCCATGGCAAATCACAAAAATCCTTTTGTGTTCCGCATTTAACGCCAGGTAGCTGCAATCCAGAGATCACTTGAGTCATTTTTCCGAAAATATGACTCTTTTTTTCTCAAGTTGGCACAAGGCGTGCTCTAACCAGGCGCATGGGCATCAAGGCAACAACATCAGAAAACACTTTAGCTGAGTCGCAGGAGGCCGCGGACAAGTCCGCGGGAAAAGGAACCCACATGGAAGCATTATTGACCGAGGCCAAAGAACAGTACAGCGAGATTCCAGCACACGTAAAAGAGCAGATTATTCTCGAGCACACTTCGTTGATCCGATACATCGTAAATCGCATCGGCGTTCGGCTTCCTTCCCATATCGACTTGGAAGACTTGCACAACACTGGCGTGATCGGCTTGATCGATGCCATTGAAAAGTACGACCCCGGTAAAAACTGCAAGTTCAAAACCTACGCCGAGTTCCGCATCAAGGGTGCCATTCTCGATCAACTTCGTTCCTTGGACTGGGTTCCTCGAAGTGTTCGACAAAAAGGGCGCAAACTCGAAGCTGCTTACGGCGAAGTGGAACAGCGCCTGGGCCGTGCGGCACACGATCAAGAAGTGGCCGACTCCCTGGGCCTGCAACTGCCTAAGTTTCACGAACTCATCAACCAAGTGCGCGGCATCTCGCTGATCAACCTGGAAGAGATTCGCGGTACTGGCCCCGACGGAGAGCGCACCGGCGGCTACGCCGACATCGTTGAGGACGTAAACTCCGAGAACCCCTTTGCAACCTTCAAGCTCTGTGAAATGAAAGAGATCGTGGCCAACACCATTGGCACCTTGCCCGAGAAAGAGCGCTTGGTGATCTCCTTTTACTACTACGACGATCTCAACATGAAAGAGATTGGAAACATCCTGGGCATCACCGAATCACGCGTGTGCCAGATCCACACCAAATCCGTTCTGCGCCTGCGCGCCAAGCTGAAGAACGCCATTGAGGCGCGCATGTAAGAAAGTTTTCTCAAGCAGTTGAATACCCCAAAAGCCCGAACGCCCTCGATCAGAAATGATCGAGGGCGTTCAAAGTTTGGCACCTGCGTTTTCCAGCCTCCGTCGTCGAAGCCAGGCCGGGGGAAACCTAACTGCTGCAATCCACCTTGTACCGTCCAGCGGAGGGATCGGTATTCTCTTCTTCGTCTTGTTCGCAGCGCACCAGTACGACAGTGATGTTGTCTCGTCCGCCGCGCTTCTTGGCCAACTCCACCATGCGCTGACAGTTGGCTTCCAAGTTCTCCTCTGCCGTGGCCAACTTCATGATGTCATCGTCTTCCAAATGATTGGTCAGACCATCGGAGCACAGCACGAAAGTGTCCCTGTCCAAGGGGGCGATCTCGCCCAGGTCGGGCTCGACCTTGGGCCGCACACCCAGAGCGCGCGTAATCACGTGGCGATGTGGATGATCGCGCGCAGCGCGTTCGCTGATCTCATTTCGGCGAAGCAATTCGCCCACCACCGAGTGATCGTCAGTCAATTGTCGGATGCGCCCAGCGCGCACCAGGTACGCGCGGCTGTCGCCCACATGAGCCAGGGCCGCCCGCTGCTCCGAGATAAACAGGGCCACCATGGTGGTTCCCATGCCGCTCAACTCTTCAGCAGCCTGCCCTGCTTCATAAATTTCTGTATTGGCGTGTGTGGTGGCTGCGCGAAGTCGCTCGGCGCCGCTGGTCTGTACGCCACCCAAGGCGCGAATGGTCTCCACCAAGCGCTCGACGGCCATGACACTGGCGTGTTTTCCAGCCTTGTGACCACCCATACCGTCGGCGACGATAAACAAACCCAGGTCGGGAACGACGGCCAAGCTGTCCTCGTTCGCTACTCGGACTCGTCCGACGTCCGTCAACCCTGCACATTGAATCTTGATCACGGATTACCCTCAAACATCCCCACCAGGGCCAAAATTCGTCATTTCACCTGAAAACCGACGTGTTTTAGCTTACACGGAGCATGCGTAGGAGTTATCGGGAATTCACCTGGGCAACTTAACCGCGGAAATTGTAGGAAGAGTTTCGATCAGGACTGGACGAATGCCTCGAAAAATCATTCAATCTAAGAGCAATTCCAGTCGATACCATCTCCGGTACGCAATACCACCGATGTAGTGGAATTGAACACTTGCTGCCTTGTGCTGCCTATAGAGGGGACCCGCAATGCCCAAAACGCTACTTCTCGCCGATGACAGTGTCACGATCCAGAAGGTTGTCGGACTCAGTTTTGCCAATGAGGAGCTCGATCTCGTCACCGTGGATAACGGCGACGACGCGCTAACCAAAGCGCGAGAGATCCACCCGGACATCATCCTGGCCGACGTCGTTATGCCCGGACTCGATGGCTACGAAGTCTGCGAAGCCGTCACCTCAGACGAAGCACTGAAGCACATCCCGGTCTTGCTGCTTTCGGGAACCTTCGAACCCTTTGACGAGGCTCGCGCCAAACAAGTGGGCGCCCTGGGCCACATCACCAAACCTTTTGAGGCGCAATCTCTTGTGGAGCGCGTGAACGAAATTCTCGCTGGCCCCGAAGCAGAAGAGGAAGCCGTTGCCGAAGTCACCGCTCCCGGAGAACTGACACAGGCCTTCGACGCTGCAATCATGGGCGGTGACGATCCCAACGAATCCACCCAAGACTTTTCCATGGAACCACCGCGACCCGTCGTGCAACTCGACGCCGAAGAGGACTTTCCTTTCGCTGATGAAGCTGCCGCCGAGCAGGACTTCCCCTTCGCGGATGAAGGCGACGACGAGGACAACGCGTTTATCCTTCCAGGCGAGGAGGATGATCCCCTGGCCACTTCCAGCGCAGACTTTGCGGAAGCCCCGGATCTAAGCGCCGAAACCATGGATGCCGTTCCCCACTCGATGAATGAGACCATTGCCTTCATGCCCGAGGACAACAGCACTGAAATTCATCCCGCTCCCGAAGCCAGCGTGGCCCCAGTGGCCAGCCTGGATGACGACTGGGGAGATACGTCTCACGATTTCAGCAGCTCTTCGGAAGATTCTACCTTTGCCACGGTCGTGAGTACGCCCAGCGACTCCGGCAGCCCCACCCCCGAAGACGCCACCTTTGTTATGCCAGAAGGGTTTGACATGCCCGAAAGTGCAGCTCCCATCAGCATGGAAATCGCTGAAGAAGAACCCCCTGCTGCACCGGTGATCAGCTTCGAAGAACCTCCTGCAGCGGAGCCCCTGGAAGTGACGCCCACCGCCATTGAGTTCAGTGAAGAGGAAACCGATATTCCCGCCGAATTTGGTGGAACACTGGAAGAGCCCTGGGAAACAGCCAATGCGCCCGAGCCCGTGGCCGAAGCCGCAGCCGAGCCTGCCGCAGCTTTGAGCGGGGCGGATCTACTGACCCCCGAATTCCAGCAGCAAATGCACGAGACCTTGGAGAAGATGGCCTGGGAAGCCTTCAGTGATGTCTCCGAGAAACTGGTGAAGGATGCGCTACAGCGCATCGAGGCTGTCGCCTGGGAAGTCATTCCGCAAATGGCAGAGTCCTTGATCAAGGAAGAAATTTCCAAGCTCAAGGGAGAATAAGAACCTCTCTCGGGCAGCTTCCAGCTGGCCTGGAAGAGTCGAATCAGACGCCCTCCGTCGCTAGCGACGGAGGGCGTCGGTCGTTAGACTCGTCTCCCCGTGACTGACCAAGAAAAAAACTTACCCAAACGATTCGATGCTGAACCCGCCGAGGCCCGCTGGTACCAAGAGTGGCTGAAACGCGATTTGTTTCGCCCGGAAACCGACAGCCAGAAGCCGCCCTACTCCATCGTCATTCCTCCGCCCAATGTCACCGGCGCCCTGCACCTGGGACACGCCCTGAACGGCAGCCTGCAAGACGTGCTCTCCCGCCACAAGCGCATGCAAGGCTACAACGTGCTCTGGCTACCGGGGACCGATCACGCGGGCATCGCCACCCAGGTGGTGGTGGAACGCAAACTGGCCGAGGACGGGAAAACCCGCCACGACCTGGGACGAGAGGCCTTCCTGGAAGAAGTTTGGAAGTGGAAGAAAATCCACGGCAACACCATCATCGATCAGCAAAAGCGCCTGGGGGCTTCTTGTGATTGGTCGCGCGAACGTTTCACCATGGACGAGGGCTTGTCCAAGGCCGTGCGCACAGTATTCACGCACTTGCATCAGGAAGGACTCATCTACCGCGCCAACTACCTGGTGAACTGGTGCCCGCGCTGCATGACGGTGCTATCGGACCTCGAAGCCCCACGACAGAGTGTCGGCGGTAACCTGTACAAAATCCGCTACGACTACGAAGACCGCGAAGGCGGCATCGAAGTCGAAACCACACGTCCCGAAACCCTCTTGGGCGATACGGCTGTAGCCGTCCATCCCGAAGATGAGCGCTACGGCAGCCTGATTGGCCAGCGCGTCAAACTTCCGCTCACCCAGCGCAGCATCGAAATCGTGGCCGATGAATTCGTTGACCCCGCGTTTGGAACGGGCGCGGTCAAAGTTACCCCGGGTCACGACCCCAATGACTTTGAATGCGGCCGGCGCTTGGGCCTGGAAGAGATCAACCTCTTACACAAGGACGGTACCTTCAACGAAAACGCCGGCGAGAAATACGCTGGCATGGACATGAAGACGGCGCGCAAAACCGTGCTGGCCGATCTTGAAGCCTTGGGACTCCTGCTTTCCACAACACCGCATCAACACGAAGTTCCTCACTGTGACCGCTGCCATACCGTCGTCGAACCGCTGTTGTCAAACCAGTGGTTTTTGAAGATGGAGCCCTTGGCCAAACCAGCCATTGAAATCGTCAGGAACGGAAAGGTGAAGTTCCATCCCAAGAACTGGGAGAACACTTACTTCCACTGGATGGAAAACATCCGCGACTGGCCCATCTCGCGGCAGTTGTGGTGGGGGCATCGTATCCCCGCCTGGGAATGCGGCGCCTGCGGCGAATGGACCTCCGATGTGGACACCCCCACGGCGTGTCGAGCCTGTGGTGGCACGGATCTCACCCAAGACGATGACGTGCTGGACACCTGGTTCTCCAGCGCCCTGTGGCCTTTCTCCACCATGGGTTGGCCCGATGAAACCGAGGACCTGAAGACTTTCTATCCAACATCCGTGCTCTCCACCGGCTTCGACATCATCTTCTTCTGGGTGGCGCGCATGATCTTTATGTCCTTGCACTTCATGAAGGAAGTGCCCTTTCAAGACGTGTACATCCACCCGCTGATTCGCGATGCCAAGGGCAAGAAGATGTCCAAGACGGCTGGCAACGGCATCGACCCCTTGGAGGTCATGGCAGAGCATGGCACCGACGCATTGCGTTACACGCTGGTGTCCCTGGCCGCCCAAGGTCGCGATATCAAGTTGGGCACCCACCATTTCGATGGTGCGCGCGCTTTTGTGACCAAGATTTGGAACGCCGCCCGCTTCTCGCTCATGAACTTGGAAGACTTCAACCCCGCTAGCGAGCCCGGTAAAAAGTCCCTGTACGATCGTTGGATTCGCACTCGCTTGGACGTGGCCATGGGGAAAGCCCATGAAGCCTTGGACGCTTATCGTTTCAACGATGCGGCCAGTGCCATCTATCACTTTATGTGGCGCGAGTTCTGCGACTGGTACATCGAGCTATCCAAAGAAACGCTGCAAGGTGAAGATCAAGAGGCGCGTGCGGCCACCCAGCACACTCTGGTGGAAACACTTTCCGGTGCATTGCAGGTTCTGCATCCCATCATGCCCTATGTGACGGAAGAGATTTACCAAGCCCTTCCCCACTTGCCGCGTGCGGACGGTCGCAGCGACTTGATGCTCATGGAACAAAACTACCCATCCCCCGCACCGACCTTGACTCAGACCGAAGACGAGGAGATGAACTTCTTTACGGACCTCGTCACCAAGGTTCGTCAGGTGCGCGGTGAACTCGGGCTACCCCCCAAGAGCAAAATCCGCATTCGCCTGCCCAAAGCCGCGGGCGAACTCACTGCAGGCCACGAACCCGGCATTCGCGCACTCACCAATGCCGAAGCCCTGGATCTCAGCGCCGAGGGCAGCGCACCCCCTGCCGCTTCCGTCACGCGGGCGGGCCCCTATCAGGTATGGGTGGAATTGGAAGATCCCAGCTACTTTGCCGAGGAAGCCAATCGCCTTGAGAAGTCCTTGAAGAAGCTTGAGAAAGACATCGCCATGTTTGACAAAAAGCTCTCCAACCCGAAGTTTCTGGAACGCGCCAAACCAGAGGTCGTGGCCAAAGACCAGAAGAAGCTCCAAGGCCTGCGCGAGGAAGCGGAGACGACTGGGAAACGGCTCAGCCAATTGCAAGACTTGTCGGGAGCGGCTGAATCATGACGCCCTACATTCAAATCACATCGAGGAACGCCGACGACGAGAGCGAGTTGGAGTGCCCCCCGCTGCCACCCCATTCCACTTGGAGCCCCCTGGTCGAATGGTCTATCGAGGAAGACCTGGGCCACGGTGATATCACCTCACAAATCAGCATTCCAGAGGCCCAATTCGGCACAGCCGTCATCGAAGCCCGCGAAGAGCTCGTCGTGTGTGGCACCGAAGTGGCCGCCGCTGTTTTCACGTCCATCGATCCCTGCCTGGAAATCGCGGTTCAAATCGAAGACGGGGAAATCGCCCAGGCCGGTGACACTATTTTGATCATCGACGGGTCCTTGCAAGCCATCTTGGCTGCTGAGCGCACCGCACTCAATTTCCTCATGCGCATGTGTGGTGTCGCCAGTTGGACGCGTCGGCACCTGGCCGAAGTGTACGGCACGGACACCTGGCTGCTGGATACGCGCAAGACCTTGCCCGGCTGGCGCGCCCTGGACAAATACGCCACTGCCGTGGGCGGTGCACACAATCATCGTGTGGGGCTCTTTGACGGCATTTTGCTGAAGGACAATCACGTGGCGGCCGCCGGTGGTGTGGCCGAGTGCGTGCGCGCCGCACGCGCCAAGGCACCGGCTCACCTGCGTATTGAAATCGAAGTGGAGAGCGAAGAAGACGCCGTAGCCGCAACCGAAGCAGGCGCCGACATTCTCTTGCTCGACAATATGAACCCGGAAGAAATCCGCCAGATTGTGGAGAAGCTGGGACAATGCGTTCGATTGGAAGCCTCGGGAGGAATTCAGCTCGATAATTTGCGGGCCTACGCTGAAACCGGGGTACACCAGATTTCCTTGGGTTGCCTCACCCACTCGGCTCCCGCCGTAGACATTGCCCTCGAGCTGCAGCCGGATGACGATGGAGCCACGACAAACACCGACTAAGCTGGCTGCGGCTGCTCTCAGCATCCTCGACGCGCTGGGTGCCCAGAAGGCCCCTCCACGCGCTCCTTTTTCGGGCGCTGAGTTAAGCACCCAACTTGAAGTTTCCCGTACACAAATTTGGAAGCACGTAGAGCAACTGCGTGCGCGCGGCTACCAGATCGAAGGTGCGGCGGGCGGCGGCTACCAGCTCAAGACCTTGCCCGACCGGCTCTATCCCGAGTTGATTCGGGCTGGCCTACACACCAAGAGCTTGGGACAACACATCGAGCACTATGAGCACGCCGACTCCACCAACCGCATCGCCGCAGAGTTGGCCCGCCAAGGCGCCGCCCACGGAACCATCGTGGTGGCCGAGGAACAAACCGCGGGGCGTGGGCGCTTGGGGCGAAGTTTTTATTCGCCGCCCCATCAGAACCTCTATCTTTCAGCCATTTTGCGACCCAATCTCGTGACCGAGGCCGCTCCCCTGTTCGTCCTCAGCACGGCCATTGCCGTGGCGGAACTCATTGCTTCGGAAGTGGACGACGGAACATCGGACGGCGACGAGGTTTCCATCAAATGGCCCAACGACATCTTGCTTCGAGGTAAAAAGACTTCTGGCATTCTTTTGGAAATGCATGCCGAGGGCGCGCGCGTCGATTCCCTGGTACTGGGAATCGGGATCAACTTGAATGCGGACCCCGAGAGCTTCCCCGAGTCCTTTCGCAGCCAAGCCACCAGCCTGAGCCACAGCACAGGGCGCCAGATCGACCGCGTGGACTTTACCCGCCGCCTGCTGGCGCGCTTGGAAGAGGTCTTCGACCAACATCTGGGGCAGGGATTTGAAGCCCTGCGCCCCCGCTTTGAGCGACGTTTTCACATGCAAGGCAAAGCCGTCACCATCGATGAAATCGGTGGGCAGCGTTATGCAGGGACCGTTTTGGGCATCGACAGCGATGGTGCATTACGTCTTGCGCGCGAAGACGGTAGTATCTGCCGCGTGCTCGCGGGCGACGTCACTCTGGCCCCGGCCGGTGCCGCCAAACAGACCCTAAGCAAAGCCTGACCCTTCACTCTCACCCATCAAAAAGGTAGCTTCAGCTCATGCGCGAAACTGTTCTCCTCGTCGTCGATGTCGGTAATTCCAACACCTCAGTCGGACTGTTTGATTATCCCAGTGGTGGGGGCAGCCTGACCCGTCACTGGCGCATTGGAAGCCACCACCACAACACCTCGGACGAGCTCGCCATTATTTTGCGCTCGCTCTTTGACGATTCCGAAGGCTCCGTCAGCGAGATCACGGACATCATCATTTCCAGCGTGGTTCCACCTTTGGTGCCCATTTGGGAGCGCGTGTGCAGCAAGCTGTTTGACTGTGCGCCCCTGATTGTCGGTCCAGGCATCAAGACAGGCATGCCCGTTCACTACAAAAACCCATCCGAAGTCGGCGCTGATCGCATTGTCAATGCGGTGGCGGCCCATGAACTGCTCGGGGGACCCGTCATCGCCGTGGACTTTGGTACCGCCATCACCTTCGACTGCATCTCCAAGGAGGGAGCCTACCTGGGAGGTGCCATCTTCCCGGGGATTCACATTGCCACAGAAGCCCTGTTTGAGCGCGCCTCCATGCTGCATCGCATCGAAATCACAAAACCCTCCAAGGCCATCGGTCGAACCACTACGGAGGCCCTGCAATCTGGCCTGCTCTTTGGCTACGCCGGTATGGTGGACTGCATGGTGGAGCGAATCCGAAGCGAATTGGGCAAGGATGCCCGGGTGATCGCCACGGGGGGTCTGGCGCAACGAGTGGCCGACATCACTACGAGTATCGAGCGTGTGGAGCCTTTTCTGACCTTGGAGGGGCTGCGCATGCTCTTCGAGAAAAACACCGAAGAATCGAACACCTAGACTCGGTGAAGACCCTGATTCCAGCCCGAGGCGGCCCATGTGCGCCTCAGAAGCCATCTACCTGAAAACCATAGGAAATTCTTAAAGTTACGAGCAAAACTCGCCGACTGTTTCTGTGGGTAGGAATGCGTGCGATCTAGTCCACATCTCCGCCCAAACCCGCATGTGCGAAGGGGCAGGAACACGTGACGGCAGCTCAAAAGAAAAAGATTCGATTAACGGTCTCAGCCGAAGCTGAGCGCTATGTGCGTCGTGACGCACCGATAAAAGCGCGCAAAATGGCGGCTTCGGGCGCCATGCCCTTGCCACCCATCGAACTCGCCACCGTGCTCTTTGTTCTCATGAACGACGCTGATCCCGATATTAAAAAGACGGCGCGTGAAAGCCTGCAAAACTTGCCCGATAGCATTTGCGATCCAGTCCTCACGGGAGCGACTCACCCCGCCGTGCTGGGCACCATGGCTCACCTGTACAAAGATCAGGAGAGCCGCATCGAGAAAATCGCACTCAATGCGGCCACCGATGATCCCACCATGGCCTTCCTCGCCACCCTTCCTTCCAAGCGAGTGATTGAGATCGTCAGCAATAATCAAGAGCGCCTCATGCGCGCTCCTGCCATTGTGGATGCACTCGGGGACAACGCCCTGACGGGACGCGCCACCATTGAGCGAATTCTGACCTTTTTAGGCGTCATCGATGCTGCCAACGCCGACGACGAAAACTTTGAGCAGAAGGAACTCAGCGAAGCCGAGGCCGAAGCTGCCCTGCTAGCGGTATTGGGGCCCGATGCCAAGGAACTGGCCAAGCAGCTCTCCAAAGAAGGCTCGGAGATGAGCGAGGAACTCAAGGGCAGCCTGTCCGTCCTGATTGCCAAAATGTCTGTCTTCCACAAAATCAAGCTTGCTTCCATGGGAAACAAGGAAGCCCGAGGCATCTTAATTCGCGACAAGAACAAAATCGTGGCCGCAGCCGCCATCCGCAGCCCTAAAATAACGGACAATGAGGTAGAGGGCTTTTCCAAGTCCAGACAATTGTCAGATGACGTACTTCGAATCATCTCCATGAACCGGGAGTGGACTAAAATGTACGCGGTCAGGTACGGGCTGGCGACAAACCCCAAATGCCCACTGCCCTCGGCGATGAAATTTTTGCAACTCCTGCAAGAAAAAGATTTACGTCAGATTTCCAAGAGCAAGGAAGTACCCGGACCCATCGCAGGCCAGGCCAAGCGCATTCTCGCCCAACGCGGAAAGGATTAGAGAGGGAACTCTTATGACACAAGCACCCCCCCCAGAACCCACCATCAACGCACGACTCATCTATTGGGGCGCACAAGGCTCCGGCAAGAGTACGGCCTTGCAATACATCTACACCAAGTTGCGACCGGACAACCGGGGGGAGATGAGCGAAATCGCCAGCCCTGTCGATCCCAATGCAACCTATGAAGTCCTACCCATTGAACTGGGAAAGGTCGGTGGCGTCCTCACACGCATTCAGATCATCGCCGTTCCCGGGGCCCCTGAATTCTCTGCCACTCGCAATCAACTGCTGGATCATATCGACGGCGTGGTCTTTGTCGTGGACTCCCAACAAAGCCGCCAGAACGCAAACCTGGACTCTTTCATGGAACTGCGCAAAGCGCTGTCGGTGAAGGGAATCTCCATCGATGAGATCCCCTTATTGGTCCAGCACAACAAGCGGGACCTGGCCGATTACGTGGCATTGGAAGAGCTGCATCGACGTTTGGCCCTACCCAAGGTGACCATTTTCGACTCCGTCGCCAACCAAGGCAAAGGCGTTCTCGAGGTGCTGACCACGGCCTCCAAGCAAGTGATCCGCCATTTGCGGGATCATGGACAACGCCACGGCCAGGATCGAAGTGTTGCAGCGCCTCTGCCCATGGCAGCGGCAGCGCCTGTCAGCCAAACCGTTGCCCCTGCGCCAGCGGAACCACAACCCGTCGTAGCCCAACCTGCCGCAGCGCCCGCCCCGGCACCTCCTGCAGCCCCTGTGGCAGCCCCTGTGGCCCCAGCTGCGCCCGTCGCTCCCGTTGCGCCAGCCACTGCTCCAGCTACGCCCGTCATGGCTGCCACACCTCCCATCGCAGCCGCAGAGGCTTCGGTCCAGGCCGTCGTCGAAGCGTTGCCTGAAGCTCAGGTCCTGGACTTGCAAGAGGACATGGCGATCTCGGTCATGGAGGAATCCTCGGCATCCCTTACGCCCGAGTTGGCCAGCGCACAAGTAGCGGAGGCGGTGGCGGCTTCCTCCAACCTCAGCATTATTTCTGTCGGCAACCCGAAACTTGCCGACGAAGAATCTGTGCAACTTCCGTTGGTGTTGCGCGACGCTACCGGGCGTCAGTTCGCTCTCACGCTAACCCTTCAACTCGGCCCCCTGATTGAGGAAACCGTTCGGTGAGAATCAAGCGTATCGCCATCTACGGTGTCACCGAGGAGTCCATTGCACTCCTACCTCACCTTCTCACGAATCCTGAGATCGAGGTTATCGGTATCCACACCTACGATGTCGGTGCGACGCAGTCTCAATTGCGAAAGCTGCCCAAACCCATTGAAAACTCAGCGCGGGAAGTCCTCACCAGCGACGACCGTTTATTTGAAAGTGGAACAGGCCTGCACGCCATTATCGATTCCCGTGTGTCACCAGCGCTTACCCGAAAGTTCCCCTTCTTGCTTGCCTCTGGCGTGGAACGCATCTCGCCCCTGGTAGCGCGTTTGCTTTGGGGATTTCGCGATCCGCATGCCGATCACAAGCAAGACCTATTGCAAACCTTGCAAGAGATCGTGGAATCCTACGACCTCACCATTGATACCGATGAGTTGTTTGAACGCATGCTCCAAATCGCTATCGGTGCAACGGGGGCCGATCAAGGTTCACTGATGCTCTTGGAGCCCAACAGTCAAGAACTACTCATCCGTATGGCCGTGGGCATTGAACGCGAACTCTGGCCTAAAATTCGTGTAAAGATGGGAGAAGGCATCGCTGGAAAAGTCGCGGCCGAAGCGAGCCCTTTGCTTTTGCGTGGACATGCTGACCATATGGCATTTCATATTGTCCACGAGCGCAGCAACGCCGTGTCCGCCATCTCTGTCCCACTTGAGACGGATGGTCGCGTGCTGGGTGTGCTCAATCTGCACCACTCTTCTCAAGCCGACATCTTCACCCATAAAGATCTCGACTTCGTTCGCCAACTCGCCGCCCTGGACGCCGCGCTGATCTCCAAGGCACAAGAATTTGAACGCCTGCGCAGCCTGTCGGCACGTTACAGCGCAGGGCAACACGTGCGCGCACTGTTCCGCCAGGAAATTCCCGTGCGCAAGCGACTGCGTCAGCTTTGTTGTTTTACAGCGGATCAAGTTGTCGATGGCATTGTGAGTGTCTACCTGCATGATGCCGACCGCGACGTCTTTACGCTGAACGCGACTTCACAATCCGAAGAAGGCGTTACTCCCGCTCTTTCGTTGACCACCGGATCCGGCGTGGACGGACAGGCGGCCGAAAGCGGAGAACCCATCTACTTGCGCTGGGACAACGGCAGCCTGGCCTATGCCGCCATGCCTCTTTCTTACGGCCAGTTGCAGGTTGGCGTCATGACCGTACAGGTCTCCTCGCGCATGGAAGACACCGACATCCTCGAAGGTATTTTGAATGAGATCACCACGGCCGCGGGTGACGAAATTGCTCAGATGGAGCGCGAAGAACAAGCCGAAACGCAGCTTCGTAAAATGCGCGCCATCGGCGATCTCGGCATACGCCTTCTGAGCGTGCGAGACAACGCTGAGTTGGTGCAGATCGCCACGCACGCTGTACCCGACATTTTGGAAGCAGAGTTTGCCATCGTCCGCCTGCGCGATAACGAAAGCGGACGGTTCTATATCCGCGGCGGTCACGGATCGAGCACGGAGACCCTCCCCTCAAGCTTGATTCACCTGGACAAGCTCGCCTCGCGGGAAGCCGCCACACGTTCCGAACTGTTGCAAATCCGAGATCTGCGCGTGGACCCGCGCTTCTGTGGTATCGATCCCAACATCCGATCCATCCTGGCAGCGCCCATTACTTCCAATGGCCGCGTCATCGGCACCTTTGCCATTTACAACAAGCTTTCTCATGAGGACGTCTATCCGGGGCCATTCCGCAATGAAGACGCCATGCTCTTTGAGCAAGCCCTGGCCTATATGGACCGGGCTGTTAGCGTCGAAGCCAGTGCCATCGAAGACGAGGTCTCACCAGCGGCACCCGCCCAACCTCTTGCCGACGAACTCATCGCAGAAGCGCAACCCGAAGATGTTGTCGTCGCCACGCTTGAGGAAATGCAGGAGGGTTTCTCCAGCGTAGAGACCCTGCACAGGCGAATTTCTGAGGAAGTGGCGCGCGCTGCGGGCAGACCGAATCGAGTTGTCATTCTGAATTGTGACTTGGAAAACATTGAAGCCATCCAGCAAGCCAGCGGCGAAGCCCATGCACAACTAGTGGTGATGAAGGTCGGCGAGGCGCTGCGCTCTCACATGCGCAGCTTCGACGTCTTGTCCCAGACTGGCGATCATCAATTCACAGTGCTCTTGCCCGACCCTGGTGAGGGGCCCGAACAACGACTTTCAAGTTTGGCGCGCACGGTGACTCATGAAATTGCAAAGCACGAAGAACTCAACGAGCCGATCCCCTTGAGGCTGGCCTTTGGCTATGCGCTTCATCCCCGCGATGGCCGCAATCGTACGATTTTGTTGGATCGAGCGGCCAACCCGCGCATTCGCGTTGTCTAGCCCGGGCTAAGGCGTTATCGGCCGCAACAACAATCCCGACGTCGAAACACGCAACTCATACAAGGCCGGCTCCCTGGCCATGGCGTAGCTCGCCGATCCGTATTCGGCATCCAAAAAGGCTTCGATGAATGGATACTCTTTGCAGAGAAGAAACAAGTTGAGGGGCTTGGGCGTCGCCAGGGAAAACAAGGTTCGCCGTTGTAAGCGCTCCTGCTCAATATCAAAATAGCGTCCAGCAATGCGATCCAATTCATAGGCGGTACGTAGGCCGAACAGGTTCAAGAGCGGCTTCCACTTCAAGATGTGCGCATCGACATAAACCTGGTCACCCGCCAGGGCAAAATGGCGCTCTGCACCATCGGGTGTTCGAAGCGTCACCTCAAACCATTGCGGTTCCAGGGGCGTAACTTCTAGCGTGGCCGCCACTTCTTCATGCAAGAGGGCGCGGTAGCCGTGGACTCCCACACAGGCGGCTCCCAGGGCGGCGCCCAGGCCCAGGGTCGCCAAGGCTAACAGAAGTCCGATCCCCGCACTGAGGTAGTGTTTGCGGAACAAGGCCAGGAAACAGAGGCTAAGCAACCCGCCGGCAACACCCGCTGCCACTATTGCTGCATAAAAAAACAAGTCGCCCAAAAACATCCTCCAAAGTCAGACATTGGGGGAGTCCAGCTCGAACTGCAAGGCTCTATTTTTCAAGCTTGAGCCGCCCAACCGCTCTAAAGCACGCTCGTGCGCTGATTTCAGGAAGGGATCAAGCTTCTGAATCCGCCGGACGATAAACCTTGCATGATGCGCCTGCCTATCAAAAAACTAACCGCAAGCCTTTCACTTGCATTGCTATTGCAATGGCCCACCGGCTGTATGGTATTAGACGAAATCAACGAGGCCAATAAAAGCATGGGGGTCTCCAAAAAAACCAAGGGCAAGGACAAAGAGTCCGAGAGGAAGAAGGCCGAAGACGCGAAAGCCATTGCCGTAAAAGAGTGGTGGGAGGAAGCGACGTCCTTAAACCCCGAGGAATTGGACAAGAGCATTGTCCGCTGCGACGTCAAAGGCTCTGTTAGTTTCATGGACAGCGAGAGCTGCTTGAGCAGAGGTGGCACCACCGTCCAATAACATCAAGTTCTCTTCACTTGAGAACCCATTCCAAACATGTACGAAATCAGCACTTAGCCCTTGGCGCGCGAGTTGCGTTTGCGCATGGCCTCGTTTAACTCTCGCTTGCGCAGCCGAAGATGATTCGGGGTGATCTCCAAAAGCTCGTCTTCCTGAATCCAGCCCAGCGCCGTTTCAATTTCTGGCCTGCGCGGTGGCGTAAGAATCAAAGCGTCGTCCTTGCCTGCCGCACGAATATTATTGAGCTGCTTGGCGCGCACGATATTCACCACCATGTCGCCCTCTTTGCGGCACTCACCGACCACCTGCCCCTCGTACACTTTGTCTGCGTTTCCAATGAACATGGTGGCTCGTTCTTGAATCTTGAAGATACTGTAGGCGGTGGATTGACCGCCCTCGCTGGCAATCACTGCACCGACGGTGCGACTGGGCAGATCACCCGCGTGGTTGGCATAACCACATACCGTGCGATGTAGAATTCCCTCGCCTCGGGTATCCGTTAGAAACTGCGTTCGATAACCGAACAGGCCGCGACTGGGGGCTGTGAAATGGATATTCACACGGTCCCCGTGCGTCTCCATCCCCTCCATCACCGCCTTGCGCTGATTCAACTTCTCAATCACGACCCCGGAAGCCCACTCGGGGATATCGGCCACCACGTCTTCCACGGGCTCCGAAAGCTCTCCGTCCACG
Source organism: Pseudomonadota bacterium (assembly GCA_003353845.1). Classification (GTDB taxonomy): domain Bacteria; phylum Myxococcota_A; class UBA9160; order UBA9160; family JADFDR01; genus GLO-12. Next base: position 27,451 of record PIVT01000018.1, on the reverse strand, counting down.
TCCTTCATGATAATCTCAGGACGTCCCACGGCGAACTCATAGCCTTCGCGACGCATGGTCTCGATGAGCACACCGATTTGCAATTCACCGCGACCCGCCACTTCAAAGCTCTCTCCGGATTCACCCGGCTTAACAGAAATTGCAACGTTACCCAGTTGCTCACGCGCCAGACGATCACCCACCTGACGGCTGGTCACGTACTTGCCATCCCGGCCGGCAAAGGGAGAGGTGTTCACGGTAAACACCACACGCAGTGTGGGCGGGTCGATGTTGATTCGCGGCAAGGCCTCAATTTTGCTGGGATTGCAGATGGTGTCGCCCACATCGATGTGATTCACACCGGCGATGGTGACAATGTCCCCCGCAATGCCCTCTTGAAGTTCGACGCGCTCCAAACCATCGGTACCAAAGAGTTTGGTAATACGGAAGTTGACCTGCGTACCGTCGGCCGCAATGCGAACCACGGGTTCTCCACGGCGCAAGGTGCCGCGCATCACACGACCGATCACCATGCGGCCCAGATACTCATCGTAACCCAAGGTCACGGCTTGAAATTGTGCGGGGCCTTCCGGGTCGCAAGTCGGTGCCGGAATGTATTCCAGGATGGCATCGAGCAAGGGGACGAAGTCTTTGTGCGGGCCCTCAAATTCCAAACAGGCAAAGCCTTCCTTGGCCGAGGCATAGATAATGGGGAAGTCCAGATTGGCATCCGTGGCACCCAGTTCGACGAGTAAGTCGAAGACCTCATCGGCCACCTCTTCCACGCGCTGCTCCGGGCGGTCGATCTTGTTGATGACCAAAATCACGCGCTGCCCGTGGGAGATGGCTTTCTCCATGACAAAGCGCGTCTGGGGCATCACCCCTTCCACCGAATCCACCACGAGGAGTACGCCATCGGCCATGCCCAGGACGCGCTCCACTTCACCGCCGAAATCGGCGTGACCCGGTGTATCCACCAGGTTGATTCGCACACCCTTGTAATTAACAGCCGTGTTCTTGGCCGTAATGGTAATCCCGCGCTCGCGTTCCAAATCACCGCTGTCCATCACGCGTTCTACGATTTCCTCGTGCTCAGCGTAATTGCCGGTCTGCCGTAAGAGGCCGTCGACCAAGGTGGTTTTCCCGTGGTCCACGTGAGCGATAATGGCGAGGTTTCGTAATTTATTCTGTGAGTGCGGCTGATTTGTCATAAGGCGGCGCAGGCTAGCAGATGCCGCAGGGGCTTACAGCCAGCAAACCCCTAAATCTACGATTCTCGTGACAAAATCACGCGCAGTCGCGTCTCTTTGGATCCTGAACCACGTCCTTCGAGTTCTACGCCACCTTCAACCCGTTCCAGCAGGCATTCCGCCACCGCCAACATTAATGCCCGCCCACGCAAGGCAGATCCATCGCCATTGCCCTCCGCCGCACTCAATGCACCCTCATCTTCGATGAGGACAGACACTTCCTGCGCGCGCTTCTCCAATGAAACCTTCACGGGGCTCTCCTTGGGAGAAGCCTCACAGGAACCGAGAATCAAGGCCAGGAGCAAACCCGAAAACATGTGGAAGTTTCCGACGATCTCGGGGATCTCGCCTTCACCGGGCATTTCAATTTGCACTCGATGCACCACAGCATCGGGCAAAGCCCGACTTAATCCGTCTAAAAGATCCAGCGGATTGACAACAGCGACGCTGAGTTTCGAAGCTCCCATCAAGGGACCCAGCAAGCTCACAATGACGCCCGACAACGTGGCCAACTCTTCAATGCTCTGTGCCGTCTTTTGGAGTTGGACTTTGGACTGGTCAAATTTCAGAACATGCCCCGAGAGGCGAACCGCTGCGAGCTGGTTGCCCACTTCGTGACACAGGCTGGCGGCCAAGGCCCCTGGCAACTGTTTCACATTATCGGATTTCGGTGTCATGCTCCCCTCCCTCCTCCCAGGTCCGGCAGGCTATTGCAAAGACCTCTATCTCTCTGCTCGATCACCTTCACTTCCATGAATCCACCGGAGCTTATTGTTCCGGGGTCGCGCTGTCACGGCCCATCCCCCAGGATAAAGAACAGGAAAGGAATCTGAAGAATGCGCCCCTCTGCCATCGATATTTCTTCGTAAATATCCCACAGTCTTTCATGATCATGAACGCTCCCCTCTCCTCCGCAGCCATTTACCCCCTTTCCCGGGCCGTTCTGTACGGACGCAACTGCACCCACCTCCAAGAAACGGACCTCATTTCAGAAAATGGGGCCAGTATCGGCTTGAGTCGAGGAGGCGCAGCGAAAACCTACGATCACGTGGACCCCAACGAAGACTACGCCTTTTTCGCTTTGGGCGATGGCGGTATCCTCTTGGCGGTGGCCGACGGGCACCGCGGTTTTGAGGGTGCCGACACCGCCATTTTCAACCTGGAAGAATACCATGCCGCGCGCTGGACCGAGCCAGAACCCATCTCCGCTGAGAGTTGGCCCGGCTTGGCCCTTAATTGTTTCGTGAATGTGAACTCCGCCATCTTCTGTCATCCGGCCCGCGCCACCAAAGGCCTCTTCCGCACCACTTTAGCCCTAGCGCTCATCCGTCCAGCCGAGGGTTTGCTGCACTATGCATCGGTGGGCGACAGCCATGTATACCGAGTTGCACCCAGCGATACGGCCGACTTGGTCTGGGAAAAATCAGCCAGTGGCGCGGTCTATTATCTGGGCGGTGCCAAAGAAACCCATGCCTCCATGGAAGCCCATTGCATCATCGGCAGCGAACCCCTGGCCGACACCTCAGGCGTCGTCGCGGCGACCGATGGCATCTCTGAACGCGGAATTGGACTGACCCAAGTGGAAGCCACCTTGTCGAGAATTGTGTCACAGGCTCGACACGGCAATCCTCGAAACGGCAATCAAAGCTGCGCAAATCTTTCCGAACCCGAAGGTGACCCCGCCCTGTGTGCGACGCGTAACATCCTGGGAGAGACACTGGAAGCGCAACGCAAGAACAAAGCGGGCGACAATCTCGCCCTGGCCCTGGGGCTCATTCCCGGCGCTTAAGCTCTTACCCCCCTATGTAGAGTCAAGGGGGGGGAAGTCAAGGGCGGATCAAGCGTAGGACAAGCTTTGGGACACACGCCGCGCAATGGCCGTGGCGGCCGTGAGGCCCGGAGACTCAATCCCAATCAAATTTACAAAGCCGGGAAAACCGCGTGCACTTTCCTCTTGGATGACGAAGTCGCGAAACGCTTCCCCCGGGCCTGCGAGTTTGGGGCGGACACCGGCGTAGTCGGGAACCAGCCAGCTCGGCTCAACTTCCGGGAGATAGCGAGCAATGGCGCTGCTGAAGACTTCGGCCTTGGCCGGGTCGACATTAAAATGAGTCCTGTCGACGTATTCCGTGTCGGGTCCAAATCGAAGACGCCCATCGAAATCCAAGGTGGCATGAATGCCCAGGCCCGCCACTTCAGGCAAGGGATAAATCAGATGGGCAAGCTGCAGCGGGCTGCCGGGTGCCAAGGAAAAGTAATCGCCTTTGCAGCGATGCAACCGATAGCCTGCGTCGTCGACGTCAATCCCTAGCTTGGCCGCCATCTCGTCGGCATCCAAGCCCGCCGCATTCACCACCGCTGCGGCCAGCACCCCGCTCTCTTCGGATTCCGAGTTGCGTGCAACGACCTGATAGCCGTGGGGGTGGGCCTCAATCCGGATCACCTCCGAACACAAGGCCATGACCGCGCCCGCTTGCTCCGCTTCGGTCCAAAAAGAGCGCGCATAGGCCACGGCATCGACAATTCCAGTTTCGGGAGATTCAATGGCCGCTGCCGCGTGCAACTGCGGCTCCATGGCCTGGACTTGCGAAGCCTCCAGACAACGCAGCCCCTCGACACCGTTCGCGCGACCCCGTTCAAACAGTTCTTCAAGCCGAGACTGATCAGCGGCCTCACTGGCGACGATGAGCTTGCCTACTTTTTGATAGGGAACATTCCAACGCTGGCAGCGTTCGACCAGGTCATGTCGGCCTTCGACACATAGAAGTGACTTCAAGGAACCCACCGGGTTGTAAATGCCCGCGTGCACCACTTGACTATTGCGGCTCGTAACACCGGTGCAGGTTTGTCCCTCTCGCTCCAGCACCACCACGGAAGCCCCGCGGCCTGCCAGAGAAGCGGCGCAGGCCAGTCCGATGACACCGGCACCAATGATCACCACATCCACTTCGGGACAAGTCGTCATGCGCTGGGTAGGGCCTCCCCAAAGGCCTCTTGGAACTTCTGACGGAATTCGTCTTCAGTGACTTCCAAACTCTGGGTGAGGCGTTCGGAGACGTTGAGCGAGCCCATCAGGCTACCCATCAGAGCGGCCGTCTCCAGTTCGTAACCGCGCTCTAGCCCGGCAATCAAACCGGCGCGGAAGGCATCCCCGCAACCCGTGGGATCAACGACCTCGGTGGGCGGTGCAATGGGAACCAGCATACGCTCGCCGCCGTGACACACCCAAGATCCTTCTTCGCCGCGGGTGATCACGAGGGTTTCTACGCGCTCGGCAATGGCACCTTCATCCAATCCCGTTTTCTCCTGGGTGAGAGACCACTCGTAATCATTCACGATGTAGATCTTGGCGCCTTCGATCATGTCCATTAATTCCACCCCGTTAAAGAGGGGCAAACCCTGCCCGGGATCAATCATGGCGGGAATGCCGGCATCTCGAAGATCCCGCGCATAATCCAGCATGGCCTGTTTGCCATTGGGTGACACCGTGGCAATGCTGATGTCTTTTTTCACGGTATTGAGCCTGGCTTCATGGGCGCGATTCATGGCACCGGCGTGAAAGGCACAAATTTGATTATCCGACAGGTCCGTCGTGATGTAGGCCTGCGCCGTCAACTCATCTTCCAAGGTCATAATAGCGTCCTGGCAGATGCCACGATTCTCCATCCACTTCGAGTAGGGCGCGAAATCACTGCCCACCGTCGCCAAGATCAAGGGGTCCTCTCCGAGCAACCTGAGGTTGTAGGCAATATTGCCCGCCGTTCCGCCGAAGCAGCGCTGCATGGAAGGGATAAAGAAGGAGACGTTTAACATGTGGATCTTGTCGGGCAGGATGTGGTTCTTGAAGTGATCTTCAAAGACCATGATGTGATCTAACGCCAGCGATCCGGTAACCAAAATTGTCATGATATCCTCACAAAGTTTTGCGCGATTGTGTCCAGCCAATGGGAGCAAGGACCGAGTCTCGCTGCCTGCATGCGACGCGTCAATGGGGTAAGGTTCCCGCCATGCGCATCGCCAACTTTTACCGACCGGCCATCTCCTTCGAGTTCTTTCCGCCCAAAACGGAAGGAGGCTATAACTCACTCAAGAGGGCCATCGCCGACCTCAAGGGCTTGAACCCCTCCTTCGTCTCCGTCACCTGGGGTGCCGGTGGCTCTACGCGTGAGAAAACGCGCGAGCTGGTGACACAAATCCAAGATGAGATCGGGATTCCCGCCATGGCCCATCTCACTTGTGTAGGGACCACACGCGATGAGATGGCCGAAATTCTGGACAGCTTTGCCGACGCTGGCATTACCAATGTGCTGGCCTTGCGCGGCGACCCTCCTCAAGGACAGGAACAGTTCCAGGCTGTGGAAAACGGCTTCGCCCATTCCGACGACCTCGTGCACTTTTTGCGGACACGCTGGAATTTTTGTATCGGCGCTGCCTGTTACCCTGAAGTGCACGCCGAAGCCGAGAGTTGGGAACAAGACCTGGCAAACCTGAAGTGCAAGGTCGATGCAGGAGTGGATTTCCTGATCACACAACTCTTCTTCGACAATCAGAGTTTCTTCCGCTTTGTCGAGCGCGCGCGCAGAGCGGATATCCACATCCCCATTGTGCCGGGCATCATGCCGGCTCTTTCGGCCAGCAGTTTGCAGCGCTTCCGCACAATGTGTGGCTGTGACATTCCTTCGGAATTGGAGGAGCAACTGACCCAAGCTGGAGAGGACAAAGTGCGAGCCATGGAAGTGGGCATTGATTGGGCCACGGCCCAGTGCCGTGAATTGCTGGATCACGGCATCCCAGGCCTACATTTCTACACCCTCAACCAATCCCCGGCGACTCAGCAAATTTGCCGGAATTTATTTGAAACGTGACGACACAAACCGAGCCCTTACAGATCGCGGTTCTTTTATCGGGCAATGGCACGAGCCTGGAAAGCTTGTTTGAACGAATCGACACCGGTGAGATCGACGCTCAAATCGCCGTGGTCATCGCATCCCGCGAAGACGCCTTCGGGCTGGAACGCGCGCGAAAGCGAGGCGTTCCCGCCATCGCCGTCCCTCGCAGGGCCTATTCCAATACAAAAGATTTTAATCAGGCCTTGCACGACGAGTTGGCCAAGTACCCCGTACAACTCGTCGCCCTGCTCGGCTTCATGTGCCTGTTTGAAATGCGTCCGGCCTACGAGGGGCGCACCATCAACGTGCACCCTGCGCTGATCCCCGCTTTTTGCGGCAAGGGCTATTACGGAGAACGAGTCCACCAGGCGGTGCTCGACAAGGGGGTGCGCCTCACGGGCGCCACCGTCCATTTCGTCGACGCCGAATACGACCACGGTCCCATCATCCTGCAGGAAGCGCTGCACGTCCTTGAAGAGGACACGGTGGAGAGTCTGGCGTCCCGGGTTCAAGCGCTGGAACGCGAGCTGGTGGCCCGATCCATCCAACTCTTTGCCCGGGGCCGCCTCGAAATCATCGGCCAGCGTGTCCGCATCCTGCCCCCTCCCGACGCAGCCAAGTCCTGAAGGCCAGGTCGCCGAAAAAGTCGCCCGAACAACACACAAGCCTCCTCTGCCCGCTGCCAGAATCCCGCTCTAGCTGTCAATAATCCCGCGCCTTGGGGGATCGAGTGTCGGATCTTTGTCGCTATCACCCACCAGCAATTCATATGCAACAAAATGTGTACGCATCTAAGTGCCCGACATGGTTAATGAATTAATAAAATTTAATTTTTTTCTTAAGTTGGCACTGAAGCTGCACATTCATGAAGTCATTGAGACGATTTTTGAATCACTGACGGATCCACTTCACCTTAGGAGCAACAGCCGTGAACCAAGCACTTCAGACTCTCTCCCAGACGACCCCCTCCGCCACTCCTTGCACCGAGCCCGTGGAAGTATCTCTCGTGGAGTTGATCCTCACCCTGAGCGAGATTACGGACGACGTGGATGAGATTTTCACGACCGTTGACCACATGATCGAGACGGGAAGTGTTCGCTTGAGCCGCCGCAGCATCGACGACATGATGCAAAACGTCGCTGAAGCCTGAAAAAATCCGTGGACAGGGGAGTTGAGCCCTCCCCAAAACTCTTATCCACGAACCCGGAAACGCCGAATAGTGTATTGCTATGAGGAAATAAAGTGATCGACGGCGAAACGGCATCCGAGAGCAATCAGCAAGTACCCTGCGTACTCATCGTGGACGACGATCCGGCCATCCGGCGCATGCTGGGAAACCTCCTCCGCTCTGAACAACCCTTTGAGATTCTCGAAGCCGAAGATGGTCCAGCCGCCAAAGACCTGCTCGGCCAACACCGTATCGATATCGTCATCACCGATTTAAATATGCCCAAAGGGATTTCGGGGCTCGACCTCATGGCATGGGCCAAGGAAAACAATCCCGATCCCGTTTGGATTATCTTTTCTGGCTACGCTTCCTTTGAAACAGCTGTTCAAGCCATTCATCTGGGAGCTTTCGACTTCATTGCCAAGCCCCTGACCACGCCCGCCTCGCTCAATATCACGGTTCGCAATGCACTTGAAAAACGGCGCTGGCTGGTGGAACGCGAACACCTGAACAATGAGTTGGAAGAAACCAACACCCAGTTGCGGCACCAAGTCGAGAAGCTGGAAACCGCCTGTCAGCTCTTGGGTGAGCAAGCGGAAAATATCACCGACGACCTGGGCCGCGCAGGACGTATCCAACATGCCCTACTACCTCAAACGCCACCCAACGTGCCCGGCATTTCGATTTCTGCCCTGTACCGACCCAGCCAAGGCGTGGGCGGGGACCTCTACGACGTCTTTCGACTGGATGACGATCGACTCGGCTTTGCCATTGCCGACGCCGCCGGACATGGCATCAGTGCCGCAATGTTGGCCGTATTGGTCAAGATGCACTTGCGCCGGCTTTCGATCTCAGCAAGCGCTCTACAGCCGCATCAAATCATGCAGCAACTCAATGAACACCTGGTCGAGGAGTGTGAATCTTCAGGCCTGTTTGTAACGGCCGCCTATGGTTTCATCGATACCCGCAATGGCCGAATTACTTTCGCCTCCGCGGGACACCCACCGCTCATTGTTCGGCATGCCAACGGCAAAGCCGAGATGCTCTATCACACGGGACCTGCCCTGGGACTCTCCCGTGGTACCAGCTACGCAGGATGTAGCGTTTGTTTCCAGGCCGGGGATCAACTGCTCTGCTACACCGACGGCTTGTACGACGACTGGCCCGCTGACAATGAACCCAGCAATGAAACGATCTTGAACCTCTTGGATGATACGTCCGAGTCGCTCTCGGAAGAACTCAACGCCTTGCTGCACGACGCCTGTCTGCGACGCGGCGGGAGAAACTCCAGTGATGACGTCACGCTGCTTATGATCGCAGCCAGTGATGGCCCTTCCGCCCTGGACAATCACTCGCCCGCACAGGCCAAAAGACTGCCCAGCGAACTTCCCTCCCTGAATGCGTCCATCCTCATGGGGTCCGACGAAGAAGGGACCGTCCTCTGCGTCCAGGGTCGAGGGGATTGGACCCATTGCACTTCTCTGCACGAACAAGCGGAGGCCGAAATCCATCAGGGCACTCCCCTGACCATCGACTTGAGTTGCTGTACCTACCTCGACAGCACCTTCCTGGGAACGCTGCACGAAATCATCTCCCATGCGGATGCGCACGACACACCCGTGGCCATTCAAGGGCTCATTCCCCACTTGCACAATTATTTTGGCGAACTCGGCATGGACCAGGTCCTGGCCCATGTCCAGCCGGAAACGCGTTCATTGCCCATGCATATGAGCCAGCTGTGTAGCAACGCTGAGACCGGGGAAGGCAATCACGATCGCTTACTCAAGGCCCATCAAGCCCTCTCGGGCATCAGCGATGAAAACCGCGAGCAATTCATTCGCCTCATCGCATCACTAAAATCAGACTCCGTCCACTAGCACCACTCGACCTCAAGCTCTTCCATTGGTAAAACACTGCTACTCTCTCTTGCAGAATTCTTCAAAGAAAGGTTTGCCGTGTCCCTTCGTGGCTCCATTCGAAAAATGCGCACCGCCCTGGCCTCGCCTGTTCTTTATTATCTCAAAGTGGGAGAGGAAGAACTTCCCATGAACGAGAAGTTGGGCGAAACCTTGCGCATTGAATTTGCGGGAGAGATCAGTTGCATCGCCTGTGGACGCGGCATCAAGAAGAGTTTTTCCCAAGGGTACTGCTATCCCTGTTTTCGCGACTTGCCCGAAACGGATGGTTGCATCGTTCGCCCCGAGACCTGCCATTTCGCCGCGGGCACCTGTCGTGACTCCGCCTGGGGAGAGACCCACTGCATGCAACCTCACACCGTGTATCTGGCCAACTCCTCGGCCGTGAAAGTCGGGATCACTCGTGGCTTGGATCCCGTCTCCCGCTGGATCGATCAAGGCGCCTCCAAAGGACTCGCCATTCGGCGCGCAAAGGACCGTTTGGAATCGGGTCGCATCGAAGTCGCACTCAAAGAATTCGTCGCGGATAAAACCAATTGGAGAGCCATGCTCAAAGGCGACCCCGACCCCATCGACCTGGCCCTCAAACGAGATGAATTGCTGGCTCGATACGCAGAGCTCCATCCCGAAACCCCTTTATCGGGTGAAGCCCTTCCCGAAGCCACGTCGCTGGAAATCCAATACCCCGTTTCCGAATACCCCGAAAAAATCAAGTCGCATAATCTGGACAAAGAAGCGCTGCTCGAAGGTACGCTCATGGGGATCAAGGGACAGTATTTGATCTTGGACACGGCCGTCATCAATATGCGCAAGTACGGCGGCTACCACCTGCAAGTGGATTAAGGGAAGTCTTCAGTACAGCGCTTTGTCAGAAACAACTAAAGTAGATGTTGCACCCAATATTCCTCAGAGATGATCTTGATTGGAATACCTTTCTCTGCATATTGGACTGCTTTTTCAATCTTTCTTCCGTGTGTTGAGTGAATCCACTCGGTGCTACCGATGAACCCGATCACCAGATAATCCGTTTCCTTTGTAGGACTACTCTTTGTCTTGCCACCCCGCTCCACCACTATTCTTTCGCATTCTTTACGAGTGCCATGAATAAATTTCCCGGTTAAACAGAACACGCGGGATTCGAATTCGACCACAGGCATTGGAGTTGTAAGCGGGAGACCAGTTGATAGGGATTTGGCTCGGTGGGCCACAGGCTCCCCCTCACCCGTTACATCTGAAAGCAGTTCAAGCAGTTCGCGCTGCTCTACTTGATCCAATACACCGTCCGAGAGCATCTCATCGACACGTGCATACAATACGTTCGCAGGCCACTCATGCCGGATCTCTCGATTCCTCTCTAGCCACCGGATGAGAAACTCGGCCTCGTCTTGAGTAACCACCCCGTCCGCAATGATTCCACGCGAGAGCCCGATAAGTTCATCCACGGCACGATCTGAAAGGCGCGCCGCGTTGTAGTGCCTGTTGAGTGGCTGTCCGTGCGGATTCAATATGTCCAATGCTTCACCCCCCAAAAGAACTTTATTCGTTACATCAAAACCAAACTCACCGGGTCAGCCACGGGCTGCCACCGGTCTATCAATCAGAATTAGCATCTATCAGTGCTTACTAAATAGCCAACTACCTTCATTCGAATATCTCACCATGAGCAGCAAGCCTAAAATTCGGCTTCTCTGTATTTTTCGCTGGTACATAAACAGCTTCTTTAACTAAGAACTCAAGCTGTTCACGGTTTATTCCATTCACTGAAAAGAACGCCACCTCTACTGTTGGTGCAACAGCATCCCAATCCTCCAGTCCAGCACGCTGGGGAGCTAGTAACTGTGGCTTGCTAGATAGATGTTTCCTCAATTTAGCGTGAACTTTTAGATATTTTTCTCTTGATGTTTGATTCGACCGATCGAGAGCCATGGCAAAAACAGGGAAACCAACAGCATATTCCAGTGCCGAGATTCTCACTTCCTTCAATTTTCTAGTTACCTGTCGAACGCCAAGAGGGATCGGGGGTTCTTCAGAATTAAGTTCTAAAACACTTAAGTCACCTTTCCACAGGGCGGTATATAGGCGCCCTTGCGTTGTCCTTATTTGTCCAACGCCTACCTTCTCTTGGTTTTTGTAGAGTTCGATTCGCACTTCCGAATTCCAATGCTTTCCAAATACCCCACCGATTTTTTTCCTTCGACAGGAACTGCATGCGCAGTGAATTTCACCTGCAGAAAATGAGTTGTGCATTTAATTGCATCTTCCCAATCAACTTCATAGGCTTTCGGCGTATCATAGAGCATGTCCCCTTCTTCAAAGCGACATGATGCCACTGCGTCTGAAAACGCTTTCGGGACTGCCCAAGTAAAATTGGAAAAGAAATTCATGCATAGCTCCTATCAAAACCATACCAATCGATGTTACTCGGCCGGGCCGAACCTCACCGCTGATTTCAACAATGCTACCACATCTGCAAATCACGTTTAACCTGACGTGCTCCTGGGGCAGTGCGGCAATTTGTCAGGAAGCGATTTGCTTCAATCGAACTCGCAAGGCGCTCGCATCCTTCACCGAAGTCGCCGTCACCTCAAGATCGACATACCAGAAGTTGTCGCCTGCGGGATCCATCAGGGTTTGTTGAACGCGCCAACATCCCGGTTTCACAACCTCAATGCGCGTGGCATTGGACCTGCGCGCTTCGGGTGTAAATAAAATCTCATCGTACTGCTGATAAAAAGGCTCCAACGCCGTCTTGAGGCGGCGTACGTCCCAAGGGTCCTCCGAATCTTGATCCAATAGCGCGAGCACTTGTGGATAGTCTTCCCGCGCAAGGCTGCGCAGCAATTCATGTGCAGCGCGCCGGATCTGCGAAAGCGCCGAGCGCACCTGGTCCGGCTGCTGAACAGCCTCCGGCGCCGGAAGACGCTCCAATTCTGCGAGATCTTCCTCATCCAGTTCAGCGCTCAAGGCCACGCGCTTTTTCATGAGTTCCCACTCATCCATCAAACTGGAGTCCACCGTCTCGACGATGTTTCCGATGTAACTCAACAAGTCGTAGACTTCTTCCGTGCGCGCCGCTTCTGGGACCGTCTGCATCAACACCTGAAATACCTGACTCAAGTAACGCAGCAAAACGCCCTCGGCGCGCTGAATACCGAGCCTGCGCACAAAGTCGTCGAAAGTGCTGTACTGCTCGACCATCTCTCGCGCGATGCCTTTGGGACGAATCGCTTCCTGCCCCACCCATGGATGGTTCTGCGAGAAGACCGAAAACGCCGCGTACAAAAAATCTGCGCAGGGCTGCGGGTACGTGACTTCTTTCAATTTTTCCATGCGCTCTTCGTAGGGGACACGCTCCGCCTTCATCTGCGCCATGAGTTTGTCTTTTTCCTTGCGCACCTGCTGCATCAGAACCACGCGCGGATTTTCAAGAATGGCCTCCACCGCGCTCAGCAAATCCAAGGCGTAGCTCGGATGTTCTCGATCCAAGGCATCGATGACTTCAATCAAGAACAAGGAAAGGGCCTGGTGCAGGGAGAATTCATATTGAAAGCTGGCGGGAACATAGGGGCGCATGCGACCCGAGAGGGGATCTCTCTCGATGTGCACCAACCCCGCGTTGTGCAAGGCGCGAAACAACACGGCCGCCTCCCGGTACAGCCGACTTTTCTGGCGTTCTCCACCATGTGAAGTTGCAATCAAGCGAACCAGTCTCCGATAACCACACTCTTCAACGGGAGCCATCACATCTAAATCCGTCTCTCCCTCACCTTCGCGTGGCAAGAGCGACAACATCATCCCGTGTGTGACGCGAAATTGAGACTCCAAGGCTTCGGGGAGACCTTGGGTTAATTTCTCAAAGGTTTTTTCGCTCCACCCCACAAACCCCGGCGGTGGTTTCTTGCGCATCACCTTCTTGGGGCGCTTGGCCCCCTGCGCTTTGGCCGCCAACTTCTGGTTCTCAATGACATAGTCGGGCGCCTGGGCCACCACGCTGCCCTGTTCGTCGAAACCTTTACGCCCTGCCCGTCCCGCGATCTGCTGAAAATCCCGCACGCGCAACATGCGTACCTTCTCACCATCAAATTTCGAAAGCTGCGTGAAGAGCACGGTGCGAATGGGGATATTCACGCCGACACCCAAGGTGTCCGTCCCGCAAATGACTTTGAGCAACCCCTTCTGCGCCAACTGCTCGACCAAGAGGCGATACTTGGGGAGCAAGCCCGCAAAGTGAACACCAATCCCAGCACTCAAAAATCGCTTCACATCTTTCCCATAGGGACTGGAGAAACGCACACCCGCGAGCACTTTGCCGATGGCGCGGCGTTCGGTTTGATCGCACACCTTGATGCTGGTAAGCGCCTGCGCACGCTCGGCACAATCGCGGTGGGTAAAGTTGACGACATAGATGGGCGCCTTGCCCTTTCGGAGCAAGCTCTGGACCGTGTCCTGCAAAGGCTTCTCGCTATAGCGGTAATCAAGGGGAACCGGCCGTTCCACGGAATGCACTTCGACGGCTTTGCGGCCCGTGCGGGCTTCGAGTTTCAAACGCAAGGTGTGGGTATTGCCCAGGGTGGCCGACATCAGCAAGAACTGAGTGTGCGGCAAGGTGAGCAAGGGCACCTGCCAGGCCCAGCCGCGATCGCGATCCCCGTAATAGTGGAACTCATCCATGACCACATAAGGAGCGCCGAGAGAATCTCCCATGCGCAGAGACATATTGGCCAGAACTTCTTGCGTACAGCCCATGATCGGAGCTTCGGCATTGATGCTGGCATCACCGGTGAGTAGCCCGACGTTCTCGGGTCCGAAGAGGTGACAGAGGTCAAAGAATTTTTCGGTGGCCAAGGCTTTAATGGGAGTCGTATAGAAGGAGCGTTTCCCCTCGCTCAAGGCCTTGAAATGCTGGGCGAGCGCGACCATGGACTTTCCGGAACCCGTGGGCGTACTCAGCACCACATGATTGCCTGCCATGACTTCTAGAATGGCTTCTTCCTGCGCGGGGTAAAGCGATAGCTCGCACTCACTGATCCAATCGACGAAGCGTTCCACCAGCTCGCCGGAGTCACAACTGCCTGCTGCGGGCACACGCGAAAGGAGTGAGGGAAAGGACACCGTTTACCGACTTAGGACTTCGCGCGCTGTGTCGAAGGAAGGATGACTTTTCGCTTTTCTTCATCCGGCGCTTCTCGATACAAAATTGCCACATGACCGATCACACCGGCGATATCCGCTCCCGTGTTCTCAGCGATCTGGCCCGCAAGTTCTTTTTTCTCTCCCTTGTAATCGAGAAAGCGAATCTTGATCAGTTCATGATCACTGAGCGCTGTGTCCACGGCCGCAATCAAGGCATCGGTGACGCCAGCCGCACCCACCTGCACCAGGGGCTTTAAGGGGTGAGCCAATTGGCGCAAGTACTTACGATCGGATCCGGTGGTCTTTCCCATTATTCAGTTTCCTTTTGTAACGCGTCTTTTTGTAATGCGTCTTTTTGCAACGCGTCTTTTTGTAATGCATCTTGGATGCGCTGGGCATTCCAACGCAGGAGATCTTCAAGGCTCTCGCGTCCCGGGACACCGGCCCCACCTAATGGATCCAAGACGATCACGGGCAGGTTCAATTCGCTGGCCAACACGCGGGCACTGCCATCGGACAACTGAACTTCGGAAAAAATGGCCTGCACATTTTCTCGGCGCGCCAATTCCATGAGACGTGCCAGGCTGCGCGGACCCGGCTCCCTGCCCGGCGCCAATTCCACAACGGCCACTTGCTCCAAACCATAACGCCGCGCAAAATAGGCCCAGCCCGCATGTGTAGCGATGAAACGAGTACCGCGCAGGGCTTTCAATTGATGGCTCAAGTCGGCATCCAGTTGCGCCATGCGCATGGAAAAATCGTCAGCCCGAGCCCGATAGTCATTGGCACGAGCCGAATCTTGCTGCCCAAGGACCTCAGCCAGTTGGACTCCGATCCCTGCGGCAGCCTCGGGATCCAACCAAAAATGAGGATCCCAAGCCTTCCCATGTGCGGGGTCAGGGTTCACTTCTTCCAACGCCTCGACACTCGTCAGGGGCATGAGTTTCACATGATCCGAGCAACGGATCACTGATTTCAAATCCCCTTCCACCTCCTGCATGAGCGGCAATACCCAGTCGTCGAACCCCAACCCGATGTGCACAATGACAGAGGCCTGACCGGCGCGGCGCACGTCTGAGGGACGGGGTTCAAACTGATGCGGGTTGGCACCGGGGGGGAGAAAGGAATTCACGGCCTCGGCATTGCCTCGCACTTCACGAGCCAACATGGCGAGCGGAGGAATCGACGTCACGACCCGGGGCGCTTGGGGCAATTCCTGCGCGGGTCGACAGGCGAGCGCGAGCCAAACAAGCAGCAGCGCTGTGCCAACAAAGGGGAGTCGTCGAACATGGGGCAAAATTTTACACCTCACCCATGAATGAGCGGCGCGTGTTACTCATGATCACTGCCCTTGTTTTGAATCAACTCAATGGCGTAGCCATCGGGGTCCCGCAAAAAAGCGATCACGGTGCTTCCATGTTGCATCGGTCCGGGTTCGCGTGTGATCTTCGCGCCCGCAGCGCGCAAGGCGTCACAGGTTGCATAAATATCATCCACCCCAAAGGCGAGATGGCCGAAGGCGTCACCCATTTCATAATCATCCTGATCCCAGTTATGGGTCAGTTCAATCACGGTGTGGTCGCCTTCGTCTCCCAAGCCGACAAAGACCAAGGTAAAACGCCCACCCGGGAAATCTTTCCGGCGCAACTCACGCAGACCTAGCACGTCACAATAGAAGTGAACCGAGGCGTCGAGATCGCGCACGCGAATCATGGTATGTAGAAATTGCATGGGCTCAGTATAACCTGCGAGAACACCCCTGCCGCTGCCCGGGCCCTTGACCTGCTCGCTTCAGGTTTCCGTGTCACCGCTTTTGGCGCGATCGTGCAGCCCCGCCGGCTCCAGCAGCGCCTCGCCCGCCCAACTCACGGCCCCTTTCCCAAAACGAGAAGTCAGCTCATCCACGGCCGTATTTAATTGGCTCCGACGAGCGACGGCTTTGCCCTTTTCGCTTTCGGGCGTATCAGCAAAGGCCTCGAACAAACCCAGTTGCCCCTGCTCCGCTTCTCCCCGCGTCACCAGGTCCCGAACCGTCACACCGATCAACCGAATGGGTTCCCCACAGCCAAAC
Source organism: Pseudomonadota bacterium (assembly GCA_003353845.1). GTDB lineage: Bacteria > Myxococcota_A > UBA9160 > UBA9160 > JADFDR01 > GLO-12. The sequence goes on along the minus strand of PIVT01000018.1, from coordinate 11,045 downwards.
TCGCGCAGCAAGGCCTGAGCCGCCTGCGCAAGGGTGCTGCCATCGTCGGAATAGCTAGGAAGAATGCATTGACGCGTGTGTTGTGGATAGCCGCGCGGGCCACGGCTTCGACGCCGACCGAGTTTTAGCTTCAGCACCACCACACGCCCCAGCTTTTCGTCCTTGCGCAAGCGCCGCGCCACGGCCTCGGCATGGCGACGGATGGCCCGCTCCAGGGGCTCCAGATCACAAACATCTTGGGCAAAGGTATTCTCTTCGCCATAGGAACTCGCCACGCGCGAGTGCTCGACGCCGCGCTCATCTTCGCCTCGAGCCAAGCTCGCCAACCCCACACCCCACTCGCCCCACTCACCCAAGGCCCTGCGCAGAGTCTCTTCCTCGGCCTGTGCCAATTGGCAGATCTTGCGATAACCCGCTCGTTCCAAACGTTGACGCCCTACCGGACCGACGCCCCACAACCGTCCCACGGGAAGCGCGCCCAGGAAGTCGCGCACTTCATGGGCCTGAACTTCGAGCAAGCCATCGGGTTTGGCTTCGTCGCTGGCGATCTTGGCCACCATCTTCACAGGTGCAATCCCCACGGAGATCGCGAGACCCGTTTCCTCATACACAGATTTGCGTAATTTCTGACCCACCTGCGCAGGCGCCCCCAACAAGCGCTGCGTACCGCTGAGGTCGAGGAAGGCCTCATCCAGGGAAATCCCCTCAACCAAAGGGGAGAATCGCTCAAAAATCGAGAAAATCGTTCTGGAGACTTCGACGTAGCGCTTCATGTTTCCGGGGAGAAAGACCGCGTCGGGACAGCGCGTGCGCGCTTCGAGCATGGGCATGGCCGACCCCACGCCAAAGACCCGCGCTTCATAACTCGCCGTCGAAACCACGCCTCGGTCGGACAACCCGCCCACCACTACCGGTCGGCCCCGCAATTCCGGACGGTCCCGTTGCTCCACCGCAGCAAAGAAAGCATCCATGTCGGCATGTAAAATGATCTGGGTCATGATTCTTGAAGACTACGGGCGAAGGGGCCTATTCAGCTAGTCCATTCTGGATGGCGTGCTTCAAATCCCTTGGAGAAAAGGGCTTGGGTAAGAATTTTCCGCCCCGTTCATCTAAGAAACGCGTCATTTCGACTGAGCAAGCCGCCCCGCTGGTCAGCACGATCCCCGGCTGAAACGTTTGGGAGAGCATCTGCTGCAGCAAGGCCTCGGCACCCATGGGAGGGATGCCTACATCGATCAGGACCGAGAAGATGCGATCCCCGTGCTCGGCCACGGCCGCCAAGGCAGCGTCCCCGTCCAAGGCCCCCAAGGTTTCCACGCCGGTTTGTTCGATGACGCGCCTGGCCAGGCGCAAGAGCGCTTCTTCATCTTCCACCACGAGAACCAACTTGGAGTTTTCCGAAGCCATGTCCACCTTCCCGTCTCTTGTCTCAGAGGTTCTGTCTCTCTGGCGCTTTTTAACTCAGGTGATTGCGAACCGCCGCAGCCGCCTTCTCAGGCGTAAAGCCGAGCATGGCCGCCACTTGGCCACCCGGCCCCGAGGCACCAAAGCGCTGGATGGCATACAACAGGCCACGGCTGCCCAGGTATTTGCGCAGTGTCTCGCCCATTCCCGCTTCCATGGCGATGACCGGCGCGCCCTCCGGTGGCAAGACCGCATTGCGATAGTCTTCGGGCTGAGCATCAAAGAGTTCCGTGCTGGGCATGGAAACCACGCGCAAGGAAATCCCCTCCCCCTGCAATTGCTCCGCTACTGACACCGCTAAGGACACTTCTGAACCCGTAGCCAATAAGGTGCCCTGTGCCTCTCCCTCCACGTCGCGCAAGACATAAGCACCTTTCCAGATGTCCTCCAGCACGAAGCCCGCGGGTCTTCCCAAGGCCGGAAGGGTTTGTCGCGTGAGGACCAGCGCTGCCGGACCGTCGGCGGCTTGCGCCACCCAGGCCCAGGCCATGGCCGTTTCAATTCCGTCGGCCGGCCGCAGAACCGTCAGGCCCGGGATAATGCGCAGGGAGTCCACGTGTTCGATGGGCTGATGAGTGGGGCCATCCTCGCCCACGTAAATGGAATCGTGGGTAAAGACAAAGGTGGAGCGAATGCCCATGAGAGCCGCCAGGCGCACAGCGGGCCTGACATAATCACTGAATACCAAGAAGGTCGCGCCAAAGGGCAGGAAGGTGCCATCCAAGGCCATGCCGTTGACGATGCCGCCCATGGCGTGCTCGCGAATTCCGAAATTGATGTTCCGCCCCGAGTAGCGATCGCCATTTTCATCGGCCTGACCCACAGCACCGCTGCTCTTGATGGTGGTCAGGTTCGAACAGGCCAGGTCAGCGGATCCACCCACCAAACACGGCAGGGCTTCAGCCAACCGGTTGATGATCTCGTGGGAATGTTTTCGCGTCGCTGCGTCTTTTTTCTCCAGGCCTTCCGTCAAGCGCGCAACGAGATCCGTCGGCGTCTTGCGCGAGCGGCAGAGCTTCCACTCGGCAGCCAACGCAGCGTGATGTCGCTGCCAACCCGCCAGGTTGCTGTCCATTTCACGACGTTGAATCCGTTTGGCAAGCACACACTGATTCAGATAATCGCGAACGTCATCGGGAACTAGGAATTGGGCTTCGGGGGGCCAGCCCAAGGCACGCTTGGTGGCCTTGGCTTCCTCTTCTCCCAAGGGGGAGCCGTGCACACCTGAAGTGCCAGCTTTGTTCGGACTTCCGTAACCAATGGTCGTGCGGCAGATAATGAGAGAGGGGCGCTCGGTCTCTTGGCGAGCGGCCTTCAACGCATCTTTGATGGCCTCCGTGTCATTGCCATCACAGCGCTGGACATGCCAGCTCTGGGCCTCGAAGCGAGCCCGCACATCCTCCGAGAAGGAAATATTGGTGCTGCCATCGATGGTAATCTGATTGTCGTCATACAAGTAAATCAGGTTGCCCAAGCCCAAATGGCCCGCGAGGGATCCCGCCTCAGAAGAGATGCCTTCCATCATGTCGCCATCACTGACGATGCCGTACACCAAGTGCTGACCCGGCCCGACCCACTGATCGCCGTCGCGAACGGCAAATTTCGATCGCGTCATCCTCGCCGCCAGGGCCATGCCGACGCCATGGGCAAATCCCGCCCCCAAGGGCCCGGTGGTGACCTCGACGCCCGGGGTGTGTCCGTACTCTGGATGTCCCGGTGTACGCGAACCCAATTGTCGGAAATTCCGCAATTCGCCCATGGGCATTTCGTAACCGAACATATGAAGCAGGCTGTAGATCAGGGCGGAAGCGTGACCGGCCGACAAGACGAAGCGATCGCGCAGGGGCCAATCGGGGTCCGAGGGATCAAAGCGCAAATGGTTGTCCCAAAGTTCAACGGCCATGGCGGCCATGCCCATGGGCGCGCCGGGATGCCCCGAATTCGCGGCATTGACACAGTCAATGGCGAGGCAACGCAGCGTGTTCTGTACCCGGTCCAGCAGGACCGGTGTGAGCTCGATGGCCATTCTATCTCCTGCCTGGCTTAGAAACGGCTTTCAGGCCCTAACTGCGGACGTCAGCCTGTTAACAGAGCATTGAGTCTAGCGAGAGTTGTACGCTAGCTGATGTCCAGCCCGTGTTTCCCGCTAGTTTTTATGTAGATTACCAGCCCATGAAAGTGGTCGGAGAGGCGAGACTCGAACTCGCGACCCCCGCGTCCCAAACGCGGTGCGCTACCAACTGCGCTACTCCCCGATATCACCAGATCATTTGCCGCAGGCAAGCTATCAAACCCACTCAGGGCTGGGAAGCACCCTTAATTTCTTCTAACCACAGCAGAAAAATCTGCTTCCGGGGCCCGACCCTCCACCAATGGCGCGGAGCAGGCTATAGTGCCCGCGGCTGCGCGTTTTTGGCGTAGGGTTGTACAAGGCTTTGCACATGGCTTTGCAATAGAAAATCCGAGGAACCATGACCGAATCAAAACGAAATCTATTGAATAAGGTGTGGGATGCGCACACGGTGCGCGAATTGCCCAGCGGGCAATCCCAGTTATTCATCGGCACCCATCTCATCCACGAGGTGACCAGCCCCCAGGCCTTCGCCATGTTGCGCGAACGCGGGCTCAAGGTGCGCTTTCCCGACCGCACCTTCGCCACCGTGGACCACATCATCCCCACTGACGATACGGAGCGCCCCCTCAAAGACCCCTTGGCCGAGGCCATGTTTGTCGAGATTGAGAAGAATACCAAGGAAGGCGGGATCACCTTCTTCGATCAGGGCAGCGGGCACCAAGGTGTCGTCCATGTCATGGGCCCCGAGATGGGAATCACCCAGCCGGGCATGACGGTGGCCTGCGGTGACTCCCACACCTCGACGCACGGTGCTTTTGGAGCCGTGGCCTTCGGGATCGGGACGAGCCAGGTACGCGATGTATTGGCTACGCAGTGCATTACCATGAAACGCCTGAAGGTCCGAAAAATTTGCGTCAAGGGGACGCCGCAAAATGGAGTCAACGCCAAAGACATCGTCCTCCACATCATCCGCACCTTGGGTGTGAACGGTGGCACGGGCTACGCCTATGAGTACGCAGGTCCCACCATCTCCGACATGGACATGGAAGAGCGCATGACCCTGTGCAATATGACCATCGAAGGCGGTGCTCGTGTGGGCTACGTGAACCCCGATGAAAAAACCTTCGAGTACTTGCGCGGCCGACCCTACGCGCCGCAGGGCGAAGCCTTTGAGCGAGCCAAAGAGTGGTGGAAGTCCATTTCCAGCGACGAGAAGGCCGAATACGACGACATCGTGCACTTTGACGCGTCGATCATCGCGCCCACGGTCACCTGGGGCATCAACCCCTCCCACGCCATCGGTGTTGACGAAAATATTCCGAGCAGCGAATCCGTTAGCGAGGACGAGCGAGGGTCGGTGGTCGAAGCCTTGGAGTATATGAAGCTCAGCCCCAACGCACCCATCGCGGGCACGCCCGTGGACGTCGTGTTCATCGGCTCCTGCACCAACGGTCGCATTTCGGACCTGCGTGCCGCCGCGGAGATCGCCAAGCTGGGCAAAGTCGCCGATGGCGTCAAAGCTTTGGTGGTGCCGGGCTCGCAAGACGTCGAACGACAAGCGCTGGCGGAAGGCTTGCCCGAAATTTTCCGCAACGCGGGGTTTGAATACCGCCAGCCCGGTTGTTCCATGTGCCTGGCCATGAATCCAGACCAACTGGTAGGCGATCAAGTTTGCGCGTCGACGAGCAATCGCAACTTCAAAGGCCGTCAGGGTTCACCCACCGGTCGCACCTTACTGATGTCGCCGGTCATGGCCGCCGCGGCTGCCCTTACGGGGAAGGTCACAGACGTTCGGGAGATGTTGAAATGAGTAGTACTAGCGTTGAAAAGATCACAGGGCGCGGCTGCCCGGTACCCGGTAACGACATCGACACGGACCGCATTATCCCCGCGCGTTTCATGAAGGTCGTCACCTTTGATGGCTTGGGCGAGCACTTGTTCGAAGATGCGCGAGAACAGGCCAATGGCAAGCATGCCGTGGACGACAAGCGCTTCGAGGGAGCGAACATCCTCATCGCCGAGCGAAATTTCGGTTGCGGTTCTTCGCGCGAGCACGCCCCGCAGGCCCTCTTGCGCTTTGGCTTCAAAGCCTTTATTGCCCAGAGCTTCGCCGAAATCTTCGCGGGCAATTGCTGCGCCTTGGGACTGCCCGCGGTGTGCGTGAGCGAAGCCGACGGCAAAGCACTGGCGGACGCCGTCGAACTTAATCCCGAGTCGGAAATCACTGTGGATTTGGTTGCAGAAGAGGTTCGCTGCGGCGAAACGGTTTATCCCGCTTCCATTCCAGCGGGTGTACGCAAGCAACTCGTCGAAGGCACCTGGGACGCAACCGCCGTATTGCTCGAAGCCGGTGGGGACATCGAAACCAAGGCCTCCAGCATCCCCTATGTCCAGGGTTTCTAGGATCTAGGATTGTCCAAGGGGGGAGAAGCGCGGATGGCGGACCAACGACAAGTCTCAACGATGGCGACCGTAAGCGTGGCCTTTATGGGAGTGGCCCTGCCCGCCATGGCCCTGGGCGCCTTCGGTGCACACTTTGAAATCCTCCCCACCTTTGCCGGTTTTAGCATCTTTCTTCTGGGCATTTTCATGGGCGTCCTCGCCTTCATCAGCGGGGCCATCGGCCTGTTCCAGACACGCCCCGCAAAAGGTTTGTTGGGGCGCAATCTGGCGGCTGCAGGCTTTGTCATCGGGGGGGTCATCCTCCTCAGTGCCGTCGGCCTCGCCGTCCCCGGAGGAGAACGCTTGCCGCCCATTAACGACATCACTACGGATCAATCCGACCCCCCCGCCTTTGACATCGCGAACTCAGTCCAGGAAAACCGCGGTCAGGACATGAGCTACCCAGCCTACTTTGCAGATCAACAACGAGAGTTCTACCCCGACATTCAACCCATTCCCATGGAACTTCCCGCAGCCGAGGCTTTTGAGCGAGCACTCGAAGCGGCTGGGCCCTTGCACTGGGAGATCATCTCCCAAACCGAGACCCCGTATTCCTTTGAGGCTATTTCCACCTCGTCTTTCTTTCATTTTGTCGATGATATTGTCGTGCGCGTCCGACCCTCCGAAACTGCGCCTGAAAGCGCTTCTATCGTCGATGTTCGTTCTCGCTCGCGCATGGGCAAAGGCGATTTAGGCGCCAATGCCGCCCGCATTCGCGCCTTCCGCGAACGACTCACCAAGAAAGAAACAGCGACGGTCGAGTAAGCAAACGCTGCCCGCGAACTGAACCCGGAGACCGCTCTTGGAACTCGCTATCCGCATCCTCATTGGCTTGACCATGGTTTTCGTCATGGTCATTGTCGGGCTCGAGCTTGAGGTCAAGCACTTCCGCGACCTCTGGAGCAAGCCCAAAGTACTCACGGCCGCTGTCCTGGGACAACTCATCGTCCTTCCCTCCGCCGGTGCGCTCACCATCATCCTACTGGACTTGCAAGGCGCCATGGCAGCCGGCGCACTCTTGATTGCCGCTTGCCCTGGTGGTGGCGCCTCCAACGTACTCACGGCCATCGCCCGTGGAAACACGGCACTATCCATAAGTCTTACAGCGATCTCCGCTGTGCTCAGCGTTCTCACCATGCCCATTCTGATCTGGGCCGGTTTCATTCTCTTTCAGGATCAGGACCTTCAAGTCCAGGTCCCCCTCATGCCATTGATCGGACAACTCATCGTCATCGTATTGATGCCGGTCAGCTTGGGGATGTGGCTGCGGCAGGGACACAAGGATTTCGTGATGCGCGCAGAGCCTCAACTCCGGCGCCTATGCACCCTCCTGGTCGCGATTCTCCTAACCGCCAGTTTGTTTTTAGAAAAGGACCTCATCACCACTTCCCTTAAGGAGCAGCCTTGGGGTGGCGCCCTATTCACTTTGCTGGCCATGGCGGGAGGCTTTTTAAGCGCGCGGCTCGCCAAGCTGCCCTCGGCGGATCAAGTCACCTTTGTCATTGAGTTCGGCGTGCGAAATTTCGCCATCGTCGCCGCAGTGGCCATCGCCCTCTTGGGCAAACCAGAATACCTGCACTTCCCAGTGACATACTTATTCGCACAAGCGCTGATGAGTTTTAGCATCGTCGGATTTTATCGATGGGGTCAGAACCGGACGTGCGAACGGGCGGGGGGAGACTGAATTCCGCTAAAGGACATGACGCGGAATTCAGTCTCCCCCCACCCTCCTGCCTGCCACCTGTTCAAAGAGGCACTTCTCTCAGGGAGAGGGGGTTTTACCCCCTCTCCCTCGCCCCCGAAGGCATCTCATAGAACGCGCGTCTTTGGAGAATGCGGGGAGACAGGGAGGAAGGGCTAGCGATTCTGCATCATGCCCTTCAGCAGAATCGCTAGCGCTTCCTCCCTGTCGGAGCTGCGAACCTTATATCCAGCTTGGCTCAGCGGAGAGTGGCGATGAAGCTGTCAGATTCTTTGATGGCTTGGTTCATTTCGATGACGAGCCGATCGATGTCGCGGCGGATGTCGCCGAACTCTCCGCGCAAGGCGCCAATGGCCTGCGCGTTCAGGTTGTGCTTCAAGTAGAGCACGTTGTCTTTCAAGCTGGTCAGGACGGGGTCCATAGTCGCTTCAGCACTGCGCAATGATTTCAGCATAACTCCGTAACGCTTTTTCGTATCGCTCAGCTTTTTCTGGCTGTCTGCCTTGAGACGCGCGCTGCCGTATTCGCCAATTTCCTTCTCCCATTCGTCGAAGAGTGCCGAGGCCACATCCTCAACGGCATCGATGCGACTGGAAACGTCCCCCGCGGCACCGACACAATCCTCGTACTCATCGTTGAGGTCCTCATAGACGTTTTGCAAATTTCCGCCGTCGTAATCGATCAGGGTGCTGAACTGCTCTAAGGCCGATTGAAATTGTTCCTGCGCCTCGCCCTGTGCGTCACGGGCTTTCTCCACACGAGAGACCATGATGTCGCGCTTGTGGACGCCCACCTTTTCCATCGAGCCGTAGTAGAGGCTCTGGCAACTCATGAGGAACGGGAGAGTAAGGAGAAGTACGCCCGAAAGGAGCGGTGAGCGTTGCGAATCATGAGTGGCCAAGGGCGAGGCTCCTTCTGCAGTGTTTTCTAATCCTTGCATCCAAGGTTTCCCATGGCAACCTCAGTGCGCTCCAAGGAGCCTTTCAGTAGCATGGGCAGAGCGATGATAGCCATTGTCATTGCAGACCCGTCAAAGGTGTAGAAGTGACTGAACCCAACACAAATACAGCGCCAACCAACCCAGGCAAGTCTGGTTTTTCTGGAAAACAACTTACGCTGATTGTTCTGGCGGCCATCTTGTTGACTGCGGGCGTCACGTTCATTGTGCTGCGCACCTATGTCTTCCCGTCCGAGTTCAAGCCAGTGACACTTAGCGCCAAGGAAGAACAACACCTGGACCAGAAGTTGCGCCTGCTCGGGTGGCAGCGAGAATCGGATTCCTCAAAGACAGGCAAAGCTGAAGTGCTGAAGCCCGAGGCGTACAAAGAGTCCGACAAAGATCGCAAAGTCCGGCTGAGTGAGAAGGAGGTCAACGCCTTGATCGCCAGCAACCCCGACCTCGCCCGCCGCGTGGCCATCGATTTTTCCAAGGACCTGGCCAGCGCCAAAATCTTAATCCCGATCCCAGAGGATTTCCCAGTGATGCCCGGACAAATCTTACGAGTGAGTGCAGGACTGGAAGTGCGACTGGATAAATCACGCAAGCCAGTGGTTTCCCTCAAGGGTGTCAGCATAATGGGCGTACCGATTCCCAACGCCTGGCTCGGAAACCTGAAGAATGTCGACCTGGTCAACGAGTTCGGTGATAGCGGATTCTGGAAAGCCTTCGCCGACGGCGTCGATGATCTCCAAGTTCGCAATGGGGAGTTGTATATCAAGCTTCGAGAATGACGATTGGGCGCGAGGGGCGGGGGCAAGAGATTCTGCTGAAGGGCATGGCGCATAATCTCTTGCCCCCGCCCCTCGTGCCTTCGCTGCTCTTTTTTGGGAACGCGGGTTTCACTGGACATTGCAGCCTTAGGGCGCTCCATAGGGCCTTCCAGTAGGATGAGCATCACGTATTTAGCCATAGTCATTGCAGGGTGGGCGAGGGGACAAGGAATTCTGCGCCATGCCCTTCAGCAGCATTCCTTGTCCCCTCGCCCGACCCTATTTACGAAAGGTGCGGCATGACATCCTTCGACATCCTCGCAGATCGCTCGCCCACACTCACGGAGGCTTATGATGCCGTGCGTTCGGAGTTCACGGATTATCTTTGCGAGGTTGAGGCTTGGTATCTGGATCAGGCGAAAAGTTACGCGGCGCTCGATGAAGCGATTCGTGCAGGAGTCGATTCGAACCGCGCCATGGGCCTGCGCCTCGCTCTCAAGGTCGCCGAGTCACGTCGCATCATCCGTGAGCTTGAGACACCCGTCACCCTCACCCTCTTGAACCCCGTCTACAAGGAGACGGGCCGAATGCAATCCCGTGCGGAACATCCCCACGGTGAAGACTCCATCCGTACGAAAATCGAGGCACTCCGCGAGTTAGAAAGTTTGAATCCGAACTTCCAAGCCCGCTTCGTCGTCATCGATGACGAATGCCCCGACAAATCAGGTGAGATGGCTGAGGCGATCCTCAACTCGCTCGCCGAAGGAGCAGAGCGCGCTAAGTACCGCGTGCTTTTTCTTGGAGAGGCCATCGATACCTCCGACCCCGCCCTGCCCCCAGGTCTGACGCACAAAGATGGAGCGCGGCGCAGCGTCAAGGGGGGCTCGCTGCTCTACGGCATGCGCACCTGCGTCCATGACGAGGTAGAGGGGCTGCACATCTTGGTGGACAATGACGCGGACCTCTCCATCCACCCCGCGCAACTCGGCCTGCTCATTCGGGACATCCTTGAGGGCAAGGCGAGCGCGGTGGCTGGATCTCGCCGCGAAGAGGATTCAGTAGCGTGGATCGGCGGCACGCGTAACACCCGCGGACAATTCTTCATCGCCATCTGGCAACACTTCCTCCCCGAGTTGGCCAAGCTCGTCATCGATACGAATCGCGCCTTCAAGGCTTTCGAGGCCGGTGCGCTGGCGCGCATCCTGGACGACATCCAGAGCTATACCTTCCCGTATCAGATCGAACTCCTACAGGCCTGCGTTTCGAGCGACATCGCGTTATCCACTTGTGGCATCGGCTACCTCGACTCCGAAGCAGCATCGACCCAACAGGGCGAGAACATCACCGAGACCTATCTGCATCAGATTCATCAAATCATCGACATCGCAAAACGCCATGGCGCCATCAATCCACAGGACGCGCTCTGCCGCTATTTCGAGGAGATTACGGAAGATCAGTGGCTGGAGATCGAACAGAACCCACCCGAGCAACTCGAGGATCTTCTCACAACATAAGAAAGCAAGCGCTTATCTAAACCCAGGCGATCTTGATAAAACTTTGAGAATGACTGGCGTGGGGACGGGGAGAGAGGGCGACGGGAGAAGGGGGAGAGGGGACAAGGGATTTGGCTGAAGGGCATGGCGCGAAATCCCT